>DASZPU010000793.1:0-13991 GCA_035550195.1 Nannocystaceae bacterium
GCGCGCGCTCGTGCCGAGCTCGCGTTGCTCGAGCAGCGCGAGCTCGTACTCGGCTGCGACCGCGAGCGTCTCCAGCCCGGGCTCGTTCGCCGCCGCGACCGCGGAGAGCAGCTCGCGCGCGTTGGCGAGCTCGCCGAGCCGGCGCAGCTGGGACGCGCGCTGGATCGTCAGCTCGAGCTCGAGCGCGCGCGTGCGATCGCCGGTGCCGTCCAGCCAGGGCAGATCGCTACGAATGCGCGCGAGCTCGTCGCACTCGCCCTTGTCGCCGATCGCCTCGCTGCCCCGCAGCGCGCGCGCGAGGCCCTGTGCGTCGGTGGTCGAGGCGAACTCCGCGAGCACGCCGATGGCCGCCGCGCTGCGCTGCAGACACGCGATGCGAGCGTCGTGATCCTGCGCCGTCGCGACGTGATCGTCGAAGGTCGCGCGACAGCTCCGTGCGAAGGCATCGGCGAGCGCCACGACCTGCTCGTCGACGGCCTGCACGAGCGGGGTCGCCAACGAAGCCGCCACGTCGCCACGCGCCGTCGCGGCATCCACGACACGCGCCCGTGCGGCCTCGCTCCATGCGTTCACGAGCCAGGGCGGCGTGGTGTCGCACTGCGATCGCGCGGGCCAAGCGAGCGCGACGATCGAGCCGGTCGCGAGCATGCCCGCGGCGATCCACAGCAACGCACGTCGACCACGCAGCGTGTCTTCCAGCGCGTCGAGCAACGCGTCCATGTTGGGCCAGCGCGCGTCGGGCTCGCGCGCGAGCCCGCGTCGCAGCACCGCTTCGAGCCGCGCCGGCACGCCGCGACGATCGCTGGGAGGATCGACGTGGGCGCTCGCGATCGCTTCGGCCAGCGCCGACACGTTGTTGCCGTGGAACGGACGCACCCCGAAGAGCGCCTCCCAGATCGCGATACAGAACGCGAACTGATCGGTGCGCGCATCGATCGCGCCGCCCGTGAACTGCTCGGGAGCCATGTACGCCGGCGTGCCCACCAACCCCGCGATCGACACCGAGCTGTCGTCGTGCACGGGCGTGCTCGGGGCTTCGCTCGGCCACGACGGCATGTCGAAGCCGGTGTGTGCGAGCCCGAAGTCGCCGACGCGCACGTGCGGCGCTGCGCCTTCGCGCTCGCTCAGCATCACGTTGTCGGGTTTGAAGTCGCGATGCACCACGCCGCAGCTGTGCGCAGCCGCCAGCCCACGCCCCGCCGCGACGAACACCGCCACGATCGCACGCCAGTCGCGGTTGCCCTCGCGCAGCCATGCGGAGAGCGTGCGTCCGACGACGAGCTCCATCGTCATGAACACGCGATCGTCTTCCTCGACGACGTCGTGCACGGCGACGACGTTGGGATGGGACACGCGCGCCATTGCCCGCGCTTCACGGACGAGACGGCGGCGACGATCCGCACCCGCGTCGCCGCTCTGCGAGCGCAACAGCTTCACCGCGACGCGACGCTCGAGCTCGGTGTCGTACGCGGCCCAGACGATGCCCATGCCGCCGGCGCCCACGCGCTCGAGCAGCACGTAGCGACCGAGCTTGCCCAGCGCGACGCGATCGTCGAAGCCGTCGTTGCGCGGCGGCTCGGCCTCGTCGGGTCCGCCCGCGAGCTCGGCCACGATCGCACAGCAGCGATCACACCCGCCGAGGTGCACCTCGAGCTCGGCGAGCTCCGACGGTGCGAGCGAGCCGTCGAGGAAGCACGCGAGCTGCTCGGCGGCCGGACACTGCTCAGCGAACGTCATCGCTCTCGCCTGTAGTGGCGAGAGCCCGACGGACGCTGGCTTCGAGCCGGCTGTCGATCAGCCGCATGATGCTGTCGAGCTCTTCTCCGTCGATGCGGAGCGCAGCGAGCAGCTTCGCACGCGTGGTGTCGTAGACGAGCTCGCGTACGCGCGCGATCCAACGCTTGGCGGTGGCGCGATGCACCCGATAGATCGCTGCGATGCCAGTGGCCGAGAGATCGTGTACGACCGCGAGCCGCAACAAGCTGCGATCGCCGGGCGACAGCTCGGTGAGCGCCGACGCGAGCGCTTGACGGAACGCGGCACGATAGTGCTCGCGCAGCCAGTCGAGCTCGAGATCGCCGTCTTCTTCGAGGCGACGCTCGATCTGCGAGGTGAGCTCGTCGTCGCGCGTCGACTTGCGCCGACCAGCGTTCAGCGTGATGCGGGTCGCGACCACGCGCACCCACGTGCGCAGCGAGCCCGCGCCGC
Source organism: Nannocystaceae bacterium (assembly GCA_035550195.1). GTDB lineage: Bacteria > Myxococcota_A > Polyangia > Nannocystales > Nannocystaceae > Xiheibacterium. The sequence continues at coordinate 2,209 of DASZPU010000793.1, forward strand.
GATACTCGGCGATCCGCGGCGGGCGATCGCCGTCCGCGAGGAAGAGGTGCACGTCGAGGAGCTGCCGTAGATCGGAGACATCGGTGCCCCGCGCACGCGATCGCGCGAACACGCTCGCGAGGTCGCTGCCGAAGAGCGCATGGAAGGCCGCGAGCGCAGCCGCATCGCCGCGCGCACACGCACACGCGAGCAGCAGATCGCCGACGTGCATGCGCGACAACGGCGTGCGCGCATCGACGCGCTCGAGCAGCCACGCCGACAGCGACGCGTCGTCGACGTCGAGGCGCGGCCAGGCCTCGCGCGCACGGGCGATCGCGTCTGCGATCTCTGCGGCGGGCTCGGACACCCCGCGCAGCATACGCCCGCGGGGACGGGGCTCGACAGGGTCCCACGAAGGATCGACACGTCGAGCGGAAGAGTGGCGCACGGTCAGCGGCCGAGGGCCTCGATGCGCGCGATGTAGACCCGCGCACGGCGCTCGGAGATGACGTCCGTGCACATTGCCAGGGTGCCGACTACCAACAGTGCGAGCGCGAGCCCGTGCAGCCACTCGCGGCTCGACAGCCAGATCGAGCCCAGCGCGACCGCGATCATGATCGTCCACACGGTCTCGAGCCGCGGCCAGTTCGCGTTGACCTTCTGCATGCGCGGCAGCTCCTGCGCGAGAAAGTCGGTGGCGCTGCGGTTGTAGAGCTCGACCAGCGCGTCGACCTGCGGACCCGTCTTCACGAAGAGCACGATGCCGCCGACGAGCGCCGCGAGCCCGACGACACCGAGTGGGATCGCGAGGCCGAGCATGAAGCCGCCGGTGTGGGTGCGTGCCGCGTATGCGGTCGCGGCGAGAAAGAGCACACCCGCGCCGGCGAGCAACAGGCCCGCGGCCTTCTCGCCCGCGAAGTAGTCGCGCATCGCATCCACGAACTCGACGGGGTCGACCATGCGCGAAAGGATAGCGTGGCCGCTCGACACGCGTGCGAAACCGCGGCAACGTGCGATGTGATGCGTGCACCTGCCTTCCTCGCGTGCGTGCTCGTCGGCTGCAGTGATCCGGGCGGCGGCGGCTCGCAAGAAGGCGAGTCGAGCACGGCGGCCGCGAGCACGAGCAGCACTACCACGACGCTGTCGACGAGTGGCTCGAGCAGCAGCGGTGCGATCGACGAGAGCAGCAGCACGGGCGTCGAAGAGCCGCCGCGACCGGCCTACGAAGAGTGGCTCAAGGTCGAGCTGCCCGAGACGGTGTGCGGCAACGGCACGCAGTACAAGTTCTTCGTCAACTACTACGAAGGCTCGAAGGATCTGATGGTGTTGTTCGAGCCCGGCGGTGGTTGCTGGGATTTCGACAGCTGCTCGGGTCGCGAAGGCGTGCTCGGTGCGGCGAATCCCGACGGCATTCCCGACGATCACATGGAAGGGCAGATCGGCAAGCACACGCCGCTCTTGCTGCGCTACCTCGACACGAATCCGGTGCGCGACTGGAACATGGTGTTCATGCCGTACTGCACCGGCGACGTGCACACCGGCAATTCGGTGGCGACGTACGTCGATCCACTCGGTGAAGAGCCCGATCTCGAGTTCCACCACGCCGGGCACGCGAACGTGCAAGCGGCGATCGGATGGATGCAGGAGCAGTTCCCGGTCATCCCGCGCATGTACGTGGTGGGCTGCAGCGCCGGCGGTGCGGGCTCGCTGGCGAATTACTACTTCCTACGCAGCCAGCTCAACGCCGAGCGCGGCTACTTGCTCGACGACTCGGGGCCGATCTTCCCCAACTCGACGAACAGCAAGCCGTTGCACGATCAGATCCGCATGTCGTGGGACATCGATTCGATCCTCGAGATGGTGCCGGAGTTCTCCGAGCTCGGTGAAGACTTCGGCCTCATCAACGAGATGCTCGCGGACACGTTCCCCGACGATCGTCTCGCCACGACCTTCTTCCGCCGCGACTACAATTTCTCGCGCTATTCGTACGAGCGCTTCTTCCCCGGCATCACGGAAGACGAGATCCACGAGAAGTGGTGGGAAGACACGCAGCAGCTCGTCGCGCAATACGACACCCGCGACAACCTGGGCTACTTCATCCCGTACTGGCGCTACCCCAACGACAGCCACTGCACCATCATCCTCACGTGGGAAGGCACCGAGATCCAAGAGGCCGGTGACATCGACGTGGGCGACTACATGCAGATGCTGCTCGACGACACCCAACCGATGCCGTCGTTCCTCGAGTCCGAGCAACCCGGCGAAGGTTGATCACTGCAGCACGTCGTAGCGCTGGCGCACGATCAGCGGGCCGGCCCAGCCGACGCCGTTGCTCTCGTCGAAGCCGGGGATCGCTGCGATCGCAGGGCCACGCGGCTCGCCGTCGCAGTCCCGTGCGCCGACGGGCTCGGCGCAGTGCGCCCAGGTCGAATCGGGCACGAACGCGTCCATGAAGGCCGCGTCCCAGTCCGCGATGCGCACGCCGGGCGGAAAGTCGCCGATGCCGGGCACGAGCTCGCAGGTCGATGCGAGATCGAAGCCGGTGCTGCGGCGCCAGCTCGCGAGATCGTACATCGTGCTCGCGGCGCTGAAGCTGCACTGCTCGTCGCCGTAGACCTGGTCGTCGAGCATCACGATGTGATCGACCGGTGCGCCGGCCTCCACGTGCACGCTGTCGCCTTCGCTCGCAAAGACGAGGTTGTCGGTCGCGCTGAGCTGTCCGAGGTCGTCGACCACGATCGCGTGACCGACCATGCTGCCGTGCACGACGGTGTTGGCCTCGACGCGCGCCGTGTGCTGCACGTGGATGCCGTTGCCGGCGTGCTCGAACGCGATGTTGCCGGTCAGCTGGGCATCGCCCTGTGCGGAGACGTTCAGCGCGCCCATCCACACGTCCGTGCCCATCGCGCGTGCGACCACGTTGTCGACGATCCAGGTGTAGCCGGTGGTCGCGCTCTGGATTCCGAACGAGCCGCTGTCGCTGACGCGGTTGCGCACGATCTTCGCGTCACCGACCATCACTTCTTCGGACTGGATGATCGCGACGATGCTGGACGCGCCGCTGGTCTCGATCACATTGTCGATGACCCAGTGGTGGGGCCCGACGCCGGGGATCGGCTCGAGCCAGGTGAGGTCGATGATCGACACCCCGTCGGCGCCGCAGTTGCGGATCGAGTTGCCGATGGTCGTCGTGTACGAAGAGCCGTACGACACCCACACGCCGCGCGCGTTGCAGCTCGAGATGCGGTTGTCCTGCACGACGACGTGATCGCTGTCGTCGAGCCACACGCACGGGCGCGTGCCGTAGAGCGCGGCGACCTCGGGATCGTCGGGATCGTCTTCGATGTCGAGGTCGCGCAGCACGATGTGGCTGGCGTTCGCGATGCGCACGAGCCCGGGGAAGAGCCGCGGTGCGCCGTCCTCGAGCGGGCCGTACGCCGCGACGACGATCGGCGCGGCTTCGGTGCCTTCGACGTTCGCGATCGTGATGCGATAGCCACCATCCGCGTCGCCCCACACGCCACCGCGCTTCAGCAGGTAGTGATCGCCGGGTTGGGCGTCCGCGAACGCCATCGACAAGCGGCCGAGCGTGCGCCATGGCAGCTCGCGGCTGCCGTCGTTCGCGTCGTCGCCCATGACGTCGTCGACGAAGTAGCAAGTGACGCTGTCGCAGGGATCGAGCACGCACTCGAGGCCGACACCGAAGTATCCCGGTGCACACGCACAGGTGGGCGCGTCGTCGATCGGCACGCACGTGCCGTTGCCCGAGCACGCGACGTCGTCGCACACCGAGGGCATCGGTCCGGTTTCGTCGCTGGTGCCGGGCTCGCTCGTGCTACCCGAGCTCTCCGCCGATCCCGAGCTCTCCGACGCACTCGTGCTGGTCGACTGGGTCGTCGTGGGTGCGGTGCTCGAGCCCTCGGCGATGTCGCCTTCGACGCACTGGCCGGAGCGCTCGCCCGCGAAGTCGCTGAAGCGAAGCCCCGACGCACAATCGCCATCGGGGTAGGCACATCCGCCGTCGATGCACACGCCGTCGTCGCGCAACGTGCACTGCGTGTCGTCGCTGCACACCAGCCGATCGCGCGCGATGCAGGCACCGAGGCCGATGCCGAAGAGCGCGAGCGCGACCGTGCGTGCCACCACGATCGAGGTTATCAACTCGGCGCAGACGAAGTGCCGCGCTCGTGCAACGTAGCGTCGCGAGGCCATGCTACCCTGCAATCCCCCGTCGTCGGCGATGGACCCCAGCGATTTCGAGCTGTTGGAGCAGTGGCGCGGCGGTGACGGCTCGGCCGGCAACGAGCTGGTCGCGCGTCACTACACCACGGTGCGGCGCTTCCTCGAAGTGCGACTCACCCACGCCGCCGAGGACCTGACGCAGCGTGTGTTCCTCGACTGCATCCAACAGATCGAGCGGCGGGCGGTACACACCAGCTTTCGCGCGTACCTGCTCGGCATCGCGCGCAATCACATGCTCATGCATCTGCGCTCGAGCTCGCGCCACGATCGCATGCGCAGCTTCGCCGACGAGGAAGCCGATCGACCGTCGCGCAAGACCTCGCTCACCGCAATCTACGCGCGCATGCAGCAACATCACCTGCTCTTGCGCGCGATGGTGGAGCTGCCCCCCGATCTGCAGATCGCGTTGCAGCTCTACTACTGGGATGGTCTGTCGACGCCGGAGATCGGCGAGGTGCTCGAGATTCCCGCGAGCACGGTGACGACCCGGCTCGCGCGCGCACGCGAGCTGCTCAAGCGCGAGCTCGTGCGCGTGTGCCCTGCGGGCCCCGAACGCGACTCGCTCGTGCGTGACTTGAGCGAGTGGACGCGCTCGCTCATCGTGCCCGACGGTCCGACGCCCGGCGCGCGCTGACGCATCCTGATAAGCTGGGCGCCTGTGCACGGGGGCGTCGCAAAGGCCGATCTGCTCGCGCCCGGCACGAGCGTCGGACGCTATCGCTTGCTGCGCCGCCTCGCGATCGGTGGCATGGCCGAGCTGCATCTCGCGTGTGCGAGCGGCGTCGGTGGCTTCCAGAAGATCGTGGTGCTGAAGCGCGTGCTCCCGCATCTCGCGGCCGACGCCGCCTTCGTGCAGATGTTCCTCGACGAAGCGCGGCTCGCCGGTCATCTCGATCATCCCAACGTCGTGCAGGTGATCGACAGCGGCGAGGCCGAGGGCGAGTACTTCTACGTGATGGAGTACGTGCACGGTCGCAACGCACGCGAGCTGCTCGGCGCCGCGAGCCATGCCGGCGGCATGCCGCTCCCGGTCGCGCTCACGATCGTGATCGGCATCGCATCGGCGCTCGACCATGCGCATGGTCGCGTCGATCTCGAGGGGCGCGCGCTCGATCTCGTGCATCGTGACGTGTCGCCGTCGAACGTGCTGGTGAGCTACGAAGGCGCGGTGAAGCTCACCGACTTCGGCATCGCGAAGGCGGCGACGCGCAGCCAGGAGACCACCGCGGGCACGATGAAGGGGAAGATCGGGTACATGTCGCCCGAGCAGTGCCGCGGCGAGACCGTGGATCGGCGCAGCGACATCTTCTCGCTGGGCGTGGTGTTGTTCGAGCTCACCACGTGCGAGCGGCTCTTCTTCGGCGACAGCGACTTCGCGGTGCTCAACAAGGTGGTGAGCGGTCGCTTCGAGCGGCCGTCGCAGCGCGTCGATGGGTATCCGCCCGAGCTCGAGCAGATCGTCATGCGTGCGCTCGCGACGGATCGCGCCGATCGCTACGAGAGCGCCGACGCGGTGCGTCGCGATCTCGAGGTCTTCGCCGAGCAGGCCCGGCTGCGCATCGGCGTCGACACGCTCTCGCAGTGGATGCGCGCGTCGTTCGGCATGCCACCGTATCCGCGCGTCGAAGTGCGCGAGCCGGTCGAGGATGCGATCGAGACCGCGCCCACGGTGGTGCTCGTCGAAGGTGAGCCGACGATCGCGATCGACGAGCCCACGATCGCCCGCGACGAAGTGCAGGAAACCGTCGCGCGCGTCGATCCTCCGCCGGTGCGCGGGGAGATCGCGACCGCCACGATCCCGCGATCGCGCGCGCCCCTGGCCGTGCTCGCGGTGGGTGGAGTCGCAGCGGCTGCGATCGTCGGGTGGATCGCGTTGTCGCCGACTTCGCAGGCCGAGCAACCCGAAGCGCCCGCGCGCATCGACGAGGCTGCGATCGCCACGCCGGCACCCACGCGCAGCGAGCCCGCGCGCGACCAGCCGACGCGCACCGAGCCTGTGCCGGCGCCGAAGCCCAGCGTTGCAGCGGAGCCGACGTCGCGGCCTGCGAAGTCGTCGCGCACCAGAAAGACTCGCGATCGCGCGCGGCCCAGCGCGAGCGCAGCGACGCCCACGACCACCGCACCCGCCCGTGATCTCGACGCGCTGTATCCCGACAAGAAGTAATATGCTGGCGCTCGCGTGAAGGTGCGTGCGTTGCTCGTGTGCGTTGCGCTCGTCGTGGCTCGACCCGCGGCCGCGCAGGAGCCCACCGAGCCCACGGTCGAGGAGCTCGAGCGTCGCGCACAGATCGCGTTCGAGGCGGAGCGCTACGACGAAGTCGTCGAGCTCGCCGCGCAGGCCTACGCGAAGACCGGCGACGTGCGGCACCTCTACGCGCAGGCGCATGCCGAGCGCTTCCGCGGCAACTGCAAGGATGCGCTCGCACTGTATGCGCGCGTGATGGCGGCGGAGCCCGATGGTTTGTTCGGGCAGCACGCGCGCGAAGGCATCAAGCTGTGCGAGCAGACGCTCGGCGACGAACGAGCGACGCCGCCGGAGCCGAAGGTGGCGCCGACGCCACCGCAGCCGTTGCCACCACCCGATCGCGTGCAACGTCGTACGGTCGATCCGTTGGGGACGGCGTTGCTCTCGCTCGGCGTCGCGTCGCTCGCGGGTGCGGCGAGCCTCGCTGCGCTCGCGGGCACCCATGCGCGCCGCCTCGATCGTGCGCGCGACGAGCAGACCATCGTCGACGAGCGCCGACGTGCGCGCGCGTTCGAGGGTGCGGCGATCGGCGTGTCGGTGCTCGGCACCGGGCTCGTGGTCGGCGGCATCGTGCGGCTGGTGCAGCGCCGACGTCATCGCGATCACTGACGCACGAGCGTGTGTAGACCTGCGAGCGTCGCGTCGAGCGCGAGGTGGGGCGCGAGGCCGCCGCGGCGCGACAAGAGCGTGGCGATCGCCAGCGCGGAGCGTTCGCCGTCGATCAGCGCTGCGATCGCGGCCGCGAGTGGATCGCTCGACGGCCGCTTCGCGGTGCGCGGGATCGGCAGCGCGATGCCCTGCAACCACGGCGGCAGATCGGCGCCGGCGATCTTCTTCGCCGCGATCGTCAGCACCGGCTCCGTGCGTGCGCTGCCCTCGGGCGCGCGCAGGTAGGGCAGCGCTTCACATCGCCGCGCGCAGGGCTCGAAGCCGGCGGTCGGCAGGCGCGCGAGCAGCTCGGCCTCGGTGAAGCAGCGCGCGAGTGGCTTGCCGCGGGGATGCAGGAGCGGACCGTGGAAGACGAAGCGGCCGCCGTCCGCGAGCGCGCCGTGGATCGCCGGTAGCACGTCGCGCACGTCGCAGTGCAGCTGATCGAGGAACCACGGTGCCACGACGAGGTCGAAGCTCGCGTTGCGCACCGGTGGTCGGGTCGCGTCGGCGCAGACCAGCGTGAGGCCGGGCCGTGCGGGCGCCGGCGCACGCAACGATCGCAGCGCAACGGCATGGGGTGTCGCGAGGTGGTTCGCGGTGAACTCGGCGAGCGCGAGCGTGTCGCCGGCGAACATGCGCGACGCGATCGCGAGCAGCAGCGGCTGGATGTCGAGCGCCACGGTCGCGCGCGCATCGAGACGGTGGTGCAGATCGTAGGCGAGGCGGCATGCGCCTGCGCCGAGCACGAGCACTCGCGGGCGCGTCGGATCGCCCGCCGCTTCGATCACGCGGTTGCACGCGAGCTCGTTCTCCGCGTCGTCCCAGGCCCAGTCGCGGAACACGTACTCGTAGTGATCGAAGAGCGACGCGTGCCCGGCCACCGACGGAACGGCCTCGTCGCGAGCGGCGCGCGCCTGCGGTGCCAACGCGGCGATCGTGGCTGCGCTCGTGCGCACGCCCGCGGCAAACGCCTGCAATCGTGCGCGCGCGATCGCATCGCGGGCGAGCTCGTCGGTGATCGCGGCGAGCTGCGCCGCGCTCTCGCGCGCGACCTCGTCGAAGCGCGCCGCGAACCGCCCGCAGGCCTGATCGGCATCGTGCAGCAAGCAACGCACGCCGTCGTGCTCGGGATATGCGAGGCCGCAACGTGCACACGCGCCGTCGCCGAGCGGCGACGTGCAGCGCGGGCACGTCAGCAACGCATCGTCCATCAGGTGAGCCCGTCGAGCGGACCGCTGCACAGCTCCGGATCATCGAGGTTGCCGAACGACTGCACGTCGTCGAGACCCATCGCGTTGCAGATCGACACCAACAGCTTGTTGCTCGACACGCCGGTGCTCGGCACGTACCCGCCTTCGTAGCTGCCCCAGCGCAGCCAACGACCGGTATCGAAGTAGCCGGTGCCGTCGATCATCACGATCGGCATGTTCCAGCTCGTGTGCAGATCGGCGACCGCCATCGGGCTGCCCCAGACGAGCAGCGTGTTCTCGAGTGCGTTGGCAGCGACGAGCCCATCGACGAGTCGCGCGAACTTCGACGCAAACCACGTCGCGAGGCCGGTGCGATACGCGAGCGAGTCTTCGGTGGTCTCGTGGCTGCGGGTGTGGATTCCGCCGCTGCCGATCCACGGCGCCGATCCGGTGGACGCTTCGCGGCCCCATTGGAACCCGACCACCCGCGTGCGATCGCAAGCGAGCGCGCGCACGACCAGATCGATGTGCATGTCGGTGACGGCCTCGAGATTCTCCGCGGCTTCGTAGTCGACGTCGCCCGGTGCTTCGGGCACCTCGCACGACGGGGGCAGTAGATCGTCGAGCCGTGCTTCGAGCTCCGCGATGCCGGTGAGGTGCTCGTCGAGGCGATGACGATCGCTGGTCGCGAGCTTCGGTTGCAACGCGGCGACGTCCGCACGCACCGCATCGATCACGCTGCGGCGCCCGGCGATGCGACGCTCGAGCGCACCGGGCTCGGCCGAGAAGTCGCCGAAGAGGCGTTCGAACACCGCCTGCGGATCCTCCTCGCAATCGAGCGGTTGCATCGCGTCGGCGTAGTGCGCACGCGTGTGGATGAACGCGTCGGCGCGCTGCGTGATCACGCCGGTCTGGATCGACGCGAAGGTGGTCTGTCCACCGATCGCGTTCGCGACCACTTGATCGACCGACGGCCCCGACGCCCAGCCGTTCTCCAGCTCCTCGTCCTGCCAGATCGGCTTGCTGCCGGTCCACAGCGAGGCCATGCCGGAGTGGCCGATGCTCGACTTGCTGCGATCGATCCCATAGCCGAGATCGACACCGTCGAGCACGAGCATGCGATCCTTGTACGCTGCGAGCGGCGCGAGGATCGGCGACAGCTCGAAGTCGTTCTCGCTGCCGGTGGGGCGCCATTGATCGAGCACCACACCGTTGGGGTGCGTGAAGATGACCAGTCGCTTCGGCAGCGTCGGATCTTCGGCGTGACCCTCGAGCAGCGGGATGAACGGGGCGGCGGCCGCCGACACGCCGAGCGCACGCAAGAGATCGCGACGGCTCCACTTGTGATCGCGCTTCATGGATTCTCCTCGGCGGGACGGCGGGTGCGGAAGGCGGGGCTCGTCGCGATCGCGACCATCAGCTCGACGATGTCGTGATCGCTCTCGGCGAACTGCGCGGCGAGATTCTCGGTGGTGCAGAGATCGTCGGTGGTCGGCGCGCGCCCGAGCCCGAGCTCGAACCATTGTCGCGAAGCACAGTCGCCGACCTCTTCGCTCGCGAGCAGCTTGTCGGCGAGCGCGCCAGGTCCGTCGAACGTACCTGCGACGTCGGTGCCGACGATCTCCGCGCTGGCATCGATCGGCTGGCCGTCTTCTTCGTCGCGCACGTGGCCGACCGCGTCGAAGCCTTCGAACGCGAGGCCGATGGGATCCATGAGCTGATGGCAGCCCGAGCACGCGGGATTCTCGAGGCGCTGCTGCACCCACTCGCGCGTCGACAGCTCGCCCGGCGCGGGGATCGTCGTCATCACGTCGTCGGGCGGCGGCGGCAGGTCTTGGCAGAAGATGCGCGTGCGCACGAGCTTGCCGCGCAAGGTCGGCGACGTGCGTTGATCGTGCGACGCGAGGCTCATCAAGATCGGCTTGGTGAGCACGCCGCGGAAACGCGTCGGGTCGAGCTCGACGCGCGCGAACTCGTCGCCCGCCGGTGCCGCGATGCCGTAGAGCGCGGCGAGGCGCGCGTTGACGAAGGAGTGGCTGCCGCCGAGCAACGTGTCCAGCCGTGCGTCGCCATCGCGCAACGCCGAGAGCACGAAGAGCTCGAGCTCGGTGCGCATGTCGTTCGCGAGCTCCGCCGAGAAATCGGGGAACAGCTCGGGGTCTTTGTAGATCGCGCCGATGGTGTCGAGCGCGAACAGATCGCCGTAGAAGGAGAGGATCGCTCGCTCGGCGCGCGGGTCCTCGAGCATGCGGCGCGCGTGCGTCTCGATGTCGCTGCCGAGCTCACCACTCGCGGCCGCGTCGAGCAGCGCATCGTCGGGCATCGAGCGCCACAGGAAGTAGGAGAGCCGCGATGCCAGCTCGAAGTCGTCGAGCGCGACGTAGGTGTCGCCCGCTGCGGGCACGCCCGACTCGATGCGGTAGAGGAACGACGGCGACTGCAGCATCGCTTCGATCACGAGGCGGATGCCGTCGTCGAACGTCGCGTCGTCCTTGCCGTCGTCGTACACCTGCAAGAAGCGCTCGATCTGGGCCGCGTCGAGATCGCGACGGAACGCGCGGCGACCGAAGCCTGCGATGAACTGCTGCGCGCACTCGCGCTCGTCGATCACGCTGGGATCGCAGGGCACGAGCGTCGCGAGATCGGCTTGGGCCGCGAGCGACTCCGCGAGATCCTGGTAGACCTCGACCGCATAGCTCGACGGCGCCATCTCGCCGTTGTGCGCGAACAAGCCCGACACGCCGTCGGGCGGCAACGCGCTCGCGGGGTGCGTGTCGATGCCGAGCAGGTCGACGATCGTGTGGTCGTACTCGGCGTGGGTGAGGCGCGCGAGCGGAGACGCGCCGACTTCGACCGTGCCGCACGCGTCGTCGGGCGCTTCGCCGTCGTCGCCCGAGTCGGCATCGTCGTCGCGCGACGGCGCATCGTCGGCGGAATCGCCCACGTCACCCGCGTCGCCGTGCTGGCCTGCGCCCCCGTGCAGGCCGGTGTAGCAAGCGGGCCCCACCGCGAGGAGGCACGCCAGGAGCGAGCGCGTGTTCGCGACCATCGCTCCCCAGTTGCCGGAGCCGGTCGCCGCGTCTGCGGTTTTGTTCGTGCGATCGACTACAGGGTCAGTGCTCGATGCGGCTGCCGAAGCGCATCGTGTTGCCGTCGGGGTCCTTCACCAGCATCTCGCGCAGATTCCACGGCATGTTGGTGGGGGGCCGCTCGATGATCGCGCCGCGCTCCACGAGCTCGCGGTGCAGATCGTCGACGTTGGGCGTGAACATCATGATCCATCCGCCGGGATGACCCTGACAGCCTTGGCAGAGGAACAGCACGGCGTGATCGCGCACGACCGCGCCGAAGTCGGGTGGATCGCCGTGGTCCCACTCGACGGTGAAGCCGAGCTGCTCGCGATAGTAGCGCTGGCTCGCACGCAGGCTGCCGACGTTGAAGATCGGAATCGCGTGCGAGATGCCGTCGTCGTCGTG
>DASZPU010000794.1:0-11400 GCA_035550195.1 Nannocystaceae bacterium
CCAACGCATTCGTGTCGGCGAGCCCGTGCTGTGCGAGCACCGGCACGGCATCGCTCTGCCAGCGCGCACGCGCGTCGACGAGCTCGCGCCGCAACGCTGCGCTGCCCGCTGCGATCGCGATCGTGCCGAGCTCCGCGATCGCGATCGTCAGCTCGCGCTCCGCCGCGAGCTCGCGCGCACCGGCGAGCGGGCGTGCATCGCCGCCGTCGCTCGCGATCGTGATGCGCGCGTCGTCCTTCAGCTCGAGCCGCACCGCGAAGCCGACCGCAGCCTGGTGCTCGGCGAGCTGACGTCGCGCTTCGAGCCCGCGCAGCGCCTCGAGCAGCGCACGATCGGGCAGCGGCGCCAACGCGGCACGATCGCGCTCGGCGGCCTCCCGACGCAGCCGCGATTGCGCCGCGAGCGAGCTGGCCTCCGCATCGTCACGCACGAGCGCTGCCGTGATCGCCTGGGTCTCCTGCCACGTCCACCACGCCGCGAGCTGGGTCAGCTCGCGTGCGCGCGCTTCGGCCTGCGCGAGCGCACGCGCGCGCTCGTTCTGCGCGGTCTCGCGGCGGCGCACGTTGGCGTGTGCATCGTCGGCGGCACGCTCGGTCGTGCGCGCCTCGCTCTCGAGCGCGAGCGCAGCGATCACCGCCTGGCGCTTCGCGATCGCACGCTCGTGCTGCGCATCGAGCTGCAGCTTGCGCTGCTGCAGCGCCTGCTCGTGCGCGCGCGTGGGCGCAGCCGCATCCTCGGCGACCTTCGCGACCAACGCTTCGGCCTCGCGCTCGCGTGCGCTCGCCGAGTGCAGCTCGAGCTCCGCGTTCGCGACCGCACGCTCGGCCTCGGCGATCGCCGCTTGCAACGTCGCGGCCTCGGTCGCGAGCGCGTCGCGCTTCGCGAGCAGTGCATCGAGCTCGTCCACGCGCCGACGCGCCGCCTGTGCGCGCTCGTCCGCTTCGCGCATGCGCAGCCCCGCGAGGTGCAGCGCGTCGAGCTCGGCGAGCTCGTGACGCGCGGCCTCGACCGCGACGGTGAGCTCGGCGCGGCGCTCGAGGTGGCCGCGCACCGCCGCCTCGACGCCTTGGCTCTCCTGCAGCGCGTTCATGAGCTGCTCGTGCTCCTGCTGCAGCAGCTTGATGCGCTCGCCGATCTTCACGATCGGCGACTCGCGTCGGCGGCTGTACGTGCCGTCGGCGAGCTTCACCGCATCGACCTGATGCTGCGCCGTGGTGAGCATGCGCTTGAACAGCGGATCTTCGGCCAACGTCTGCAGCGCTTCGGCGAGTCGATCGCGGCCACTGCCGTCGCTGTCCGCGACGAGATCCGCGGTGAACACGGCCTCGTGCTCGTTCGGCCGCCCGAGCAGCGCAGTGGTGAGAAACGACCGCGGCAGCCCTTTGGGCGCGCCCTTGCCCCCCGGCTCGCGCACGCCCCAACCCAGCATCTTGCGCAGCTCGGCATCGACCGCGCGTCGCTCTTCTTGCTTCGCCCACACGCTGCCGTCGCGCGAGTGCTCGAGCAGCGCGTAGGTGCGCGTGCCCTCGGCGAAGCGCTTCTCGACGCGGAAGTGTTGCTCGCGATGCTCGAACGTCACGCGCACGTAGGGCACGTGCGCGGTGCCCCACGGCGCGTACTGCTTCGCCTCCGACGACGTCGACGGCAGCAAGAGCGCCGCACGCACCGCATCACCGAGGCTGGTCTTGCCGAGATCGTTCTTGCCGAAGAGGACGTTGAGGCCCGGCCCCAGCTCGAGCTCGGCCTTCTCGATGCACTTGAAGCTCTCGACCTCGATGCGCGCGAGCTTCATCGCGCGCGGACTATAGCAGCGCGGAGCCGACGAGCGCTCACTCGGCCAAGAACGCCGCGATGTCGTCGAGCAGCAGCCTCCCGCGATCGCCGGACTCGCCGCACTCCTGCTGCGCGGTGCGGGCCAGCTCGTGCGCGCGTGCGCTGGAACCGTTGGTCGCTCGCAGCGCCCGCGCGAGCCCGAAGTGCACCTCGCAGTGCGCGGCCGGATCGGGATCCTTCATCACCGGGCCGAGCAGCACCGCTTCGAGATCGGCGCGGGCCTTCGCCATGTCGCCGCGGTGGAGATACGACATGCCTCGGCCCTCGAGCGCGATGCCTTGTTGACGCGCGAGCGCGGGGCTGTCGGGTGCGCTCATCTGCAGCACTTCGTCGTAGCTGGCGATCGCGCGGTCGAGCTCGCCGAGCTGGCGGTGGATGTCGCCGAGCGTGTTGAGCGAGGTCGCCGTGAACGGATGATCGGGCGGCAACGCGACGCGACGGATCTGCACCGACTCGCTCGCGTGCGCGCGTGCGTTGGGCCAGTCGCCGATGTGCAGCTCGACGACCGCGAGGCTGTTGAGCGAGTCCGCGAGCAGTGGATGCTGGGGGCCCAGCTTGCGGCGACGCAGCTCGTTCGCACGCACGAGCAGCGAACGTGCGCCCGGAAGATCGCCGAGCGGCATCTTCGCGTTGGCGAGGCTGGTCAATGCGATCGCGATGCTCGGGTGATCGGGCTCGAGCAGCGCCTCGCGGATCGCGAGCGCGCGCTCGAACTCCTGCGCCGAGCGTTCGTAGTGGCCGAGCTGGTACTCGACCGTGCCACGGATCCCGGCGATCAACGCCAGCTGCATCGACTCCGCGCCGAACGCGGGCGCGAGGATGCGCTCGGCTTCGTCGAGCGGCCCGATCGCTGCGTTGGCGTCGTCGCCCGTCGCCAGCAGCCCGGCCAGCGAGCTCCACACCCGACCGACCGCGGGATTGTCGGGCCCCGCGATCTCCGTGAGCAATCCGATCGCGCGCTCGTAGCCCGCGCGCGCGGCCGCCTGATCGCCGCGCTCGCGCTCGACGTAAGCGACGTACTCGGCGAGCTTCGCCTCGCGCCACGGCTGCGACGCGCCGCTGCGCGCGAGCAGGCCCTCGGCGTGTCGGCTCCACATGATGCCGTCGTCGAAGCGTGCGAGCCGACCGCCCACGACTTCGACGAGATCACTGGCGGCGACGAGCGCGATGTCGTTGCCACCTTCGCGTGCAGCGAGGAAGTACGCGCGCTCGTTGGCCTCGGCCGCGGCCTGGTAGTCGCCGAGCTCCCACTGCGCGCGTGCAATCGCGAGCTCGGCTTCCGCGAGGATGCCGGGATCGTCGAGCACGGCCGCGTCGTCGCGGGCCGCGATCGCGAACGCGAGCGCGCCCGGTCGTCGCGTCTGTGCGAGCAGCTCGGCGCGCGCGATGCGTCGACGCAGCTGCGCGACCGCCTCGGGATCGAGCGCCCCGCCGCGCAGCTCCGCGTTCGCAGCGAGGCGCAGATCGTCCGCACACGCGGCCGACAGCGGCAGTGCGTACGCGGTCGGCAGCGCTTGGTTCACCACGTCGCGATCGGGCACCTGCAACACTTCGACGAGCGTGCCGAGCCGCTCGCGACGATCGTCGAGACATGCGCGTCGCAGCTGCCACGCCGCGTCGTCGATCTTCTCGTCGACCGCGGCGACGCAGCTGTCGGTCTGCGTCGTGCGCCACGTCTGCGCGTAGCCGTCGAGCACGCCCTCGACCAGCTCGGCGGTGTGCTGCGCGTGCACGAGGCCGCTCGCGCCGAACGCCGCGACGATGGTGCCGTGCTTGTCGTCGTTCCAGACCGCGCCCAGCTCGTCTGCCGTGCGCGCGCACGCGCTGCGCTGGCGGGCGTTCCACAGCGCGACCGCGCCGAACGTCAACGCGATCGCACCGAGCATCGCGATCGCACCGAACACCCACGACTTGCGGCGCGGTGCCTTCGGCGAGCACGCGTCGAGCAGCGCGCGCATCGATGGCCAACGTGCATCGGGATCGGGCGCGAGCCCCCGTGCGAGCACGGCCCGCAACCACTCCGGCGCGCGCTCGGGCTGGCTGGGCTTCGCGATCACACCTTCGGCCAACATGCGCCGCAGCTGCGGCGTGCTGCTGGCCGGATACGGACGCGCGAGGAAGAGCGCCTCCCAGCACGCGACGCAGAACGCGAACTGATCGGTGCGGGGATCCGCCGCTGCGCCGCCGAACTGTTCCGGGGCCATGTACGCCGGCGTGCCCGCGACCTTGCCGGTCGCCGTGAGCGACACCGAGTCGAGCGCGATGGTGCCGAGCGCGGTGACGGACGGCAGCGCGCCATCGCCTTGCGCGAGCCCGAAGTCGAGCACGCGCACGCGACCATCGTCACCGACGAGCACGTTGTCGGGCTTGAAGTCGCGGTGCACGAGCCCGGCCGCATGCGCCGCCGCGAGCCCTTCGCCCGCTTGCAAGAGCGTGCGCATGACTTCGGGCCACGAACGCGCGCCCTCGCCGATCCACCGCCGCAACGTGGTGCCCTTGACGAGCTCCATCGCGATGAAGACGCGATCGCCGTGGAGACCGACGTCGTAGATCGCGACGACGTGGGGATGCGAGAGCTGTGCGAGCGATCGCGCCTCGCGGATCAAGCGCTCTTGATCCTGCTCGCGATCATTGCTCTGCCAGTGCCGCACCAGCTTGATCGCGACCTGGCGATCGAGCTGCGGATCGTGGGCGGCATAGACGACGCCCATGCCACCCACGCCGAGACGTTCGAGGATCACGAAGCGATCGATGCGCGTCTCGGGCACCGTCTCGTCGAGCAGCCGCGCTCGCACCGTGCGGTGCAGGCGTTGGCCCTCGAGCGAGTCGGATGCGCCGGGACGCGCATCGAATCCTTCGAGCAGGCTATCGAGCTCGGCGGGCACGCGCGCACCGCAAGCCTAACCGAGTCACTCGCAGTTGATCGACCAGACGTGGAAGCCCACGCCGTTCGCGTTGCCGGTGAACAGGAAGTTCCCGCCGAAGGGCACGAGATCGGCCTGTGCGGTCGCGTAGGAGCGGATCGGCAGCTGGTCGAGCGCGATCGGCATGCTCAGATCGAGATCCTCCGGGTAGTCGAACACGTCGCCGCGGCCGGCGAGGATGCCGAGCGGATCGCCGGCGGTCGACATGCGCAGGATGTAGCCCTGGCTGCTCGCGATGAGCAGATCGGCGCCGTCGTTGCTGAGCCCGTACGGCGTCGCGCTGCCGGCCCCGTCGAGCTCGTCGTACGGGAAGTCGCCCATCACGAGCGCAGTCTGTTCACCGCTCGTCGTGTCGATCGCCCACACGAAGTCGTCGCCGGTCTGCGTGCCGCTCGCGTAGAGCGTGCCGTCGAACGCGGTCATCGCCATCACCAACGCATCGGGCGCGTCGAAGAGCGTCGTCACCGTGCGATCGGCATCGTCGGCGACCTTCTTGATCTTGTGGTTGACGGTGTCGACGACGTACACGTTGCCGTCTTCGTCCACGACCGGACGCTCGACGCCTTCGAAGCGCGCCATCGCACCGGGACCGTCGATGTCACCGGGCTCCGCGGCGCCGGTGCCGGGCACGTCGACGTCGAGCGTGGTGCTGGGGTTGCCCGCGATCGCAGCGGCCGTGCAATCACCGAACGGATCGCGCAGCTCGACCAGACCATTGCCGCGCGTGTCGGCGACGACGATGCGACCATCGGGAAGCCCCGCGACGCCGGCGGCCTTCAGGAAGCGCACGTCGGCGCACGCACCGTTGGGCTCGTAGCGCGTGTCGTCGGGATCGTCCTCGAGCCCGGCGATGCGGTGCATCGTGCCGCTCTCGACGCCCCACAGCTCGAACTGCGTCTCGACGGCGACGCGACCTTCGGGCAGACCCGCGAGGTGACGGCTGCGCAGCGGCGGATCTTCGAGCACGCCCTGCCCTTCGGGATTCCAACCTTCGAGATCGCCACCGAAGTACGGGTTGCCCATGAAGAGCGTCGCGTCGACGCAGGTGCTCGGCTGATTGCCGGTCTCGTCACCGGTGCTGTCGGCGCTCGTCGCTTCGCCGCTCTCGGAACCGGACGAGTCCACCGATCCGCCGCCGCTGCTGCTGTCGTCCACGGTCGTGCTCGGCGACGACGTCGACGGCCCGCTGCCGCCGCTCTCCGACTCGTTGCCGGTCTGGTTGCCGGTGTCGGCGTCGTCATCGTCGGCGACGAGGCAGCCCGCGAACGGGAGCAGCGCGAACAAGGTCACAGTGAGTCGATTGGTTTTCATGCGTCCCGGAAGACTGGACGCGGGGCAACTTGATCACTTCGGCTTCGACTCGGCGCCGCGGGCCCACGCTGCGAGCTCGTCGAGGATCGGCGCGCCGCGCATGCCTGCGGACGTGCACTCGTCGAACGCGGTGCGTGCGAGCTCGCGCACGCGTGCGCCACCGCCTCCGGTCGCGAGCAACGATCTCGCGAGGCCGTAGCGCAGCTCGCAGCGCGCGACCGGATCCGCGTCGTCGGCGAACGGAGTCGTGAGCGCGGTCTCGAAGTCCGCGAGCGCTTGCTCGGGATCGCCGATGCCGAGGCGCGACATGCCGGCACCCATGAGCGCACGCCCGTGCTCGCGCGCGACCACGTCGCCTTCGCCTTCGGTCATGCGCGCGGCTTCGTCGTAGAGCGGCAGCGCCTTGTCGTGCTCGCGGATCTGTTGGAACGCATCGCCGAGGTTCACGAGCGCGACCGCGGTGTCGGGATGATTCGGCGGCAACACCGTGCGACGGATCTGCAGCGCCTCGGTGAGGTGCTCGATCGCGGCCTTGGTGTCGTCGAGGTGCGTGTCGACGACACCGAGATTGCTGAGCGCGGTCGCGAGCAGCGGATGCAGCGGGCCGAGCTTCTTGCGGCGCAGCTCGATCACGCGTGCGAGCAGGATCCGCGCGCCCACGCGATCGTCGAGGACCAGCCGCGCGGTGGCGAGGTTGGAGAGGCTCGCGGCGATGCTCGGGTGATCGGGCTCGAGCAAGCCTTCGCGGATCGCCAAGGCACGCTCGTGGTATTCGGCCGACGCCTGGTAGTGCGCGAGGTGGTGCTCGACCGATCCACGCGACGTGTAGATCGATGCGAGCTGCAGCGAGTCGGGGCCATACGCCGCGACGAGGATGCGCTCGGCTTCGTCGAGCGCCGGCTTGGCGCCTTCGGCATCGCGATGCTCGGCGAGGAGCGAGCCGAGGTTGCCCCACGCACGCCCGACCGCCGGATGATCGCGCCCGGCGTACTCGCTGCGCAACGCGATCGCGCGCTCGTAGCTCGCACGTGCGCCCTCGTAGTCACCCTTGCCGTGCAACACGCTCGCGACGTGCTCGGCGAGCTGCGCCTCGCGCCACGGCCGTGCGCTGCCGCTGCGCGGCAAC
Organism: Nannocystaceae bacterium; assembly: GCA_035550195.1. GTDB lineage: Bacteria > Myxococcota_A > Polyangia > Nannocystales > Nannocystaceae > Xiheibacterium. Next base: position 7,195 of record DASZPU010000794.1, read on the forward strand.
AGGCCCTCCGCGTGGCGGCTCCAGCCCAAGCCGTCGTCGAAGCGCGCGAGTCGACTACCGACCACTTCGACGAGCTGCGTCGCAGCGACGAGCGCGACCTCGTCGGCGCCGATCGGTCCCGCCCCGAAGTACGCGCGCTCGTAGGCATCGGCGGCGGGCTGGTACTCGCCGCGCTGCAGATGCGCGGTGCCGACGGCGAGCTCGGCTTCGGCGACGAGCCCGGGATCACCGAGTGCTTCGGCGCGATCACGGATCGCACCCGCGGCGGCCACGGCGTCGGGCCGAGCGGTTTCCGCCAGCAGCTCCGCGCGCGCGATGCTGCTGCGCAGCTCGGACACCCGCTCGGCATCCACGTCGCTGCCGAGCGCGGCCGCGTTCGCAGCGAGTCGCGCATCGTCTTCGCACGCGCTCGCGCGGGGCAGCTCGTAGGTGACGCGCACGGCCATGTTCACGATGTCGCGATCCGGTGCTTGCAGCACCTCGAGCAGCGTCGCGAGTCGCTCGCGTCGCTCGTCGAGGCACGCGCGTCGGCGCTGCCAGGTCGCGTCGTCGATCGTGCCGTCCAGATGCGCGAGACAGCTCTGCGCGCGCGTCTGCGCCCACGTGCGCGCGTAGTCGTCGAGCAACCCGTCGATGCGCTCCGCACTGCCGCGCGCATGCGCGAGCGCGGTGGTCGTGAACGCATCGACGATCGCGGTGGCGGTGCCGGGGTTCCACAACGCGGCGCGCTCGCTCGCGTCGCGCTCGCACGCGGCCCGCTCGTGCGACTGCCACAGCAGCACGCCGCCCAGCGTCAGCGCCGTCACGCCGAGCACGGCCGCCACGCCGTACTTCCACGGCTTGCGACGTGGACGCGGCGTGAACGCGTCGAGCAGCGCGCGCAGCGAGGGCCAGCGCGCATCGGGATCGGCGGCGAGACCACGCGCGAGCACGGTCCGCAACCACTCCGGAGCGCGCTCGGGATGGCTCGGCTTCGCGATCTCGCCCTTCGCGATCAAGCGCCGCAGCTGCGGTGTGCTGGTGGCTTGGAACGGTCGCTCGAGGAAGAGCGCCTCCCAGCATGCGACGCAGAAGCTGAACTGATCGGTGCGCGCGTCCGCAGGTGCGCCGGAGAATTGCTCGGGGGCCATGTACGCCGGCGTGCCGACCACCTTGCCGGTCGCGGTGAGCGACAGCGACATCATCGCGGCGGAGCTCAGCGCGGGATGTGTGGGCGCGCTGCCGTCACCTTGCGCGAGCCCGAAGTCGAGCACGCGCACGCGGCCGTCGTCGCCGACCAGCACGTTGTCGGGCTTGAAGTCGCGGTGCACGAGCCCGGCCGTGTGTGCCGCAAGCAGCCCTTCGCCGGCTTGCACGAGACACGCGAGCACGTCTGGCCACGTGCGCGTGCCGTCGGCGACGAAGCGGCGCAACGTGATGCCCTGCACGAGCTCCATCGCGATGAACACGCGACCGTGGTGCAACCCCACGTCGTAGATCGCGACGACGTTGGGATGCGAGAGCTGTGCGAGCGCTCGCGCTTCCCGGATGAGGCGCTGCTGATCGTTGCTGTGCTCACCGAGCGCCCAGTTGCGCACGAGCTTGATCGCGACCTTGCGATCGAGCTGCGAGTCGTGGGCCTCGTAGACGACGCCCATGCCGCCCGTGCCGAGTCGCTCGATCACCACGTAGCGGTCGATGCGCGTCTCGGGCACCGTCTCGTCGAGCAGGCGCGCTCGCACCGCCCGATGTAGCCGCTGGCCTTCGAGCGAATCCGCCGGGGAGAGCGGCGAATCGAGCCCAGCCAGCATCGTGTCGAGGTCTGCGGCCACGTGCGCGGGCTCCAAGGGTACGCCGCGAGCGGCCTCCGACCAATGAAGACCGTCGGCGCGCCGAAGTGATCACAGGTGCTACCATCTGCGCGCGTGGCGAGCGACGCGGAGCTCCTCGCGGCCTGGCAGGCCGGCGATCGCGAGGCAGGTGGCGAGTTGATCGATCGCTACTTCGAGCCCGTGCGCCGGTTCTTCGAGAACAAGGTCGCCGACGGCATCGAGGATCTGATCCAACAGACATTTCTCGCCACGGTGCGGCGCCGCGATCACATCCGCGACCCCGAGGCGTTCCGCGGCTACCTGTTCGCGGCCGCGCGCAGCAAGCTCTACGATCACATCACCGCGCGCATGAAGTCGCCGGTCGAGCACGATTTCGGCGTGTCGTCGGTGACCGATCTCGGCATCTCGCCGTCCGAGGTGGTCGCGCAGCGCGACGATCAGAAGCTGCTCTTGCACGCGCTGCGCATGCTGCCGCTCGATCTGCAGATCGCGCTCGAGCTCTACTACTTCGAGCACGTGCGCGGGCACGAGCTGGAGATCGCGCTCGACGTGCCGCCCGGCACGGTGCGCAGTCGCTTGCGGCGGGGGCTCGAGATCCTGCGCAAGCGGATCGACGAGCTGAAGGGCTCGCCCGAAGCGCTGCGCGAGACCAGCACGAACCTCGAACGCTGGGCCGCCGAGCTGCGCGACGCGGGCGAAGACTGACTACTTCTTCGCGATCTCGATCTCGCCGATGTCGAAGGTCTCGCCGGCCTTCATGCGCGAGCCGAGCGCGCTGCCCAGCGTGATCTGCCACTTCTTACCGATCTTCACCGCGATGCCGTAGGCACCGAGCGGCACGCCGTCGAGCGCGAAGCGACCTTCGGCGTCCGTCTTCGCCCGCAGCACGGTGGGCTCGCCGGTGCACGGCGTGCGCGTGTAGAACATCGACGGGTTCTCGCACAGCTCGATCGCGACGCCGACCACACCCTTGTCGCCGTCGACGATGCGGCCGGCGATGTTGCCCTTCTGCACTGCGCCCGCTTCGGGCAGCTCGGGGCCGTTGCCCTGCACGAGCACGTCGTTGATCTGCCCCGCGATCGGCTCCATGCTGCCCGAGCGCCACACGACGCGCAGGTTGTCGGGCCCGACGATCGCGACGCCGCCTTCGCCCGCGACCCACACGCGCCGACGATCGTCGACGGAGAGCGCGGAGATCGATCCGATCTTGAAGTCCTTGGGCGCCTTGTAGCGCGCGGCTGCGTCGGCGGGCATGAACACCGCGCAGGCTTCCATGTCGTTCTCGATCACGCCGACACCACTCTGCGAGAACGCGATGTCGCCGAACGAGCCGTAGCCGCTCTTCGGCATCTTCGCCTTGGTGACCGCGGTCGCGCCGCTCGTGCGCCACACCGAGTCCATCTCGAGCACGTACACCGCACCGTCCGCGCCGCGAAACGCTTCGTCGAGGAAGCGCGGCCCCTTCGGCATCGCGACCGGCGTCCACGTGCCGCCTTCGTGGTGCCAGATCTTGTCGCCGGTGCTCACCCACGGACGATCTTCGCCGTCGACCGCGACGCCGGTGAGCAACACCTGTCCGCTGCCGAATGTGCTGTCGGGATCGGTGGTCCACTTGCCGTCCGCGAAGTGCGAGACGCCTTTGGTGTGCACCGCCCAGATCGTGCCCTTGCGATCGACGTCGATCGCTTCGATCGAACCCAGCTCACCGAAGTCGGGGCCGTCTTCGACGAGGCCGGTCGCGTCGAGCGTCCAGACCTGCGAGAAGCCGACCGCGCGCAGCTTGCCGTCGGCGCCGCGCAACAACCGACTCACGTACTTGTTCGCGCTGTCGGGCAGCGTGGTGAAGCCCTTGCCGTCGAGCACGACCACGCCTTTGTCGCGCACGACGAAGATCGCCGCGTTCGCGATGTCGAGCGTCGTGGTGGGCTGCGCGTCCGCGGTGGGCTTCGACTCCTCGGAAGGCGCCGCTTCGTCGGCCTTCGCCTCGCTCGGCGTGGCCGCCTTCACGTCGGCGGCGCGCGCTTCGGCGAGCACACTCGCGGTCGCGGGCGTGTCGTCGGAGAAGCGATCGCACGCAGCGACGGCGAGACAGGGCACGAGGAGGACGCGGGCTCGGATCACGTCCAGCAGACGCGCGTGCACGTGTCCGGTTGCATGGACTCAGGTGCTCGCCGGGCCGTGCGCGAGCTTGTAGAGGTGCACGAGCGCGCGCTGGGCGACCTCGGGGCGATCGCCGGCGTCGATCATCGCCTGCAGACGACGCGCGGTCTCACGCACCTGATCGGGCAGATCGTCCAGGTCGACCATGATGTCGCGCGCGTCGAGCACGAGCCCGCTGCGATCGAACGACGGGATCGCGACGCTGCCCGGCTGCGCGATGTCGCCTTCGAGCGCG
>DASZPU010000795.1:0-4536 GCA_035550195.1 Nannocystaceae bacterium
TCCGAGCCGCGCGAGATCGAAGGCCGGGTCGGCGACCGCGACGTCGACGGTCAGGCGCAGCCCGTGCGCGTGCAGTCGCTCGCGCAGCGACGTCGTCCACGCGACGAGCGCGTCGGCATCGCTGGCCACGAGCGACTCGAAGTCGAGGTTGAGCCCGTCGGCGTCGCGCAGCACGAGCTCCTCGACGACGCGGTCGGCCAGGCAATCGCGCGCGTCTGCGTCGGCGAGCAAGCGTGAGGTCGTGGCGGAGGTCCAGCGACGACCGTCGAAGTTGGCGAGCCGCGGCAGCACCAGCGCAGCTCCGACGCGCGCATCGGTGTCGGCAGCCGGGAGGATCTCCAGCGTGCAATCGTCGGCGGTCGCGCGGAACCAGTCGGGCGCGATCGCTCCCATCGCGTCGGCGTGCTGCTGCACGCTCGCGCGCGCATCCGCATCGTCGAGCGTGAACACCAGGTGCGTGCCGGCGGGAAGTGGCATCGCGTCGTCGTCGGCGATCGTCGCGGCGCGTCGGTCGGTCGGCGGCGCGACGAGCTCGTCGCTCGGACTCGCAGCGAACGCGTGTGCCTCGCCCGCGCGCGTTCGCGTCCATGCCGGACGCGTGCTCTCACCGCCCGAGACGGCCGCGCCCCACCACAGCGCCGCCAGGATCGCGACGAACGCAACACCACCCGCGAGCCACCACCGTCGTCGTCCCGTCGGGTCTTCGAAAACCATCGTCGATGCCGTTCGAGCATCGGCGTCGGCGCTGGGATTTCGAGCGGTGCGGCGCCACCAAACAGGGGCTCGGCGTCCCGCCGTGGGGCTACCGCGCGCGTCAGCGTCCGCGATCGCGCGGTTCTTCGGCGGGCTCTTCGGCGGGCTTGCTCATCGAGAGGAAGGCCTCGGCCATGCGTCCGATCGCGTCCGAGCTGAGCTCTTCCTCGGAGGCGAGCTCGTAGGCGCGCACGCCGTCGCTGGGCAGCTCCTCGAGGAAGCGGCTCGGCGCGCGCGGCAGCTCGCGGCCACGATCGAGCCGCGCGGCGCCGCGCGAGAGCCACAGGCGCTCCTTCGCGCGCGTGATGCCGACGTAGAACAACCGCCGCTCTTCCTCGATGTCGCCGGCGATCGCGTCGCTGCGTCGCGGTGCATCGACGCGACGATGGGGCAGGGTGCCTTCCTCGACGCCGATCAAGAACACGTGATCCCACTCGAGACCCTTCGCGCTGTGCAAGGTCGCGAGCGTGATCTCGCCCTTGATGTCGATGGTCTCCCGCTGCTCTTCCTCGTTGTTGCCTTCGATCGACAGCGTGCCGAAGTACTCCGACCAGCGCGGGCCCTTGCCCTTGTCGCGGCTGCGGTTCTCGTAGCGCTCGACGCTGCCGAGCAACCAGTCCACGCCGGCCATGCGCGCGGCGGTGGCCTCGTCGGAGCCGATCTCGCGCCGCACGTGATCGCGGAAGCCGATCTGCTCGAGCACCTGCGTGAGCGCGGCGCGGCTGCCCTCTTGACGCGCGCGCTGCTGGGCCGCGCGCATCATCGCGGAGAACTCGCCGAGGATCGCGGCGGCGCGCGGCTGCACACCTTGCACCTCGCGGGCGTTGTGCACCGCATCGATCATCGGCACGCCCTTGCCCGCGGCGTGGCGCTTGAGCGCCTCGATGGTCTGGCGCCCGATGCCACGCGGTGGAGTCTCGAGCGCGCGGCGCAGCGCGAGCTCGTCGCGCGGCGTGACGATGGTCTTCAAGTACGCGAGCGCGTCCTTGATCTCCTTCTTGTCGTAGACCGATTGCCCGCCGAGCACGCGATAGCGGATGCCGTGGGTCTGCAGCTGCTCTTCGATCGCCTTGGCCTGCAGCGCCGAGCGGTAGAGCACCGCGACCTCGTCGGCGTGCTCGCGCTCTTCGACCACGAGCTTGCGGATCTGTCGACCGACCCACTGCGCTTCCGCGGCGCCGTCGCTGGCCGTGACCACGTGCACCGGCTCGCCGCCGTGGCGCGTCGCGATGAGCGTCTTGTCGTTGCGCAGCTTGTTGTGCTTCACCACCGCGTTGGCGCAGCCGAGGATCGCCGCGCGCGAGCGATAGTTCTCCTCGAGCTTGATGGTGGTCGCGCCGGGGAACAGCTCGGCGAAGCGCAGGATGTTCTCGATCTTCGCGCCGCGCCAACCATAGATGGCCTGGTCGTCGTCGCCCACGACGCAGAGGTTGTGGGGCGGGCCGCACAGCTGGCGCAGCATCTCGAACTGCGCGGTGTTGGTGTCCTGGTACTCGTCGACCAGGAAGTAGTCGTAGCGCGCGCGCGTGCGTTCGCGGGCCTCGGGCTTCGCGTCGAGCGACGACGCGATGAGGCACACCAGATCGTCGAAGTCGACCGCACCGAGGCTGCGCAGGCGATCTTCGTAGTGCTCGTACACCGAGGCCGCGACCACGTCGTACTCGTCCACCACCTCGCGCTCGAGCGCCTTGCCGTGCAAGAACGCGTTCTTCCACAGGCTGATGCGCTGCGTGACGCCGCCGATGTCGAAGCGGCGATCGTCGGCGCCGTGGTGGCCGTGCTCGCGCAACAGCCCGCGCACGATGCCGAGCACGTCGCCCTGATCGAGGATCGAGAAGCGGCCGCTGTCGAGCCCGTAGGTCTCCGGGTCCTCGCGGATGAGCCGTGCGCCGATGCTGTGGAACGTGCCGAGCACGAGCTCGCCGGCGATCTTGCGCCCGACCATCTTCGCGAGGCGCTCGCGCATCTCGCCGGCGGCCTTGTTGGTGAACGTCACCGCGACGATGCGATCGGGCGGTACGCCGAGCTCGAGCAGGTGCGCGATGCGATGCGTGATGACGCGCGTCTTGCCCGAGCCCGCACCGGCGAGCACGACCAGCGGACCTTCGGTGCACAGCACCGCGGCGCGCTGACTCTTGTTGAGGCCGGAGAGCTCCACGATCGGGGAGGGCTCACATACCGAAGCGCGCGGCGGCGATCAACACGGACACGCGCGCCGGCCCGGGGCGCGCTCTGCACGAAATCTGCACGAGCTCTGCGCGGCCTCGCCCAGGTCGGCGCGCATGATCGGGACGACGCGTGCGTACAGCAGCGAACATGCACATCCCCGAGGCCAGCATCTCGTCGTCTGCACCGCCATCGTGGGTGCCCGCGCCAACCTCTGCGGTGATCGCCGATCCGGAAGCGATCCCCAGCGCGACCCAGGTGATCGCCTCGGTGGCGGCGATGGCCGCGGTGTCGTGCGCGGCCGCCCTCGGTGCGGCCGACGTCGGCACGATGGGCCGCGCGATCCCTGCGCTCGTCGCACCCTCGCTCGGTGCCGCGGTGCTCACCGCTCCCGCGTTGCTCGCGGTGCACCAATTCCTCGGGCTCGACGCGCCACCCGAACGACTCGTCGCCGCGATCGCGCGCGCGCTCGTACACGGTGGTCGCGTCGCGCTCGGGCTCGTGCCGATCGCGTTGCTGTTCGCCGTGACCTCGAGCTTGTGGCCACTCGTGCTCGCGCTCGCGGTGCTCGTGCCCGGCATCACGATGACCGCCGTGGCGCTCGTCGGATTGCGCGCAGCGGAGACCAGCGCGCCGGTGATGCCGCCGCGCTTCGCGTTGCTGCTGGTCGGCTGGGCGGGGCTGTGGCTCGCGATCGCGCTGCGCATCGCAGTCTCGATGGCGGAGCTCGTGATCGGAGGTGCGGCGTGAACGGATCACTGTTGCGTCTGTGCGCCCGCGTATTGCGGGCACCGGCCGAGCTCGTGGATCGCGATGGTCGTGTGCCGCTCGCGCAGCTGTTGCCCGCGTTGCTCGCCTTGATCGCGATCGGTGGCGGGCTGTTCGGGCTCGTGATCGGCTCGTACCGCGGTGGCGTGCAGCACCTCTTCGCGGCGATCAAGCTGCCGCTCGTGCTGCTCTTGCCGCTGCTCGTCAGCCTCCCGGCTTGTCGCGCGCTCTACCTCGCCGCCGGCGTGCGCGTGAGCTACGAGCGGCTCGTGTTCGCGTCGCTGGTCGGCATGGCCCGCGCCGCGTTGCTCATGGCTGCGGCCGGCCCGGCACTGTGGCTGGTCTACTCGGTGGCGCTCGACTACCACGTCGCGGTGATGCTGATGTGTCTCGCGCTGGCGGTCGCGGGCGGCATCGGGCTCGTCACCACTGCGAGCTTGTTGCCCGGCGGCGGACACCTGCGCTTCTGCGCGCACGCGGCCTCGCTCGCGATCGTCGGCATCGTGCTCGCACAAGGCGGATGGCTCCTGCGGCCCTTCCTCGTGCGCCCGCGTGCCGACGTCGCGTTCGTGCGTCCGCTCGAGGCCGACGTGTTCTCCAGCATGAACGCCGCGCTCGACTCGAGTCGCGGTCGCTACAAAGGCTGGCAGGCGAAGGAAGTCCCGCTGTGGGAGAAGGACGAGGTGACGCGGTGATCGCCAGCGCTGCGCTCGAGCCGATCGCACTCGGCCTCGGTCTGCTCTATCTCGCGCTCGGAGCCGCGTCGGCGACGTTGCTCGCGCGACGTGGTCATCCGCCCGCGCTCGCGCTCGGTGCGATCGCATGCTGGCCGCTCTTCGTGCCGCTGCT
>DASZPU010000796.1:0-2810 GCA_035550195.1 Nannocystaceae bacterium
TCACCCGTGCACTACGCCGCGCGCTGTCGCGCGCGCCCGCCGATCGTTTCGTCTCGATGGATGCGCTGCTGCGCGAGCTCGACCCGCGCACGCGAACGCTGCGCTTCGTCGGCGCCGCCGCGGCTGCGCTCACGATCGGCACCGCCGGCTGGCTGGGCGTGCGCGCGGAGAACTTCGCGAGCGAGGCCGCGAACGCCAACGAGCGCGCCGACACGGCCGAGCTCGAGCTGCGCGCGCGCGAGGAAGCCATCGTCGTCGGCGAAGCGAACCTCGAGCTGTTCCGCGATCCGAGCGCGGCGCTGCGCAAGCTCGCAATGCTGCCCGACGACGCGGTGGCGTGGACGGACGGCGCGTGGCAGATCGCTGCGCGGGCGATCGACGCGGGCGTGCCCGATCGCTTGTTGGCGGTGCCCGCGGGCTTCACCGGCAACTTCGTGCTCGACGAGGATCGCGTCGTGCTGCGCCACGGCTTCGACACTGCGATCTGGCACATCGACAGCGGTCTCGTCGACGTGATCGATCCGGGCGAGCACGACGGCGTCGACTTCAGCGACAAGGCGACCTGGGTCGCGATCGCACACGACGACGACCTGCGGATCCGCCACGTCGACACCGGCGCCGAGGCCCACTGGGCGCTCGGCGAGTGCGATGCGTCGCGGTTCGCGAGCGATGCGGCCGAGCTCGCGCTCTACTGCCCGACCGAAGATCGCTCGATCGTGTGGAACACGCCGAAGGGCCCCGACGATCCGATCGTGATCCGCGAGGGCGGCGATGCGCCGTACGCCGGGGCGCTCGACTTCCACCGCTCGGCGCGACGCACCGTGCGCGAGATATCCGAGGATGTCGCGCGCGAGCGCAAGGGGATGTTCGGTCCCATCGGCGCGACGCGGGTGGGTCGTTCGTTCCAGGAACTCGCGCGCCGCGGGCTGATGGCGGCGAACGTCGAGCGCACGAACGCCGACACCTCGGATCCGCTGGTGCTCTGGAACATGGACACGGATCTCGAGCGCACGGTCACGTTGCCGGCGACGCCGGTCACCGCGATGTTCTCGCACGCTGGCGATCTGCTCGCGGTCGGTGTCGCCGACGGTGGCATCTGGCTGGTCGATCTCCGCGATCCGGAGCTGTCGATGACGTCGTTCGCGAAGCTCGACTCGGGCATCGTCGCCGAGCTCGCGTTCTCGGACGACGGCAGTGAGCTGTGCGGCATCGCGAAGGACGGAACGATCGTGCGCTGGGACGTCGCGCATCGCGAGGAACGAGCGCGCCTGCGCGGCCTGGCCCACGCGATCGAGTGCTTCTGGCAAGACGACGGGTCGTTCATCGCGCTGGGCACCCACGAGTACCGGCACTATCCCGCGCCGACGCTGCGCAAGGTCGGCGAGGATGTCCTGCAGATCGCCGGGGCAGGGGATGCACTCGCGACGCTCCATCGCCGCGGCCAGCTCGAGGTCGCGCACGACGGGCGCATGATCGAGGTGGCGATCGTGCCGACGGCCGAGGAGCTCGCGCTCGCTCCGAACGCGCGGTGGGTGGCGACCAGCGGTGCGCGTTCACTCGAGATCCGCGAGGTCGAGACCGGTGCGTTGCACGAGCGCATCGAGACGCGCAACCAGACCGTCACGCCGCTGCTCTTCACCGAAGACAGCGACACGCTCGTGTGGCTCGATCGCAACGCGATCCAGATCCACCCGATGGACGGCAGCGCGCAGCGGGTCGTGGACGTGCCGGGCGAGCTCTTCTGGGGCACGCCGATCGTCGACGGCGACATGTTGCTCACCACCTTCGCGCCGCCGCTCGACGGCAACGCGGAGCTCGTCACCGTCGATCCGGAGCGCGCGGAGATCGTCCAACGCGTGCCGCTGTCGATCCGCGCGGTGCGTCGCATCGCGAAGCTGGCCGACGGCGGGATCGCGGTCGTCTACGACGCCGAAGCGCTGGTCGTGATCGAGCGCGATGGCAGCGTGCGCTGGGAGCTGCGCAAAGAGGGCGAGAACCTGCTCGACGTCATCGCGCTCGCCGGTGGGCGCGGCATCGCGACGATCGACTTCGACGGCACGATCGCCATCTGGGACGAGCGCACCGGGTTCGGCTACGAAGTGCCGTTCGGTCCCGGGCACGGCACGGCGGTGCACGGCGGGCGGCATCGCCTCGAGCACGGCGCCACGCTGGCGCTGGACGAGCGCGACGCGCTGTGGATGGTCGATCGCAGCGGCGCGCTCGCTCGCTACCGCATCGACACGCCCTGGGCGGGGCCCGAGCTCGCGAGCTGGGTGCGCACGCGCAGCGAATAGACGCGGGCAGGGAACCCGGCGACGCTGGGGCGGGTGACACCTCGCGCGTGGCGTGGGCAAGACGGAAGTTCGGGCTCGGGATCGCGGCGGCACCGTTCGCGTGCGGGCGTCGTGAAGAGGTCGAGGTGACGGCACCGACGTCGGCGCCGCCGAGCGAGCGCACGGTGCTCCGCGACCTGCTCGCGGAGAATCGCACGCGCGATCCCGAGTACGGCGGCGGGTTGTCGAACCATCTGTCGATGGCCCTCGTCGCGCTCGCGCAGCTCGGCGCCGACGATGCGCGGCTCGCTGCGTTCGCGCGTCGCTACGAGCGCAGGCTGGACCCGATGCGCGCGCTGGCCGAGCCGATCGCGTGGGCGAAGTGGCGCGATGCGATCGGTCGCGAAGCGGCGCTCACGTCGTTGCTCGCGGCGTTCGATCTGCGCCTGCGCGAGCGCGGACGCGACGAGGTGCTCGCCGAGGTCTTGCCCATGCTCGTGCCTGCGCTCGGCGCCCAGCTCTTCCACGGGTTGATCC
>DASZPU010000797.1:0-7212 GCA_035550195.1 Nannocystaceae bacterium
CGTGGCCCGCTGATCGCCGCACGGCTCGAGGGTGAGCAGCTGATCGGGCAACGCGTCGGCCTCGAGCGACTGCGTTGGACCGGTGCACTCTTGTCGCTGACGATGGGCGGCGCGGCGATCCCGGTCACCCGCATCGAGCTCGCCGACGACGCGACGCAGGAGTGCGAGCTCTGGGCCGAGCACGAGCTGCCGCCGGCGATCGCGGCCGCGATCGGCCACGGGGCCACCGCGTATCGCTGAGCCGGCTATCATGGGCGACGTGTCGCCGATCGTCATCGTGTCGCTGTCGCTGTCCGGTCTCGCGATCGTGCTCGGGCTCGCATGGTTCTGGGTCGGGCGGTTGCGAAAATCCGGGCGCGCGCGCATCGACGCCGAAGTGTTGCGCGGGCGCGCACCGCAACTCGTCGACGAGATGGCGAACTTCTTCGGGCTCAGCTCGATCGGCGCAGTGCAGGCGCGCGGCAACGGCTGCCTCGTCCTCACCGACGACGAGCTCGCGTTTGCGCAGTGGGTGCCGCAGCGATTGTTCCGCGTGCGGCTCGCCGACATCGTCGCGGTCGAGGAGACGCGCAGCCACCTCGGCAAGAGCGTCGCGCGCATGCTGCTGCTCGTGCGCTGGCGCAGCGATGGCGCGGATGAATCCGCGGCGTGGTTCGTGCGCGACCTCGAGGGCTGGCTCGCCGCACTGCGGCGGCACGGCGCGAGCGCTCACCCGAACAGGTGATCGAGCACGAGGCGGCGCACGTCCGTGGCCGCGAGTGCGGCCTCACCCGCGAGCTTCGGCGCGTTGGTGAGCAGCACCGGCCCGTCTTCCTCGCGATCGGTGGGGCGGCCGTGGCTCCCCTTCACGAGCGTCGCGTCGAGCGGGATCACGTCCATCAACGTGCGCAGGTTCAGCACTTTGCTGCGCAGCAATCGGCCGGCGAGGTACAGCTTCGGCAGCGGTATGTTCGGGTCGACGAACAGCTCGCAGGGGTCGTAGCCGGGCTTGCTGTGGATGTCGACCGTGCGCGCGTAGTCGGGCGCGCGCTGATCGTCGAGCCACCAGTAGTAGGTGAACCAGCGATCCGCACGCGCGATGCAGACGAGCTCGCCGGAACGCTCGTGATCGAGGCCGAGCGCGCGCTTGCCCTCGGCGTCGAGCACGGTCTCGATGCCGTCCTCGCGCTCGAGCAGCGCCTTCACTTCGGCGAGCTTCGCCGCATCGCGTACGTACACGTGTGCGATCTGGTGGTCGGCCACCGCGAACGCCTGCGACGCGCCGGCGTCGAGGTGCTCTTCGCCGAGCTCCTCGCGGAACGCGATCAAGCCGGCGCGACGCAGCGCGCGGTTGACGTGGATCGGCCCGGTGACGTTCGTGATGCCGTACTCCGACAGCACGATGACGCGGGCATCGTCACGCTCGGCCTGGTCGATCAGCTCGCCCGCGACCTCGTCGATCTCGCCGAGCGCGAGCTCGATGCGATCGTCGTCGGGCCCGAAGCGCTGCAGGTCGTAGTCGAGATGCGGCAGGTAGACCAGCGAGAGCGTCGGCGTCTTCGTCTTCCACACGTGCGCGGCGCAGCGGCCGATCCACTGCGACGAAGGAATGCCCGCGCGCGGCCCCCAGAAGTCGAACAGCGGAAAGGGCCCGAGCGCGCCCACGAGCTCGTCGCGGAGCTCGCCCGGAGTCGTGTGGATGTCGGGCAGCTTCCGTCCGTCGGCGCGATAGATCGGTCGCGGCGTGACCGCGTGATCGACCGCAGCGTACATGTTGTACCACCAGAAGAGCTGCGCGACGGTGAAGCGATCGTCGCGCTTGCGCGCTTCGTCCCACAGCATGTCGCGCTGCACGAGCGCGTTGCTCTGTCGCCACAGCCAGACCTGCGCGAGGTCGCGGAAGAACCATCCGTTCGCGACGATGCCGTGCTCGCGCGGCAGCTTGCCGGTGAGCATGCTGGCCTGCACCGAGCACGTGACCGCGGGCGTGATCGTGCGCAACGGTTTCAGCGCGCCGCGGTTCGCGAACGCCTGCAGCCGCGGCGTCTTCGTGCCGATCATCGCGGGCGTGAGCCCGACGACATCGAGCACCAACGTGCGCTTCATTCGTCCGCCGCTGTCGCTCACTCGGACTCGATGCGCGGCGTCTGCCCGCGCAGCACGGAGTTGCCTTCGTGGAGCTCGCGTTGGTCGATGCTGGCCTTGCTCTCCACTTCGGCCAGGCGTCCGCTCTGCGCGAAGAACCGCACCGGGTTGTTCCAACAGATCTGCTCGATCACGTCGTCGCCGATGCCGGCCGCCTTCATGGCGGCGGCGGTCTTCGGCACCTTCAACGGATCCGACACGCCCCAGTCGGCCGCGCTGTTCACGATGATGCGCTCGCCGCCGTACTTCTGCACGAGCGCGACCATGCGGTGCTCGTCCATCTTCGTGTCGGGATAGATCGAGTGGCCCGCCCACGCACCGGCTTCGAGCACGTGCGGCAGTGTCTCCTCGGTGTTGTGATCGACGAGCGTGAGCGCCATCGGGAAGCCGTGCTGCTTCACCGCCTCGAGCGTGAGCAGCGTGCCCTTCAGCTTGTCGCGGTGCGGAGTGTGGATGAGCACCGGCAGATCGTGCGCGCGCGCGAGGTCGAGCTGCGCCAAGAACACGCGCATCTCGGCGTCGGTCTGATCGTCGAAGCCGATCTCGCCGACCGCGACCACGCCTTCTTTCTCGAGGTAGAGCGGCAGGAGATCGAGCACGCCCTGCGCGACGGCGGTGCTGTTGGCCTCCTTGGGATTGAGGCCCATCGTGCAGTAGTGATGGATGCCGAACTGCTTCGCACGGAAGCGTTCCCACCCGAGCAGCGAGAGGAAGTAGTCCTCGAAGGTGCCGACGTGCGTGCGCGGCTGGCCGACCCAGAACGCCGGCTCGACGATCGCCGCGATGCCGGCCTTCGCCATCGCTTGGTAGTCGTCGGTGGTGCGCGAGGTCATGTGGATGTGGGGATCGAAGAGCTTCATGTTCGCTCCTTGCCGAGCGCGATCACCTTCGCGACGTCGTCGGGTACCGGGCGCCCGGCGGCGCGCCGCTCGGATGCGTAGCCCTCGACCATGCGCAGCATCTCGGCGTCGACGCGTGCTGCGAGCCCGACGATGCGATCGATGGGAACGCCGATGAAGATCGCCTTGAGCACGAGCTGGCAGAGCGCCGCGTCCGGCAGCCAGCGTGCAGGGTAGGGGTTGTCGTTGGCGAGCGCCGCGAACACCTCGACCGCGTTGGTGCGGCAGGCCTCGATCGCGAGCGCGACGAAGCGCGCGGGGTCGGGCAGGCGATCGAGCATGCGCAGCACGCTGCGTTGCTCGTCGAGCTCACCCGTGCGGTAGAGCTGCTCGACGAGCGCAACCTGCTGCTCCGGGTCGCGCTCGCCGAGCGCTGCGAGCACGAGCTGGGTGCGCGCCTCGTCGCGTGTGCCGGCGTCCGGGTGTCGTCGCGCGCAGCGAGCGAACTCGACGCGCAGCGCGGGCGTAGCAGCGTCCACCATCGTCCTCGCCATTCTATGCTATGACCGCGCGGTCATGTCGACGGAATCGCCGAGCAACGAAGAAGACAAGCTGCAGAAGATCGTGTCGCTGTGCAAGCGACGCGGATTCGTGTTCCAGAGCTCGGAGATCTACGGTGGTTTGCGCAGCGCCTACGACTACGGTCCGATGGGCGCAGAGCTGAAGCGCAATCTGATGAGCGAGTGGTGGCGCGCGATGGTCCACATGCGCGAGGACGTCGTGGGCATCGATGCGTCGATCGTCATGCATCCGCGCGTGTGGCAGGCGAGCGGTCACCTCGCGAACTTCGCGGACCCCTTGGTCGACTGCAAGATCTGTGGCGAGCGGTTCCGGGCCGACAAGGCGCCGCGCGCCGAAGCCGGCACCGCCGCGCTCATCAGCCTCGCCGATCGTCCGCGCGCCGAAGCTGCGCAGGAGAAGGCGCAGAAGCAGCTCGGCGTCGCGCTCAAGCGCGACGGCAAGACGTTGGTCGGCGCCACCACCACGGATCGCGGCTACGTGTGCCCCAACTGCGGCTCGCCGTTCATGAGCGACGAGCGACAGTTCAACCTCATGTTCCGCACCAGCCTCGGGCCCGTCGATCCCATCGGCGATCTGCTCGAGGTCGCGAAGGCAGCGATCGCCGAGGGTGTCGACGCGGGGACGTTGCGTGCACGCGTCGAGCAGTCGCTCGCGGAGAGCTCGGTGTACCTGCGCCCGGAGACCGCGCAGGCGATGTTCGTCAACTTCCTCAACGTGCAGCAGAGCATGGGGCTGAAGGTGCCGTTCGGCATCGCGCAGATGGGCAAGAGCTTCCGCAACGAGGTGAAGGTCGAGAAGTTCATCTTCCGCAGCTGCGAGTTCGAGCAGATGGAGATGGAGTACTTCGTCGTGCCGGGCGAGGGCCCGAAGTGGCTGGAGTACTGGAAGGACGAGCGCATGCGCTGGTGGATGCGCATGGGGATCCGCGAGGAGAACCTCAAGCTGCGCAAGCACGGCGCCGACGAGCTCGCGTTCTACAGCGACGGCACCTTCGACATCGAATACAACTTCCCGTGGGGCTTCGACGAGCTCGAGGGCATCGCGAGCCGCACCGACTACGATCTCGGTCAGCACAGCAAGGCGTCGGGCAAGAAGCTGACGTACTTCGATCAAGACGCCACCGATCCTTCGACCGGCAAGCAGGGCTGGCACTACATGCCGCACGTGATCGAGCCGGCCGCCGGTGCGACCCGCGGCGTGCTGGCGGTGTTGTGCGACGCGTTCGACGAGGAGCCCGCCGACAGCGACGGCAAGGGCGGCCGCACCGTGCTGCGCCTGCATCCCCGGCTCGCGCCGATCAAGGCCGCGGTGCTGCCGCTGGTCAAGAAGGACGGCATGCCCGAGGTCGCGCGCGAGATCGTCGAGCGCTTCTTCGACGCCGGCATCAACGCGCGCTACGACGAGCAGCACGCGATCGGCCGCCGCTACGCACGACACGACGAGATCGGCACGCCCTACGCGATCACGGTCGACACGCAGACGCTCGAGGACAAGACCGTCACGCTGCGCCAACGCGACGATCGCTCGCAGGTCCGCATCCCGATCGGCGCCGCGGTCGACATCGTGAAGGCCGCGCTCGCCGACGCGTGAGCGCTGCTAGAGCGGCTCGTACTTGCGCACCATCGCGTCGAAGTCGCCCGCCGCGTTCATCGTGAAGCCGGAGACGATCACGTCGCCGGCGCTGTCGACCGCGATCGCGCGCCACACGTCGTTCTCGTGCGCATCGCCGTCGTAGGCGTCGCCCCACCACGGCGAGCCGTCGGCGTGGAAGCCTGCGACCACTGCGTCCTGCTGATCGTCGATGAAACGGATCGCGGAGAGCGCGAGCGCGTCGTCGTCGTGAGCGGCGACCGCCATCGCGATGTCGGCGACCGCCGAGCCCTGCGAGTGCGTGGCCCACACCGGCTCCCACGTCGAATCGAGGCGCGCACCGATCGCGCCGCCGCTGTTGTCGACCGCCGACGCGAGCACGTCGCCGCCGCCGATCGGCCGGAAGTCGCTGATGACCGCGGAGGCATCGGTGAGATCGATGGTCTCGTCGAGCAGCGGGTTGCCCTCGTCGTCGTAGACCAGCACGAAGCTCATGAAGCCGTCGTCTGTCTCGGAGAGCACGAGCGCGTACACACGTCCGTCGTCGGTGACGCGCATCGACTCCACGAGGTCGTTGCCGGCCGCGTCGTCGTCCCAGCTCTGCTCCCAGCGCAACACGCCGTCCGCGGTGTACTCGGCCAACCAGAGGTCCGCGTCCGACGCGACCGTGCGCAGCCGAGCGGCGACGACGACGTTGCCGTCGGGATCGATCGCGATCGCGCGCACGTCGTCGCGATCGTCGTCGGGATCCGGACCGGGGGCGCCGGGTCCGTCGAGCACCACCGTCCACGCGACGTCCTGCGTCGCGACGTCGATCGCGACCACGGCGACGTCCGGCCCGCTCGCGTCGCTCTCGGTCGAACCGCCGACGAACACCCGCTCGTCGGAGAACGCGATCGTCACCGCCGAGTCGGTGAGCCCGTCCGCGCCGTTCCAGGTCGTGGTCCAGCCCTCGCTGCCGTCCGCGAGGTACTGCCGCACCCAGATGTCCCCGCTCTCGTCGTCGCCGCGCGCGGTGCCGGCGACGTAGATCGCGTCGCTCGCATCGAGCGTGATCGCGAACGCGCCGTCGTGGCTCGGCGTGCCCGAGGGCGCGTCGTAGATCGACGTCCACGCGATATCGAACGTGCGCGTGCACTGGCTCGAGCACGCGTCGCCGTCGAGCTCGTTCGCGTCGTCGCAGTCTTCGCCATCGTCGAGCTCGCCGTTGCCGCAATAGTCGACGCTCACCGTCGCGGTGCCGTCGTCGGTGCTCTCCGACGATGACGAGCTCTCGCTGCTGCTCGAGCCGTCGACGGCCGTCGTCGTGCCGAGCTCGCTCGCGCCGGTCGAGCCTCCGCTCTCCGACGAGGTGCTCGTCTCGCCCTCCGACGATTCGCTGCCATCGGCCGCGACGCCACCGCCGTCGCCGCCACATCCCACCAACGCCACCAACACGACACCGATCCTACGCATCGCCTGCAGCCTGAAGCCGCGTGCCCGCATCGGCAACCCGCAAGGGACGGCTCGCTGGGGTCGCAACGACACGTATCGCGGCGATCCACTCGACGCACGAACGAGATGGCGACATCGGCCGCGGGCTCGGCGTATGCTGCCGGCGCGATGAGCCAGCGCATGGTCTTCTGCAAGAAGCTGCAACAAGAGCTTCCCGGCATGCCGTTCAAACCCTTCACCGACGACTTCGGTCAGCTGCTGTACGACAACGTCAGCTTGCAGGCGTGGCAGATGTGGCTGCGCGAGTCGCCGCGCTACATCAACACCTACGGCGTCGATCTCGGCACGGACAAGGGTCGCGAGTTCATGCGTCAGCAGATGAAGATCTTCTTCGGCTTCGAAGAAGGCGAGCAGGCCGCGACCGCGTGGCGGCCCACCGAGAACAAGGACGGTTGATCGTGCGCTGCACGAGCCTCGCGCTCTGCCTCGTGCTCGCCGCCTGCGGTGGCGACGACGATGCGGCCGACGAGGGCGCGGCGACGACGGTCGGCGGCAGCACGTCGATGGGTCCGATGGCCGTGGGGTGCGACGACCCGATGCTCGCGTGGCACACCGCGAACAAGACCACGTACGAGTCGTATCC
>DASZPU010000798.1:0-4461 GCA_035550195.1 Nannocystaceae bacterium
ACCGGCGTGTGTCGGATGCGTTGACAGCCGCCCAGCGCCTGGATGAGCGAGGTGAGGTTGGAGTCGATCGCGCGCAGCTTGCTGCTGTCGATCTGCTTGAGCTCTTGCAGCTTGCCGAGGTGGGCGGAGATCCAGGTCGCCACCACCGGCGCGCGTTCCGTGATGCGGCCGAGCCGCTCGCGCTCCTCGGTCGTGAGCTTCTCGCCGAGCTTGGCGAGATCGGTCTCGCCCCGCACGCTCTGCGCGACCAAGGCGTAGAACGCCCGCGTCCACCGCAGCATGTCCGCGCGTCGTTCGGGCCAGCCTTCGTGATCGGGAATCAGCGTGGTGAGCTGCCGTCCGAGATCACGCGCTGCGTCGAGCGCACGCCCGAGCAGCGCGCGCGCCTCACGTAGCGTCCGTAGGACGCGTTGGTGCGGAACACGAGCAGCAAGCCGAGCGCGACGCCGATGAGCGTGTGGGCGAGCGGCGGGATCGTGAAGCCGTGCCGCTCTTGGGCCCACTGCGCGCCGAAGCCGATTGCGCCGGCGAGGGCGACGCGCGGCAGCAGGCGCGGCGCGACGGATCCGTGCAGCGCGAAACAGATGCGCACCCAGTTCTTGGGGTCGTACTCGATCATCCGGGTCGGCCAAGGTATCAGGTCGCGTTGCCGCGTTGTGACCGGGTTGTTGCAGAGAGTTGTCGCGGGCGCAGAGGCGCGCTACACCGGCTTCGGCCATGCCCGACGGCGATCGCCGCAACATCGCGCTCACGCTCGCGGGCGGCGGCAACCGTGCGTTCTACCAGCTCGGCTTGCTGCATCGCTGGGGCGAGCGGCTGCTGCCGCGGCTCGGTGCGATCGCGTCGTGCAGCGCGGGTGCATGCGTCGCGGTGCTGTTGTTGTCGGGGCGCGAGGTGCCGACGCGATCGTTCTGGCAAGCGCGACGCGGCAAGATGGTGAAGAACCTCGAGTGGTCGCGTGTGCTGCGAGGACGATCGCCTGCGCGCCACGGCGAGATCTATCGCGACACGTTGTTGTGCGCCGCCGCCGAGGGTGGGCTCGAACGCATCCGCGCGCAGCCGTTTCCCGTGCTCGTGCTCACCGCGTCGTTTCCCAAGCGCGTGCCGGCGCCGCTCGGCGCGGCGATGGGGCTGGCCGCGTACAACCTCGAGAAGCGACTGCGACCGGGCATGGTGCATCCGAGCTTCGGCAAGCGCATCGGGTTCGAGGCGCACTTGTTCGACGCGCGCAGCTGCACCACGCCCGACGAGCTCGCAGATCTGGTCATCGCCTCGTCGTCGACGCCTCCGTTCACGCCGATCGGTCGCTTTCGTGGGCGCGCGCTGCTCGACGGCGGCATGATCGACAACGTGCCGGCATCGGCGGCCGAGACGGTCGAAGGCATCCGTCGCAACCTCGTCCTGCTCACGCGACCGTATCCGCGCAACGTGCTCGGCGAAGCGGGGCCGCGCTTGTACGTCGCGCCGAGCAAGCCGGTACCGGTCGAGGTGTGGGACTACACGCGGCCCGATCTCGTCGACGCGACCGTCGCGATGGGCGAGGCCGAGGCCGAGCTGCACGAGCCCGCGCTGCGGAAGTTGCTCGCGGTATGACGCACACGCGCATCGCATTCGCGGTGGTGCTCGGGCTCGCGCTCGCGTGCAAGCGCTGGGACTTCCACTGCGACGACGACGAGCAGTGCGTCAGCGACGACGTGCTCGGCTTCTGCGAGGCCGAGGGTTTCTGCAGCTATCCCGACTCGACCTGTCCGAGCGGCGCGCGCTGGGGCCCGCAGGCCGGCCCGCACGCGAACGACTGCGTGGAAGAGTCGAGCGAGTCGAGCAGCAGCTCGTCGAGCTCCGCTGCGGGCACTTCGTCGAGCTCCGACACGAGCAGCTCGAGCAGCGGTTGATCGCTCAGCGGCGTGCGAGTGTCGCGCGCGCGCGTCGGCGATCGCGGACGATCCACGCGATGCCGCCCGCGAGCAACGCGACGCCGGCGCTCGCGAGACTGCCGCCGATGATCACGAGGTTCTTGCCGTTGTGCACGTACGCGTGCGCCTCGCCTTCGGTGTGGCCCTTCGGGAAGAGCCGCATCGTGTGGATGCCGAGGCCGAGCAACGTGATGCTCGTGACCAACGTCAGCGCGCCCACGCCCGTCGTCGCCACCGCGATCGGTCGTGCGGGCGGAGGCTTCTGCGCGGGCACGCCGACCGGACGCGGCGGCGGCACGCTGCTCGCAGCCGGAGCCGCGGCGAGCGACACGGCCACCGCGAGATGGATCGCGATCGAGATCACGCGACGCGGATGGTAGCGCGTGCGCGGATCACTGCGCGACGTAGCCGCACTTCGACGTGCAGCCGTCGAGCACGCTGCACTGCGAGTAGCACGCGGCGGGACCGGCCGCGGGGTCGTCGCTCAGCTTCGGGGGCGGTTCGGCGGCACCGATGTGCACGCAGCCCGCGAGCAACGCGAGGAGGGTGAGCGCAGCAAGCTTCATGGCGGTGCGACGCGTCGATGCTGGTCACGCATTCATCATGGCGCCAACGCAGCGACCCATCCGTCCCAACCACCGTGGCCTTGGCCGGCCACGAGATCGCCGTCGCCGAAGTCGATGATGCCGCCGAAGTTGCCGACCGCGTACACGCGTCCGTCGGCCGCGACCGCGACATCGGTGGTGCCTTGGTGCACCGAGCCTTGATCGTCGTCACCTTCGAAGCGCACCCACTGCGTCATGCCGTCGTCGGCGTCGTACTTCGCGACGAACAGATCGCCGCCGA
Source organism: Nannocystaceae bacterium (assembly GCA_035550195.1). Lineage (GTDB taxonomy): Bacteria > Myxococcota_A > Polyangia > Nannocystales > Nannocystaceae > Xiheibacterium. The sequence continues at coordinate 2,760 of DASZPU010000798.1, forward strand.
CGGCTTCGCGCACCACACCGTCGCCGAAATCGGTGGGCGTCTGGATGTAGCCACCGATCACGACACCATCGGTGCCGCTCGCGGTGATGCCGACGATGCCTTCGCCGCCGAAGTCGTCGTCGGAGAATCCCCGCGCCCACAGTCCCGTGCCGTCGCCGTCGAACGCGGCGACATGGAAGTCGCCGACCGCCGGACCCGCACCGAAGTCGACGCTGGCGTAGACGCCACTGCCTGCAAACGTGCCGAGATAGATCCGTGTGCCGTCGGACGCGAGCCGCGGATCGCCGAGCAACGCACCATCGTCCGCGACGAACTGCTGTGCCCACGTGCCTTCACCGTCGGCCGCAGCGAGCTCGGCGAGCACGAGCGCGGCACCCGGATGTTCGGGCAGGAGACCATCGCCGAAGTCGATGCGTCCGTGATCGATCCCGCCGACGATCACGTCGCCCGACGCGAGGAACGTGACGCCGCTGCCATACTGGTAGCTCTCGTCGCCGAAGCGTCGGCTCCAACGATGCATGCCGTCCGACTCGAACACGGCCACGAACATGTCGCTGTTCTGCCCGACGGCGCCGAGCAAGTTGCCGCCGAAGTCGATGCCGCCCTCGAAGTAGCCGACGATCGCGATTGCATCGTCGGGACCGATCGCGAGCTGGCCACCGACGGTCCAGCTCGAATCGTGGCGCGACGACCAACGCGGCGTGCCGTCGGCTGCGAAGCCGACGAGGAACACGCCCCAGTCGAACGAGCTGCCGTCGTAGAGCTCGCCGGCGGCATCGAGATCGCCGAGCACTCCGCCGTACGCGACGATGTTGCCGGCACTGTCGACGCCGAGATCGTCGATGCCGATGCCGTCGCTGCCGAACAGCGGCTGCACCCACTGCACGCTGCCCTCGGCGTCGAGCCGCGCGACGAAGGCCGCGGGAGGATCGGCGATCGTGGCGACGTCGTCGAACACGGCGCTGCCGGAGATCGAGCCGCCGATCACCGCACCGCCGTCGGGCATCGCGGCGACCGCGGTGATCGTCTCGTTGCTCGACGTGCCGTCCTCGTTGCCGAAGCGTCGGCTCCACAGCGTGTCGCCGGTGCAGCGCAGATCGATGCCGCACTCGAGCCCGCTGTCGCCACCGCTCGAGCTCTCGTCGCTGCTGCCGCTCTCGGAGCTCGCCGCGTCGTCGCTCGATCCGCTGTCGTCGGGATCGCTGCTCGTCGCGCTCGTCGTGCTCGCAGCGCTCGACGAGTCACCCGCGGTGGAGCTGGGATCGATCGTCGTGCTCGTGATCGTCGCGTCGTCGCCGGACGTCGTGTCGCCTGCGGAACCGCCCTCCGCTGCGCCGCCGCCCCCATTGCAAGCACCGATCAACGACAGCACGAACGCGGAGCGACGGATCATCGCCGCGCGTCGTGCAAGAACGATGTCGCACGCGATCCCGCGGTCCTACGCGCGGCGACGACCCGATCTGCGTCGTCGCCGGGATCGATACGTAACGCGTCAGTCGTAGAAACACGAGCGGCACACGCCGACCGCGGCGCCGTCCTTGCGCACGCAGTGCTCCGCGGGCCCGCAGTTCTCGTCGCTCACACAACCGGGCTCGCAGTGCGGCAGGCCGGCGTCGACGCAGCGCTGACCCACGGGGCACTCGCCGGGGAAGCACGATGTCACGCCCGTGCGCGACGCGACCACGCAACCGGGCGCAGGCTC
>DASZPU010000799.1:0-19774 GCA_035550195.1 Nannocystaceae bacterium
CACGCCGTCGCCGCACCTCGGCAGCGCGCACCCGTTCGTGCACGCGTCCTCGTCGACCCCGTTGCCGTCGTCGCACGCCTCGACGCCGATGCGTACGATGCCGTCGCCGCACACGCCGGGCTCGCACGCCGTCGTGCACGCGTCGTCGTCCTGCGCGTTGCCGTCGTCGCAGATCTCGCCGTCTTGCACGAAGCCGTCGCCGCAGCTCGCCGCGATGCACGTGGTGAGGCACGCGTTCTCCTGCTTGTCGCCGTCGTCGCAGTCCTCGCCGGTCTGCACCACGCCGTCGCCGCAGCTGGGCAGCGCGCACATCGAGGTGCAGCCCGGGGCGCCGTCGCAGGCCTCGATGCCTTCGCGCACCCAGCCGTCGCCGCACGCCGCGAGCGTGCACTCGTTGGTGCACGCGTCTTCGTTCGACGCGTTGGCGTCGTCGCAGTCTTCACCGTCGTGCACGATGCCGTCGCCGCAGCTCGCGGCGATGCAGCTCGGCAAGCACGCGTCCTTCAGGATCACGTTGGCGTCGTCGCACTCTTCGCCGGCCTGCACCACGCCGTCGCCGCAGCGCGGCAGCTGGCAGGTCGTGCTGCAACCGTCGTCCTCGACATCGTTGCCGTCGTCGCACTGCTCGAGCGCGAGGTGCAGCAGGCCGTCACCGCACACGGCGACGCGGCACGTCGCCGGGCACGCGTCGTTGTCGTCCGCGTTGGCGTCGTCGCACTGCTCTTCGTCGCCGACGACGCCATCGCCGCAGAAGTTGGGATCGGCCTCTTCGGCGCACGCCAACGCCGCGAGGGCGCCGATCGCTGTCGCGCGGACGAGCACACGTAGAGGCATCGAGAGATTCGCTCGCGTCATCGCGGTTCCGGATCGGGCCGGGCTGGTCGGCACGTCGTGTCTGGAATCGTCAGCGTGCGGGGATCCTGTGGGGTCGATGCGATTCTCGGACACCGCGTCCGAGCGCGGGCATCGGGGAAACGCGTCGGCCCGCGTCGGGCCGCGAGCTGCTATCGTCCGCGCGATGACGGCAGGCGCACGACTCGCGGTGATCGCGGCGCTGTTCGGCTGTGCGAGTGACAGCGCGGGCGACGGCGGCTCGAGCACGAGCAACGCCGAGAGCAGCAGCACGAGCACGTCGAGCGAATCGTCGAGCTCGTCGAGCGAGAGCGGCGTCGACGCTTCGAGCAGCGAGAGCAGCAGCAGCAGCAGCAGCACCGGCGACGAGCCGCTGCCGGAGTGCCCCGGCTACATGGATGCGATCGCGGCCGCGACCATCGTGGATCCCGCGATCGTCGAAGCCTCGGGGCTCGCGGCCAGCCGTGCTCATCCCGGCGTGCTGTGGGTGCACAACGACTCCGGCGACGGCGCGCGCGTCTTCGCGATCTACGAGAGCGGTGCATCGCTCGCCGAGCTGGCGATCGACGATGCGATCGCGCTCGATTGGGAGGACATGTCGCTCGGCCCCGGGCCCGACGAGGGCGTCGACTACCTCTACTTCGGCGACATCGGCGACAACCCCGAGCTGCGCGCGACCGTGCAGGTCTATCGCGTGGCCGAGCCCGATCCTGCGGATGGCAGCGGCACGGTGACGGGCGCGGTGATGCTCGATCTGAACTATCCCGACGGCTCGCACAACGCCGAGACGTTGCTCGTCGATCCGAAGACCGGCGACATCGTGATCGTCACCAAGGAAGCGCGTGGGCCGTCGATCGTGTTCGTCGCGCCGTTTCCCCAAGAGGAAGGCGCACCGATCGACATGCAAGCGATCGGCGAGCTCGCATTCGGCAGCGCGACGCTGCCCGGCAGCGAGCTCGCGACCGGCGGTGACATCTCGCCCGATGGCAGCACGATCGCGATCCGCACCTACGACAGCGTGTTCGGCTGGCGACGCACGCCCACGATGACGCTCGAAGAAGCGTTCGCGGGCGCGCCGTGTCCCCTGCCGATGATGGCGCGAACGCAAGGCGAAGCGCTCGCGTTCACCACCGACGCGTACTACACGGTGTCCGAAGGCGCGATGCCGACGCTGTGGCGCTTCGACGCGATCTAGCCGGCCCCGTACAGCGCTTGCAGCTCGGCGAGCGAGTCCTGCTGGTTCGCCGCACAGAACGCGCCGTGCGTCCCGGCACAACCCGCGCCGCCGGCGAGCGGCAGACAACCGGGTGAGAACGACGAGTCGGGATACGCGAACGTGCCCATGATCGCGTCCATGTCGTCGACGTGATCGAGGCCCGAGACGTGACCGATGCCGTGCGAGACGACGGTCGCGGAAACGTCGACGTCGAGCGCGTCTCCGGCGTAGATCCCCGCGAACGCGACGCTGTGGGGATTCGCGGCGCCACAGTTGAGCGGGCTGATCTCGAGCGCACCGCCGAACGCCGCGAGGTTGTCACCGAGCACGATCATCGCGTACTCGCCCTGGGTCGGCCGCTCGTCGGTGATCCACAGCGACACGTCGGCGAAGCGCGTGCGCACGGCCGCGACCAAGGCGGCGCGCTCCTGCGCGTCGCCGCCGTGCGCGGACATCTGCCCGGAGAGCTCCGAGATGCTGGTCTCGTCCTGCGTCGCGTCGTCGCTGCCGAGCGTCATGTTCGGCCCGTCGAAGTTGAGGAAGATCTGTCCGCCGTAGCAGCCGTCGGGCGTGCAGATCTGATCCGCCGTGCACGCGCACTCGCCTGGCACATCGAGCTTCGTGCCGTCGTCGCTGCCCGACGCATCATCGCTGCCATCGCCGACGTCCAACCGTGTGCCGCTCTCGGCTTCGCCGTCGTCGGTCTGCGCGGTCGCAGCGGTCGTGCTGCTCGCGGATACGGTGCCGCCACCGCTGCTGCCTTCGGAGCCCTCTGAGCCGCTGCCATCGGACAACGCACCGATGTCCTTCGGTGGCCCGGCGCATGCGGTGAAGAGGAGCAGCGATGTCGGGATCGCGAGGCGGATCATGTTCGTTGGTCTCCGCCTCGCTCGCGATCGATCAACTTGCGCCACAACCCGCGCGCACGTGGGCAGCTTGTGCGGACTGGGCATGCGCGCGCAAGAAGGCCTGCGTCGCGGCGATCGCTGCTTGCTCGCGGCCCGCAGCGCAGAGCGCATCGATGCGCAGCACCTCGCGATCGACTGCGAACGCGCCGGCGCCGAAGCGCTCGGCGTGCTCGCGCAATCGTGCGAGCGCTTGCTCGGGCTTGCCGGCCTTCAGCGCCGCACGAGCATCGGCGAGCGCGGACAGCTCGGCCTGCAGATCGTCGGGCGCCGGCATGCGTGCGAGCTCTGCACGCGCAGGCGATGCCGCGCGCGTCGTGGGACGCGACTCGGCCGCGAGCGGCGTCGGTGCCGGCGCTGCGACGCGCGGCGCTTCGGCGGGCGCGATCGCAGCGACGGCGATCGGTGGCGGCGCGATCGATCGCAGCGCCGCGATGCTCGTGCTCACGTGTCGCGGCGCTGCACGGGTCGAGCGCTCGACGCCGAGGCCGAGCGCGACCGCGGCCACACCGGCGATCGCCCACACCTTGAACGATGCGAGCGCACCGATCGCGACCGGCTTGCCGATCGCCGGCAGCTCGAGCACGAGCGCGGCCCACACCGCATCGCGCCGCGCCGGCTCGCGCACGGGCACGCGCCACCGTTGCAGCAACGCACCGTCTTCGCTGCCGAAGGCTTCGCTGAAGCGCGCACGTGCGAGCCGCAATCGCGAGTACGCGGTGTTGGGGCTCACCCCCAGCGCGATGCCGAGCTCGCGCCGCGGCAGCTCTTCGATCTCGCCGAGCACGAACGCGCCGCGCTGCTCCGGGGGCAGCGTGTCGAGGAACGCATGCAAGAGCTCGTCGGCTTGTTTGCGCAGCACGGCTTCGTCGACGCCGACCTCGTTGCGCAGGCCGATCGCTTCGTCGGCGAGCCGACGATGACGACGATCCGTGCGGAAGCTGGTGCGCCGATATCTCGCCGCGATGTGATGCGCGATCGAGAAGAGCCACGTCGACATGCGCGCGCGACCTTCGAAGCCGCCGACCTTGCGGTGCACCACCACGAAGACGTCTTGCGCGGCGTCCTCGAGCGAGCCTTCGTCGACACCCATGCGGCGCAGCTGGCCGAGCACGGCATCGAAGTGCGCGCGATAGAGCTGCTCGAAGGACCCCGCGGGCGCGGAAGCCGCCTCGGCGCTGCCGGGCCCGCCATCGGCCATCTCGGGTTGAGTTTCCGGATCGCCCGGATTTGGTCAACGCGTCGGACCGCCGAAGCGCAGCTCGACCCCTACGAGGGCGGAGAACGATGCTGGGGTGCCGAGAATGCTGCGAGTGCCGGGCGTATCGCGGACGGTGAAATGCGGGCGCAGGAGCGCGAAGCCGCCGGCGGCCTCGACCCACAGCGCGACCCGGCGCGTGAGCGGCCACGCCAACGCGACCGCGAGATCGATCGCGACGCGCAACGCGATGGCGCGCTTCTTCGCGTCGTCGAGCCCGCGCGGTCGGCCGCGCACCGCGAGCAGATCGAGCCCCGCGCAGATCGGGATCTCGATCGGTCCCGCGGGCGCGACCCCGCAGCCCCGCGCGACGCCACCCACGGCATCGAGCGCGAGCTCGGCCTCGCCTTCGATGACGCGATCGCGGCCCGCGACGTAGCGCGCACCGAGCTCGGCACGCCAGTAGCGACCTCGGATCGCGCCCCACAACGACGGCGCGAGATCGAAGCGCGACACCTCGGCGGTGCCGACTCCGATCGCGGCACGCACGACACCACCGATGCGCGGCGATCGTCGCGGCAGCTCGCGCGGGAGCTCGGGCACGCTGGCGTCGTGCTGCGTCGATCGCTCGGCGGGCTCATGCGTCGGCGCCGTCTCGCTGGGCGCCGCTTCGCTGGGCGCCGCTTCGCTCGCGACCTCCGGCTCGGCGATCGCGTCATCGCTCATCGCCGTCGTCGCGACTGCGGGATCGATCGCCACCGCGACGACGAACGCCGCGGCCTCGGCCAGCACCGCACAGCTCTCCGACTCGAGCTCGCGCACGCTCGTGCCGGTCGCCGAGACGAGCTCGACGCGCATGCGATAGCGATCGCCCGTTTTCGTCACGACCGCGCGCGCCGTCAACGTCTGCGGACGCTCGCCGGGGATGAGCTGCTCGAGTCGCGCTGCGACGACGCGCTCGTCGACGCACGAGTCCGGCGCATCCCACTCGAGCAACGGACCCGCGGGCTCGATCCCGAGGTACGCCGCGAGCAGCCACGCCACCATGGGCGCGGATGGTACGCGTCCGCGTCGGCGGTCTGAAGATCAGCGCAACGCTTCGCGCGAGAACACGCGGGTCTGCGCATCGTCGAAGATGCGCGAGTACGGCGACGGCAGCGGTGCGCTGCGTCGTCGTGGCGTGGCCTTTGGCGCCGTCTTCGCGCGTGAACGCGCGAGCGGCCGACGCTCCTCGATGAGCACTACGTCCGCGTCGTCGAGCAGATACTCCTCTGTCCCGACGAACTCGATGTCCGCGATGCTGAGCTCGTGATGCCCCACGAACCGTGAGTTGCGACACGGTGGCGCCAGGTTCCCGGCCGGCCGCCGGTACGCATTTCGGGCACCCGAGGCGGGCCTCAGCGCGCGAGCGCGGCGCGGAGGCGATCGGGCGCGCCCGGCTGCACCGCGATCTCGATGGGGTGATAGCCGCAGCGCGCGAGCACGATCGGCTTGCCGCGCGAGGGATACGCGGTGAGCACCGCGACCGGCTCGCGATCGTCGCGCGCGAGGTCGAGCTGCATCCACAGCGCGCGGCCCTTCGGAGTCGCCGCGAGCCACTGTTCCATCTCGGCCTGGTAGGTCTCGGCTTCTTCCTGCTCGATGTACTCGCGCACGAACGACTCGACGATCAGGATCAGCGCGTCGGGCTCGAGCTCGCGTTCGATTCGCCGCAGCCGACCCGGCACGCTGCGCGCTCGTACTTGCTCGACGCGCGGCCGCACTGCGGTGTCGAGCTCGCCGCGAAACGCTTCGATCGCCGCGTCGAGCCGACGCAGACGCACGAGATCGCCGGGCCAGATGCACGCGCGCAACCACGCCGCACCTTCGTCGCGATCGCCGAGCTCGATCGGATGCGCGTCGTAGCCGATGCGCGCGAGCACCCTGCCCCCGTCGACCGGCAAGCGTCGGCCTTCGCCGTCGACCCACGGTGCGGCGAGCCGATCGGCGACGAGCCCGAGCCCCGCGGAGCAACCGACGTCGACGAGCGCGAGCGGACGTCCGTCGATCATCGACGCGGGCCATCGCCATGCGACCGCGCGCGACACATCGTTGGTCTGCACGCGCCGCGTCGCGAGCAACAGCCACAGCGACAAGCGATCGGGGCTGAGCGCGCGCGTGAGCGCAGCGCGGGTGACCAGCTCGACGCGCGGGTGCTCGTCGGCGAACGCGAGCGCGAGCGGATGTTCGGGGATCGTGATCGCTTCGTAGCGGAGCGCCGCGAGCAGGAGCAGCGGCCGCTCGTAGTACGCACGGAACGTGCGCTGTCGCCAGGCGTGCTCCATGCGCTCGACGATCACGCGCTCGGCGGTGGGGCCGGTGAGCAGCGCCTGCAGCTGCGTCAGCGCCTGCGCATAGACGACGCTCGACGCCGCGATGAGTGCGTGGTGCTGGGCGAGATCCTCGGCGAGCCCATCGACACCGGTGTGCGACGCCACGATGCTCATCCGCAGATGCGACGGAACGCTGCGATCGCGCCGTCGACGGTCGCGGTATCGACCGCCAACGACATGCGCAGGTAGCCGGGCGAGCCGAACGCGGTGCCGGGCACGACGATCGTGCGCTCGGTGACCAGGCGCTCGGTGAGCTCGACGTCGCCGCCGGTGTCACCACGCAAGTGCTCCGGCAACGCCGGGAACAGGAAGAAGCCGGCACGCGGCGTGGGCATGGTGAAGCCCAGCTCGCCGAGCGCGGCGGCCATGCGTCCGCAGTTGCGCGCGTAGACCGAGACGTCGACGCGCCCCGAGGGATCCGCGAGCACGCGCGGCAACACGCGCTGCATGAGCGCGGGCGCGTTGACGAAGCCCAGCACGCGCGTGCAGTAGGCGGCCGCGCGCACGAGGCCTTCGCGATCCGCCATGCGCGGCGAGACGAGCAGATAGCCGATGCGCTCGCCCGCGAGCCCGAGATCCTTCGAGTGGCTGGTGACCAGCACCGTGTCGGGATAGCGCGTGAGCATCGACGGCACTTCGGAGCCGTCGTAGGTGAGATCGCGATACGGCGCGTCTTCGATCACCGCGATCGCACGACCGCGTCCACCGTTCGCGCGGATCAACAGGCGCGCGAGCCCGTCGAGCTCTTCCTCGCCGTAGATGACGCCGGTGGGATTGTTCGGCGAGTTGAGCAACAGCCAGCGCGTGCGCGGACCGATCGCGCGATCGATCGCCGCGAGATCGAGCGCGAAGTTCTTCCCGGCCGGCGCGACCACGAGCCGCGCGCCGACGTTGCCGCAGTAGTGCTCGTACTCGGAGAAGTACGGCGCCGGCACGAGCACTTCGTCGCCGGGATCGAGCATCGCCTGCGCGAGCACGTTGAGCGCACCCGCAGCGCCGACCGACATCGTCACGTCGTTGGGCTCGAACGGCACGCCGTAGCGCTTGGCTTCGTGCGCAGCGACGAAGGCACGCACCTCGCCGAAGCCGGCGTTCGTCATGTAGCGGTGCATGCCGGGCGGCTCGTCGGCCAGCAATTCCAGCACGGCCTTTCGCCACGACGGCGGCGGCTCGAGGCTGGGATTGCCGAGCGAGAGATCGAACACGGGCGCTGCGCGATCGAGCCGCAGCTGCGCCGCCAGCTCGAACATGCGGCGCGTCCACGACTCACGCGACGCCGACAGCGTGTGCGCTACGCGTTTGGAGAGCTGGCCGCGCCCCTCCGGAACCGTCGGCCGCCAGGGCGCATCGTCTGCCACGTTCTGGCCACCCTATCAGGCCGCGCGCGCGCACGCCATCGGGCGGCGGAGCACGCGCTGTCATTCGCCATCGGCGGCCAGTGCGTTCGTCGTGCGCTATGCTCCCGGCCCCGCCGACCCATGGACACCGAGCAATCACTGTCGGGCCACAACATCGCGTTCCTCGAGGCGCTCTACGAAGAGTACGAGCGCGATCCGAACGCGATCGATCCGACCTGGCGCGCGCTGATCGAGCGCGAGCGCGCGCGTCCGAGCAATGGACACGCGCGCGGCGCTGCGGCGCTGGGCCGCACACCGGGCGAGGCCGATCGCGTCGAGCAGGCTGCGCTGCAGTCCGCGGTCGATCGCTTCATCGAGCACTATCGTCTGCACGGGCACATGCGTGCGCGCATCGATCCGCTGGGTCGTGCGCGTCGCGAGCACACCGAGGCGCTCGATCTCGAGTACTACGGGCTCGGCCCCCAGCATATGCAGCGGCGCTTCGATCCCGGCTCGCTCTTCCCCGGTCGTCATTCGGCGACGCTCGCCGAGATCGTCGCGCGCGTGCAGAACACGTACACGCGCGGCGTCGGGATCGAGTATTGGCAGATGAACGAGGTCGCGCAGAAGAACTGGCTGCGCGACGAGATGGAGCACACCGAGAACCAGGTGGTGCCGTCGCAAGCCGATCAGTACCAGCTCTTGCGCTCGCTCGCGCGCGCGGACATGGTCGATCGCTTCCTGCACACGAAGTTCATCGGTGCGAAGCGCTTCTCGATCGACGGTGCGGAGAGCATGATCGCGCTGCTCGACACGCTGGCCGAAGAAGCCGGCGAGCTCGGCATCGAAGAGATCATCTTCGGCATGGCGCACCGCGGGCGCCTGTCGCTGTTGCTCACGCTGCTCGGTGCCACGCCGGCGCAGGTGTTCTCGCGCTTCGCGGGCGTCGACGATCCCCACGAAGCGTTGGGCTCGGGCGACGTGAAGTACCACCTCGGCTCGTGGCGCGACTACGTGACCCGCGGCGGCAAGCCGATGTACCTCGCGCTCGCGTTCAACCCCAGCCACCTCGAGGCGATCACGCCGGTCATCGCGGGCCGCATCCGTGCCAGCCAGGATCAGCGCGGCGCCGACAAGAAGAACGCCGCGCTCGCGCTCACGCTGCACGGCGACGCCGCGATGATGGGCCAGGGCGTCGTGGCCGAGACGCTCAATCTCTCGCGGCTGGCCGGCTACAACAACCTCGGCTCGATCCGCGTCGTCATCAACAACCAGATCGGCTTCACGACGAACCCGGAGGAAGGTCGCTCGACGATCTATCCCACCGCGGTCGCCGACATGCTCAACATCCCGATCTTCCACATCAACGGTGACGACCCCGAGGCCGCCGCCTACGTGGCGAAGCTCGCGGTGCGCTTCCGCCAGAAGTTCGCGAAGGACGTCATCATCAACTTGGTGTGCTTCCGTCGCTACGGGCACAACGAGGGCGACGAGCCCACGTTCACGCAGCCGCGCATGTACGAGCTCATCTCGAAGCGGCCGACGGTGTTCGAGCTGTATCAGCAGCGGCTCATCGATCGCGGCACGGTCACGAAGGAGCAGTGCGATCGGATCGCCAGCGAGCTGCGCGACGAGTTCGAGCGCGCGCTCGCGGAGATCAAGGACAAGGGGCCACAGCCGCTGCGCTCGCCGATGCACGGCGTGTGGCAGAACTACGCGGGCGGGGCCGAGTCGGCGTCGCACGACGTGCGCACGGCGATCGATCGCGAGACGATCGAGCGCATCGGTCACGCGCTCACGCATCCGCCGCAGGACTTCAACCTGCACCCCAAGCTGACGCGCTTCCTCGGCGAGCTGGGCGAGATGGCGAGCGGGCAGAGCCCGGTGAGCTGGGCGATGGGCGAGCACCTCGCGTACGGCTCGCTGCTGTTGCAGCAGCTGCACGTGCGGATCTCCGGGCAGGACTCGATCCGCGGCACGTTCACGCATCGCCACGCGGCGTACATCGACACGCAGAGCGAGCTGCGATGGTTCCCGCTGCAGCATCTCGCGCCCAACCAAGGCCGCTTCGACGTGTGCAACAGCCCGCTGTCGGAGTTCGCGGTGATGGGCTTCGAGTTCGGCTACAGCCTCGCAGCCCCGGACACGCTGGTGATCTGGGAGGCGCAGTTCGGCGACTTCGCCAACGGTGCGCAGGTGATCATCGACCAGTTCGTGACCAGCTCCGAGGACAAGTGGAATCGCCTCTCGGGGCTCGTGCTGTTCCTGCCGCACGGCTTCGAGGGTCAAGGCCCGGAGCACTCGAGCGCGCGGCTCGAGCGATTCCTGCAGCTGTGCGCCGAGGACAACATCCAGGTCTGCAACGTCACGACGCCCGCGCAGATGTTCCACATGCTGCGCCGGCAGGCGTTGCGACGGTGGCGCAAGCCGCTGGTGGTGATGACGCCGAAGAGCTTGCTGCGCACGCGCGCTTCGTTCTCGCCGCTGTCGGAGATCGAGCGAGGCGAGTTCCACAAGATCATCGACGATACGAGCGCAGATGCGGCCGCGATCACTCGGGTGATCTGCTCGACCGGCAAGGTCTACTACGACCTGCTGGCGGCGCGAACGGAACGCAAGCGCAGCGACGTGGCGCTCGTGCGCATCGAACAGCTCTATCCGTTCCCGCGTGAGGCGCTCGCGCAGACGCTCGCGCGCTACGGCAAGGCGCGCGAGATCGTGTGGGCGCAGGAAGAACCGATCAACATGGGTGCGTGTCCGTTCATGCGGCCGCGCCTGGACGAGCTCGCGGGCGGGCGCACGGTGCGTTGCGTGGCGCGGGCCGAGAGCGCGAGCCCGGCGACCGGCTCGCTGCAGAGCCACGAGCTCGAGACCAAGATGCTGCTCGACGAGGCGTTTGCCTGAGGTTTGGCGACATGACGATTCAGATTCGAGTTCCACAGATGGGCGAGTCGGTCACCGAAGGCGTGATCGCGCGATGGCTGAAGGCCGAAGGCGATGCGGTCGCGGCGGACGAGCCGGTGGTCGAGGTCGAGACCGACAAGATCACGATCGAGGTGCCGGCGCCTTCGGCGGGCGTGTTGAAGGCGCGATCGGCTGCGGAGGGGACCACCGTTGGGGTGGGGCAGACGATCGGGGAGATCGACGAGGCGGCGAAGGGCGGTGGGAACGGGAAGCCGGGGCGAGCGAGCGGCGGCACGTCCACCTCCACGTCCACGTCCACGACTACGACTACGACGACGCCTACGACGACGTCCACGACGGCGTCGGACGTGCCGCCGGCTGGGCCTTCCGCGCGGTTGGAAGCGGCGGAGCGCGGCATCGACATCGCGCGGGTCGAAGGAAGTGCGCGGGGCGGGCGGATCACGAAGGACGACGTCGTGCGTGCCGATCGGCCGGCCGTCGTCGAGACGCGGCCCGTGCCGGCGAAGCCGGTCGTCGCTCCCGCGCCTCGTGCGGCCGGCGAACGCGAAGAGCGTAAGGCCATGTCGCCGTTGCGGCGGCGCGTCGCGGAGCGCTTGGTGGAGTCGCAGAACACGTATGCGATCCTCACCACGTTCAACGAGGTCGACATGTCGGCCGTCATGGGGCTGCGCGCGCGCTACAAGGAAGGCTTCGAGAAGAAGTTCGGCGTGAAGCTCGGCTTCATGTCCTTCTTCGTGAAGGCGGCGATCGAGGCGTTGCGCGAGTTCCCGATGGTCAACGCCGAGATCGACGGCGACGACGTCGTCTACAAGTACTACTACGACATCGGTGTTGCGGTCGGTGGTGGCAAGGGGCTCGTGGTGCCGGTGGTCCGCGATGCCGACAAGCTGAGCTTCGCGGCGATCGAGCAGACCATCGCGGCGCTCGGCGAGAAGGCGCGCGCGAACAAGCTGACGCTCGAGGAGCTGAGCGGCGGCACGTTCACGATCAGCAACGGTGGCGTCTACGGCTCGATGCTGTCGACCCCGATCATCAACCCGCCGCAGACCGGCATCCTCGGCCTGCACAACATCGTCGAGCGCCCGGTCGCCGTCGACGGGCAGGTCGTCATCCGTCCGATCATGTATCTCGCGCTCAGCTACGACCACCGGCTGCTCGACGGTCGCGAAGCCGTGCAGTTCCTGGTGCGCATCAAGCAGTGCATCGAGCATCCCGAGCGCCTGCTGCTCGAGGTGTGATGACCACCGTCGCCGCCGCGGCCGAACGTCTGCAGCGCGTCATCGCCGACGCGTGTCGCGGGCTGGTCGGTCGCGAAGCGGCGGTGCAGCTCGTCGTGCTGGCCGCGGTCGCGCGCGAGCACGTGCTCCTCGTCGGTCCGCCCGGCACTGCGAAGAGCGAAGCGGTGCGTCGCATCGCGCGTGGCCTCGGCGGCCGCTACTTCGAGTACCTCATCGGTCGCTTCACCGAGCCCGCGGAGATCTTCGGGCCCGTCGATCTCAAGCGACTGCGCGAAGGTGTGGTCGAGACCCAGACCGCGGGCATGTTGCCCGAGGCCGACGTCGCATTCCTCGACGAGGTGTTCCTCGGCTCCACCGCGATCCTCAACACGTTGCTCGGCGTGCTCAACGAGCGCGTGTTCCGGCGCGGCCACACCGATCTGCGCGTGCCGCTGCGCGTGTGCTGCGGCGCCACCAATGCGCTGCCCGAGGATCCGTTGCTCGCGGCGTTCTCCGATCGCTTCCTCCTGCACGTGTTCCTCGAGCCCACCGGCGATCCGCAGCTCGAGCAGCTGCTCGAGGCGGGTTGGGGTCTGCGTCCGGTCGAGCGCGGCGACGAGCACTCGCTCGCCGCACTCGATGCGCTGATCGCCGCGGTCGCCGACGTCGATCTCACCGCCGCGCGTCCGCACCTCGCCGAGGCGATCCGCGTGCTGCGAGGGGCCGGCATCGCGATGTCGGATCGCCGCATGGTGAAGCTGCAGAAGCTCATCGCCGCGGCCGCGGTGCTCGACGGACGTGACACCGCCGGTGCCGCGGATCTGTGGCCGCTGGTATTCGCGATCGTGCGCCCCGGCGATCAGGATCGTGCCCGCGATCTCTTGCGCGCGACCCTCGAGGCCAGCCGCAACGAAGCCGTGGCGGCCGCGGCCGAGCACGCGTCACTCGGTCCGCTCGCGCGTGCGCGCCGACTCGAGCGAGCTGCCGACGAGCTGATCGCCAGCGTGCCCGACGAGCCCACGGAGCGCCGACGTTGGCGACTCAAGCTCGAAGGCGTGCTGCGCGAGTGCGATGCCGCGTTCGCGCGCGAGTCGATGCCCGATGCGCTCGGCGAAGCGCGTGCGCGTGCGGTCGCGAAGCTGGCCGAGGTGCCGCTTGACCCGGCAGCGCATTGAGCTCCGCGCACGCCCGCCGATCGCGATCGACGGTGCGCTCGCGCGGGGTGAAGTGGTGCCGCGATTGCTCGCGCGCTTGCTCGCGTGCACCGACGACGAGCTCGCGCAGCTGCGCGGCGTGATCGGTCGCGAGCTCGCGATCGTGATCGGCCCCAGCGAGGCGCTGCCGTGGGTCGACGCGCTGTGCTGGCTCGCGCGCGCGCCCGACGAGCCCGCGCTGTGGCTGCCCACCGATCTCGCGCCGCGTTTGCCGGGGCCGGTGGTGTTGCGCGCGCTCTCGCGTCGCACGCCGCCACCACGCACGCCGCTCGTGCTCTTGCCGCACACGCGCGAGCTGGTGTCGCTCGCCGAAGCGCGACCGCTCGCGCGCGAACGACTGCATGCGGAGCTGGAGGCGCGGCGATGATCGAGCTCGCACCGGCGTTGCGTCCGTTCGTGAACGAGCTCGCGATCTTCGACGACGAGGTGCGTGGCGGCATCGGTCCGTGGTTGCTGCCGCTGCAGCGCGCGCTCGGAGCGATGCGGATCCCCCGGCAAGCGACGTCGGGCGAGCCCGACGGTTTCGCCGGGCTCACGCGCCGCGGCCCCTACGATCGCCTGCTCATGAGCGAGTGGTTGCTCGCGCTCGACGAGCCCGACGAGTTCCTGCGCCGCGCGATCATGAACGAGCACGTCTTCCTCGCGCCGCAGTACCGCGAGCCCGGCGGTGCGTGCACGAGCGTGGTGCTCTTCGACACCGGCCCGATGCAGCTCGGCGCCCCGCGCTTGGTGCAGCTCGCGGCGTTGGTCGTGCTGGCGAGGAGAGCCGCGGCCGCGCGCGCCGAGCTGCGCTTCGGCGTGCTGCAGGACGAGCGCACGACGCTGCACCAGCTCGATCCACCGGGCGTCCAGCGCTGGCTGAGCGCGCGCAGCTGGTTGCCCGCATCGCACGCGATCGAGGCCTGGCGCGGACGTCTGCACGAGCTCGCGGCCGAGGACACGTGGATCGTGGGCGCACCGTCCGTGCGCGATGTCGCGGACGCGCTGCGTGGTCACTGCGTGACGATCGCGGAGCGCAACGAGAGCACGATCGAAGTGCACACGCACCCGCGCGATCAAGTCGGCGAGGTCGCGCGTCTTCCGACGC
The DNA here is from genome assembly GCA_035550195.1 of Nannocystaceae bacterium. Lineage (GTDB taxonomy): Bacteria > Myxococcota_A > Polyangia > Nannocystales > Nannocystaceae > Xiheibacterium. Next base: position 14,324 of record DASZPU010000799.1, read on the forward strand.
TCGCGCCCGACATCGCCGTGAAGACGCTGCGCCAACCGATCCGTCCGCTGCCTCGAGCTACGCGCACCAACGTGCTCGATGCGACCCGCGGGCTCGGACGGCTCACCACGGATGGCCGCCGCCTGCTGCTGACCCGTGCGGATCGCACGTGCGAGGCATTCCACGTGCCCAACTCGCCGCGCGAGCGTGCCGGTCGCACGAAGCACATCGGCTGCGCCTCGGCGTTCACGCTGCTCGGCGCCGACGTCTTCGACGGACGTGCAGTCGCGCTGGTCGCCCACGCCGACGAGCTCGCGATCGGTGGCAGCGGTCTCGCGTTGCGCCACGGCGGCCACCCGACCCGCGCGGCGGCGTTGCGATCGCTGGGGAAGTACGCGTTCACGGGACTGCGCGTGCCGGATGCGTGGCGCAGCGCGCAGCTCGGCGAGCTGCACGTGCTCGAGGCCGGGCTCACGAAGTTCCGCGCCTGGTTCGTCGACCCGACCGCGCAGCTCTGGGAGCTGCAGCTCTCGCTCGACGCCGACGGCAAGATCGAACAGTCGTTGCTCGAGCTGCGCGATCGTCAGTGCAAGAACTTCACGCGACTCGGACGCGACATGGTCTGCTGGGCCTCCGAGATGCTCGGCACCGCGATCTCGCTGCCCAAGCCCGGCGAGTGGGAGCTCGACGATCCCGAGCTCGACACCTGCCTCTTCTCGCGCAAGTTCAGCGACGACGTGGTCACCGTGGCATACGCCAGCGGCGAGGACTGGATCATCCACGGCAAGGAACGGGTGGAAATGTCGCGTCCGCCCGGCGAGGTCTTCGGGATCGAGTGGCGCTACCGCGGAGCCACCGTGCCGCTGTTGCTCGTCCTCGATCCCGCGCGCCGCGACGTGCGGCGTCGCAGCGACGAGGTCGACGAGGTCGTCTTCACGGCGCCGGCCGAGATCACCGCGATCCGCTACGAGCCGGCGGCGCGCCGGATCCTCTATACCAGCGCGGACGGGCAGCGGGTCGTGTTCGACATCGATCACAACGCCGTCGTGTGGCGTAGCGTCCACGCCGAGGTACGCACGTGGTGACGCCGCGTACGCTGGTGCATCGCGGGCACATCGTCGCGAGCGGCCTCTGCTTCGACGCGGCGTGGCTCGACGACGCCGAACGCCGCGCACGCGTGCTCGCGCTCGTGGATGCCGACGCCACCGTGCTCGGCCTCGACGATGCGCTGCTCGTCGTCTTCGCGACCGCGCGTCGCATCGACGCCGATCACTGCGAGGCCGCGGCGCTGCATCGCGAGGGCGGCTCGCTGTTCGCCGCACCGCTGCGTGCTGCGGAGGTCGCCGCGCTCGCGCTCGATGGACCGAGCCTCGTGCGCACGCGCGCGGGCGAAGTGCGCGTCGATGCGCTCGCGCGTGCGCGTGCGATCGATCTCTCCGAATGGCTCGACGTCGACGAGTGGCGGGAGCTCGAGGTCGCGACGCTCGGCATCGTGCCGAAGCCGGTCCGTCCGCGTGAGCCGGCCGCCGCGATCCCCACGGACGTGCGCACGGTGTTGGGGCCCGCGATCCCGATGCCGGCCGCGGAGCGCCAGGAGCTCATCGATGCGTTCGCGAACCCGAAGCGCGACGATGCGCGCGAGCCGGACGACGGGCCGGGCTGGCTCGACGGCGTCGCGCGCTGGCTCTCGCGCACCTTCTCGCGCGGCGATCGTGCCGCCATCTCGGGCGGCGCCAGCCCTGCCCCATCGCCGGTGCGCGAGCCCGGTGCGCTACGACGCTGGCTCGATCGCATCGTCGAGCGATCTGCGCTCGCGGGGATCATCGGCCGCAAACAGGCCGAGTACATGCAGAAGATGATGGCGCTGTTCGAGACCGGCGACTATCACGAGGCGCTGCGTCACGCGATCCCGCTGTCGTCGGAATCGACCGAGGGCGGCTCGCGATCGCTGTGGCTGCCCACGCCCCGCGGCGGGCTCTCGTTGAACGCGAACCGAAAGTCCGTGGCGCCGTCCATCGGCGTCGTGACCGACGCTTTCGAGCACATGCGCAAGATGTACCTCGCGGCTGCGCGCGCGCTGGAGGAGCGTGGACAGATCGAAGAGGCCGCGTACGTCTACTTCGAGCTGCTCGGCGACGAGCTCGGCGGCATCGCGATGCTCGAGCGCCATGGTCGCTTCGATCTCGCGGCGCGCATGGCCGAAGGCCGCAACCTCGCCGCCGGCCTCGTGATCCGCTTGTGGTTCCTCGCGGGCGACGCCGAGCGAGCGATCATCGTCGCGCGGCGCACGGGCGCGTTCGCGGACGCGATCGCGCGGCTCGAAGCGAATCGACCGGAGCTCGCGGCCCGCCTGCGTCTGGTCTGGGCCAATCGACTCGCCGACGCGGGCGAGTACGCGGCGGCGGTCGACGTGATCTGGTCGCAACCTGCCGATCGCTCGCTCGTGATCGCGTGGCTCGATCGCGCGATCGCCTGGGGCGGGCCCACGGCCGCACGCATGCTCGTGCGCAAGCTCGGGCTCGTCGGCGCGCACCCGGAGCTCGCCGACGCAGTGCGCGATGCAGTGCACGCGATGGTCGCGGACGAGTCGCCCGAGAGCATCCATGTCCGCCACGAGCTCGCGATGGCCTGGCAATCGGTCCTGTGTCCGCCCGGAAGCCTGGCGCTCGCGCTCGGACGCCCGTTGTGCCGCCAGGTGATGCTCGACTCGACGACGACCGGCAACGTCGGCGCGGCGGTCGGGCTCCGCGAGCGTCTGCAAGATCCCGCGTTCGCCTTCGACGCCCGTGCGACTCCGCCGACGACGACGCGGAGCATCGCCGCGCCGCGCTCGCACATCTTCGAGTCGCACGAGCGCGGCCTGTCGGTGATCGCCGACGCCGTGCCGCTCACGCGCGGTCGATGGTTGGTCGCGCTCGGCGATGCCGGCATCGTGCTCGTGGATCGCAGCGGCCGGGTGCTGCGACGTTACGAGCATCCCGCGACCCAGCTCGTGCTCGCGGACAGCGGCTCGCGGGTGATCACGGCGATGCAGCGCGGCGACGACTCGCCCGCCACGCTGGGGCGCATCGATCTCGTCACCGGCAGTGCGGAGCCGTGGTGCGACGCTCGCATCGGCCTGCGCGCGCAGGAGTACGACGGCGCGACATGGTTCGTCGCCGATGGCGATGCGGTCGCGCGCATCGATGCGCAGGCCGACGGGCTCGCGGTGCTGTGGCGCGTCGGTCAGCTCCCCGGTCCGGTCGTCGCGCTCACGCGCACGCGCACGCAGCTCGCCTTCTTGGTCGCGCACGATCGCAGCGGCTTGCGCGAGCTGTGGACATACGAGGTGCAGACCGCGGGTCCGGTGCTGCGCGGCCGCAGGCAGCTCGACGTCGGCGAAGACACCACGATCGCGGCGTCGGTGGATGCGAACGGCGTCGTGGTGGTCACCGAGGGGCAGCTGCACGCACTCGCGCCGACCGATCGCACGCTCGTCGCGCCCCGCAACGCGATCGATGGGGTGCTCACCGGCTACAGCCACGCGCTCGCATGGGCAGCGCGCGACGACACGCGCGCGCTCGTCCGCCTCGCGTGGGACTCGCTCACGCCGAGCGATCCGGTGCTCGAGCTGCGGGGCGCGACGACCTCCACGATCCGCCGCGTCCGCGACCACCTCGTCGCGTACGACGACCGCGGCCGCATCGTCGAGCTCGATCCCATGGGCGCGATCCTCCGCTGGCTGCTGGTCTGAGCCGGGCCCGCGACGATCCTACGGTACGATGCGCCGCGATGTTCCGGGTGTCTCGGGGTCTCGTACTGTTGGCGCTCGCGTGTGGCGAAGCAACGCCGCCGCCGCAGAGCGCCGCGAAGCTCGAGCCGGATCCCGCGACGGTCGCAGCACCGACGATCGCGGGACCGACGGTCGAGTCGATCCGTGCCGACGTCACCGCGCTGTCGGCCGACGAGATGGAGGGGCGCAAGCCCGGCACTGAAGGCGCGAAGAAGGCGGTCGCGTACATCGTCGCGCAGATGCAGGCGATCGGGCTGTCGCCCGGTGGCGAGAACGGCGGCTGGACGCAGACCGTGCCGATGCGCAGCGTCGCCACCGATCCCACGCGCGCGCAGCTCGAGCTGGTCGGCCCGTCAGGGCTGCGCAAAGAAGCGACCTCGCTGCGCTTCGGCGACGACTGGGTCGGCACCACGTACCGCGCGGCGGGCACGCAACGCATCGACGCCGAGCTCGTGTTCGTCGGCTACGGCATCACCGCGCCCGAACAGAAGTGGGACGACTACGACGGCATCGACGTCACGGACAAGATCGTCGTCGTGCTCGTCGGCGATCCGCCGCTGAAAGACGATCGCTTCGACGGGCCCGCGCTCACCTACTACGGGCGCTGGTCGTACAAGCTCGAGCGCGCGCTCGAAGCCGGTGCGCTCGGCTGCATCATCGTGCACGAGGACGAGCCCGCGTCGTACGGCTGGCAGGTCGTGCGCAACAGCTGGTCGCGCGAGAACTTCCATGTCGTGGATCCCGGCGCACCGCTGCCCGCGGCGCTGGCCGTGCAGGGCTGGATCACGAAGGCGTCCGCCGACGCGCTGGCCGTGCGCGCCGGCGCCTCGTTGGCGATCTGGCACGAGCGCGCGATCGATCCCGCGTTCGCACCGAGCACGCTGCCGGTGCGTCTCGTCGGCGAGCTCGTCACGGTCGAGCGCACGCTCTCCGACGTCAACGTCATCGGCGAGCTACCCAGCCCGCGCAACGACGACCAAGCCGTGCTCATCACTGCGCACTGGGATCACCTCGGCAAGGACGAGCACGCCGCGCCCGGCACCGACGAGATCTTCAACGGCGCGATCGACAACGCGAGTGGCATCGCGTCGATGCTCGCGGTGGCGCGTCAGCTCCGCGTGCGCAGCGACGGCGGACGGCCGCTCGGTCGCCGCATCGTGTTCATCGCGACCACCGGTGAAGAAGAAGGATTGCTGGGCAGCCGCTGGTACGCGCTCCATCCCGGCCTGCCGCTGACCAACGTCGCGGGCGTCGTCAACCTCGACAGCACCAACGTGCACGGCACGACGCGCACCGTGCAGGTGATCGGCCGCGGTCAGACGACGCTCGAGCGCGTGCTGGCCGAGGTCGTCGCCGCCGAAGGCCGTTCGATCGTCGCGGACGAGCACCCCGAGAGCGGCGGCTACTTCCGGTCGGACCACTTCAGCTTCGCGCAGCAAGGCGTGCCGGCGATCTACCTGCGCGGCGGCAGCGACATGCACGACGGCGGCGAGGCCGAGGGCCGGCGGCTCGGCGAGGTGAAGGCCGCCCACTACCACACCATCGACGACGAGATCGACCCGAGCTGGTCGTTCGCCGGCACGCTGCAGGACGCGCTCACCGTCGCGTCGCTGGTCGCACGCGTCGCCGATGAACCGGAGATGCCGCAGTGGAAGCCCGGCAGCGCGTTCGCCCGCGGGGCGCGTTGACCATCTCGTGCT
>DASZPU010000800.1:0-3467 GCA_035550195.1 Nannocystaceae bacterium
GGCACGAGATCGTTGACCGCAACGATCTCGACGTCTTCGCTCCTCGCGGCGATGCGGTACACCAGACGGCCGATGCGGCCGAAACCGTTGATGGCGACTCTGATCGTCATGGGCTGCGGAACATTAATTGCGGCACGCCGCCGGATCAAGCTCGTCGCTGCAGCCCGGCCCAGCGTGCGAGCGAACGCACGGCGCGAACTTGTCTCGATTGTAGCGATGCTCCGGCGCGCGCGCCGTGGTACCTACGCGAGGTGGCGTTCGACTTCGCCGGGCTGTCCGGCACGATCTACATCCCCGACACTTCCTCGCTGATCGAGAACCCCGATGCACTCGATCGCTTGCTCACCGACGGCAACATCGTCGTGTTGCTGCATCAGGTGATCGAAGAGCTCGGGCGCCTGCAGAGCACGAAGAACAAGTCGGACGGCGTACGCGCCGCGGCGCGCACGGCTACGCGCAAGCTGCTCGGTCATCGCGGGCAAGGTCAGATCAGCCACGACCTCGGGGCGATCATGCGCGGTACCGAAACCGCGACCGTGAACCTCACGCCGCAGGGCGGGCTCATCGCGTGGGAGCCCGCGGGCACGACGCTGCCGCCGTACGACAGCGCGAGCGGTGACAATCACATCGTCGCCGGTGCGCGTCGCGTGATGGCGATGGCGGAATCCGTGCGGCCGGGCCGCTTCAGCGTCGTGGTCGTGTCCGAGGACAGCAACGTGCTGCTCAAGTGCGACGCGCTCGACGTGAAGGCCGAGAACCTGCGCTACGGCAAGCTCGAGCTCGCCGGGCTCGACGAGGTCTATCGCGGGCACACCACGATCGAAGTGTCGCCCGAGGTGCTCGACGCATTCTTTGCGAGCGGCGAGGCGGGCGAGCGCAAGCTGCCGCTGTCGACCTTCCCGGCGGCCGCCACCGCGGACATCGTGTGGAACACCGGCGTCGTGCTGAGCTGTGGCGATCGCAGCGTGCTCACGCGCGCCGATCTCGACCACGGCGAGGTGCAGGACCTGCGCTTCGCCCAGTACTGGGATCGCAAGCGCAACACCTACGGGCCGCGGCCGATCCTCGGCATGACGCCGCGTGATCCGCTGCAGTGCTTCGCGATCGAGTTCCTGCTCGATCCCGAGGTGCAGCTCGTGGTGCTCGACGGGCCCGCGGGCTCGGGCAAGACGCGCCTCATGATCGCGGCCGCGCTCTACCTCTTGCTCGGCCAGCCCACCGCGATGCGCTTCGCGAGCGGCTCCGCGCTCGCGCACCAGAGCCGCTTCGACAACGGCCTCTTCCTGCTGCGCCCCGAGCATCCGTCGTCGAAGTACGAGCTCGGCTACCTGCCGGGCGACTACGAGCAGAAAGTGTCGCCGTGGCTCGAGCCGCTGCTCCAACACATGCGTTCGCTCGCGGCGCTCAACGAGCACGACTTCGTGCACGACCTCGAGCAGCGCAACCTCTTGCACATGCTCTCCACCGCGATGCTGCGCGGGCTCGACATCGAGCGCTCGGTCGTGCTCGTCGACGAGCTGCAAAACGGCGACCGCCACCTCGCGAAGACGCTCATGAGCCGCTTCTGCGAGACCAGCAAGGTGGTGCTGGCCGGCTGCCTCGACCCGGTGCAGATCGACAACCCGTACGTCGACTGGCGCAGCAACGCGCTGACGCGGGTGAAGCAGACCTATAGAGGATTCGGCCGGTACGTGGCGCAGATCAGCCTCGTCCACAACTACCGCGGGCCGATCTCGAAGAAAGCCGACGAATTGTAGGGGGCAGCCCGTCGCCCCCCGCGCGCGTCGGCGAAGTGCTACCTTGCCGGCGCGGCGTGATGGAGAACGAGACGTCTCCGGTCGACGAGGAATTGCAGTCGCTGGCCCACTTGGTCACGCGGCAGCACGCGATCGTATTGTGCTGTGCGCACAGCGTGGCGGAGCTCGTCGAAGAGGTCGCACGCAACCTGCGTGGGCTCGGGTTCGACGTCGATGTCGTGTGCGGTGCCGAGGCGCGATCGGCCTTGCTCGGGCGCAACGATCGTCGCGACGAGCCGACGATCTACGTCGTGTGCGTCCAGGGCACGCTCAAGGAGCAGGTGCTCAAGCCGCTGCGACAAGCGCTCGCGACCCACGGTGGTCCGAACCAACATCTCTTCGTCGCCGTGCTCGACTTGGGGCTGCCGCTCGCGATGGTCGGACAGATCCGTCGCTTCGCCGAGGCGCTCGAGCGTCCCGGTGGCAAAGGTGGCGCCATCAACGAGCGTCGCCAGTGGCGCGAGCACGTCGGGCCCAACGGTCCCGATCGTGTGCCGACGCGCGCGTATCGAGCGGTCGAGATGCTCGAGCGCACCACCGGATCCCATCCGTCGGTCGATGCGACCACGACGACGCGCACCGGACCGCAGGCGGTGATCGGCAGCGCGCGTCCGACCAAGGTCGGCGTGACTGCGAAGTACCGCGCGGTGACGGGACAGCTGCCGACGGTGAGCGGCGAGACCGAGTCGGTCGCGGATGCCAGCACCAGCGGTCGCCGTCGTCGCAAGACGCATGCGCCGAAGGTGCGCGTGAAGCCGATCGCGCCCGCGCGTACGCGACGCGGACGCACGGAGCCACCGATCGAAGGCGGCGTCGCGATGGCGCCGGTGGAGAGCGCTGCATCGCCGAGCACCGAGGAAGACGATCCGTCGGCGGAGCTGCGCGCACCCGTGCCCGCGGCGGACATCGAAGCGTCGATGAGCGCGAGCTGGGGCGTCGAAGAGGACGACACGATCGTGCACACGCGTGCGCCGGATCCGGTTGCACCGCCGCCCGTGCCGGCGCGCACCGGCGACACCGTGATCGCTGCAGCTCCGTCTTCACCGCCGAGCGAAGAGCGTGCACCTGCGAAGCGCAGCGAGACGGTGCTCTACACCGAGGGCGGCGATCAGCCGGTGCTCTTGCCGTTGCCGCCGCCCGATCCGCCCTCCGCGACGGCGCGCGGCAACACGGTGATCGGCCAAGCGCCGACGCGATTCCGTGCGACGCCGGTCGCACCGGTGCCCCGCGAGGGCCGCACGATGATCGGCATCACGCCACCGACGGTGAAGCCCGACGAGCGCGATGCTGCGACCGCGCGCGGCGAGACCGTGGTGGCGCCACCACCCGCCGCGCCGACGGTGCGCGGGGATACTGCCGTCGGACCGCCACCGAGCGCACCGACGTTGCGTGGCGACACCGTCGTCGGTCCGCCGCCGAGCGTGTCGCCACCTTCGAGCTCTCCGACGGCGCGCGGCGACACCGTCGTCGCGTCGAGCACTCCGACTGCGCCGGTCTTCACACCGCCGCCTGCACCGGTCTTCACGCCACCGCCGTCCAGCTCTCCGACCGCGCGCGGTGACACCGTCGTCGCGCCGCCGCGATCGTCCACCGCTCCACCTTCCGCGACGGGGCGCGGCGACACCGTCTTCCTGCCGCCGTCGAGCTCGCCCACTGCGCGCGGTGATGCAG
>DASZPU010000801.1:0-9402 GCA_035550195.1 Nannocystaceae bacterium
CGCGGGCGCGACGGCGGCGGTCGTGCAGCTGTCGCGCAAGGACGACGAGCCACCGCGTGAGGAGCCGACGGCGATCGAGTCGGCTGCGACCGCGCCCGATCCGTGGGCGGAGATCGTCGCGGGCACCGATCTGCCCGAGACCATCGCGACCGCGATCGCCGACGATCCCACCGACGTCACGGTGCATCGCCTGCGCAACGGGCTCACCGTCTACATCGCCCACCGTCCGCTCGAGCCGAAGGTGGCCGTGACGGTGGCGGTGCGTGCGGGCAGCGAGCAAGAGCGCGACTGGGGCCCGGGGCTCGCGTACATGGTGATGAACTCGGTGCATCGCGGCGGCGAGCGCATCGGCGTGGTGGATGCGGCGCGCGAGCGTCCGCTGTTGCTCGCGCAGCATCGGCTCATCGACGCGTTGCGAGGGGTGCAAGACCCGCACGCCCGCGACGCGTTGCTGCACGCGTTGCACGCCGCCGAGCTCGGCGCGCTCGACTACGTGCTGCCCGAAGATCTCGAAGATGCCGCGGTCGCGCTCGGCGGCGATCTCAATTCGTTGCGCAGCGGCAGCGGCACGACGCTGGCGATGCAGCTACCGGCGCACCGTCTCGACGCGTGGCTCGACCTCATCGCCGAGGCGGTGCAGCGCCCGGCGTTCCGTGATCTGCACGCACAGATCCAGGCGCAGCTGCGCTTGTATGCGAGCACGACCTCGAACGAGCGCGGTTGGCAGGTGCTGCAGCGCGAGCTCGCCGAAGCCACGGGCTTGCGCGAGGACTACGAGACCGCGGCGCAGTACATGCTCGGCATTCCGCTCGCCGATGCGCGCGCGTTCCATCGCTCGTTCTATCGCCCCAACAACACCGCGATCGTGCTGGTCGGCGACATCACGCCCGAGCAAGCGCTGCCCGCGTTGGAGCGCAGCTTCGGTGCGTGGGAGCCCGCCGCGATCCCGCGCAAGGAAGTGCTCGATCGTCCGCTGCCCGGCGGCGTCGTGCGTCGCGACATCGAAGATGCCGGTGCGCCCGCGCTGTTCATGTCGTGGCCGTTGCCGTCGACTTCGTCGGACAGCTACGCGGATTTCGTCGCGCTGCGCGAGGCGCTCGGTCGACACGATGGGCTCGCGTCGAAGCTGCGCGCGAAGGTGGCCGACGTGTCGTGGAGCGTCACGCCGTATCGCAGCCTCGACGTGCGCGTCACCGCACTGCCGCATCAAGCGCTCGCGGACGTCGAGCGCGAGACGATGGCGACGCTGCAGACCATCGCCGACGACGCGCTGCCCGACGAAGCGTGGGCACCCGCGCTCGCGCGTGCCGAGCTCGCGCGACTGTGGTGGGCACGCACGCAGTCCAATCTCGCCGAGACGATCGCGACCTCGTTCATCGATCATCGCTCGTGGCGCGCCGTCGCGGCCGAGCTCACGCGCGCGCCCACGCGTCCGCGGCTGGTCGCGGCCGCGCAAGCGCTGTTGCAGCGCTCGCGCGTGGTCGTGAACAAGACCACCGGCGAGACCTGGCACGTGCCCGAGCTGCAGCTGCCCGGCGGTCGTCTGCCCGAGCGCCACGGCAAACCATCGGAGTTCGTCGCGAAGATCGTCGATGCACCGGTCGCACCGCCCGAGCCGCGCTTCCTCGTCGCGGGCAGCCACTACGAGCTGCGCCGTCGCGGCAACACGCGCGTGATCACGACGGAGCACGACAGTCCGCTCGCGATGGCGTCGTGGGTGATCCCGGTCGGCGTCGACGACGATCCGTTCGTCTGCGATGCCGTGCGCGCGCGCATGTGGGCGGTGCACATCCCCGGCATCGACTTCGATGCGTACTGCACCAACGATCTGGTGTGGATCGACGTGGTCGCGCCTGCGGCTCGCTTCGAGCGCGAGGCCACGTTCGTGTTCGACTGGCTCGAGCGCGGCATGCCCAGCGAGAGCGAGATCCACGACTACATCGAGCGCGCGCTGCAGACCCGCGTCGCGCGGCGTGGCAGCACGGCGTGGCGCGAGCCGGCGTTCCAGTCGTGGGCGCTGCGTGGCGATCACGGTATCGATGCGCACATGCCCGACGACGAGACGCTCGTGCGCCGCGGGCCCACCGAGCTGCCGGCGACGTTGCGTCGGCTGAGCACGCGTGCGCCCGACGTGCTCTACGTGGGACCCGGCGCGGCGAAGATCCGCGCGCTCGTGCCGACGAGTGAGGGCAAGCCGGCGGCGCCGCGCGTGTCGGCGAAGCTGCGCGAGCTGCCCCGCAAAGGTCGCGATCGCGTGTACGTGCTGCACGATCCGACGCGTGAGGACGCGGAGATCATGGTGTCGGTCGCGTGGCCGGATCTCGACGCACGCGGCACGCTCGCGGCGCAGATCCATGCGGAATCCGTGGCCGAGGCGCGCACGACCGGTGCACCCTCGCTCGCACCGCGCTGGCCGAGCACGCCGTGGTGGATCACCACCCATCCGCTCGCGACGTCGGCCTCGTACGCCTGCGCGCACGACGAAGTCGAGCTCGCCATCCGCACCGCGCTCGGGCTCGTGCGCACCGAGCTCCCCGAAGCCGACTTGCCCGTCGCGCAACGCCGGCTCGAGATCCAATTCCGTGCCGAGCGCACGCCGATCCACCGCGTGCCCGAGACGGTGCGCCTGTGGGAAACACCGGGCACCGATCCTCGGGTCGCGCAGTGGCTCGCGTTGCCGAGCCTCGAGTACGAGGACATGCGCAGCTACTACGGCATCATCCGCGACACGCCGGCGATCATCGCGATCGTCGGCAACGTCGAGAAGATGGATCTGCGCGCGCTGGAATCGCTCGGCGAAGTCACGCGGGTGCCGCTCGACGAGCTCTCGCGGATCTTCCGCGATCCCGAAGGCTCCGACGGCTAGCCGGCCCAGTCGACCTTCTCGATGCGGCGGTTCGGCAGTGCGTGCTCGACCACGCGACGTTCGAGGTCGTCGAGATCGACGATGACTTCGATCGCGTTGGCTTCCTGCGCGCGGCGTCGGAGTCCGGCGCCGGCATCGGGCGAGTCGACGTAGGCGCGGAAGCCCTGCACGAGCGGCGGGCGGCAGCACTGCGCGAAGATCGGGGCGAGCGCTTCTTCGCGATACTGCGTGAAGACCGGTGCACCGAGCTGCATCGACGCGCGTGCCGAAGCGAGCATCGCGTTTCCGACTACGGCGGATGCGAGCTGCTGCGCGCGCTGCTCGTGGGCTGCGTGGAACGCATCGGTGCTGCGCAGCCAGTGCGCCTGGTAGCGCTGCAGCGGGAATCGAGCGACTGCAGTGAGCATCGCGAATGCGTTGAAGTCCTTGCCGATGTACTGCGTGGTGCCGTCGAGGTATGCGACCGTGCGGCCGATGCCCGTGCGCGCGCGGAGGATCAGCCGTGCGAGCAGCGTGTCTGCGCGCTCGCACTTCGCGAGCGCGAACGCGAGCAGGGCGCGGAGCTCGTCGCGTCGCAGCATCACGAGGTCCGCGAGGCCGACCACGAGCAGACGACGTGTGCCGAAGCCGAGCCATCCACCGCGGTCCTCCGCGATGGTCGCGGTATCGAGCGCGAGGTAGACCTTCATTGGAGCGCGTACGCGCAGCGCCGCTGCGAGCGTGCGCAGCTCGACGAACAACGCGGGTGCGTCGCGTTCGCGGAGCTCGGGACCCGGCGGCTTGAAGGTGTCGACGTGCGGCAGCAGCGAGAACACGATGATGAGCGCGATGACGCAGGCGAGTCCGCCGACGACCATGATGGGTTCCATTGGGATCCCGAGCGCGAGCATCCCCGTCGCCGCACCGATCGCCGTGCCGACGAGGGCGGCCGCGATCGCGAGCCCGAGCGCATAGAAGCCCACCACCGCCGCGAGCGCGGCCAGCGAACGCGGCGACGATTCGTGCGAGCGGCTCACCGAAGAGGAGTGACGCCGCGGGCCGATCCGATCCCTCAGAAAACGTCGATGTCGCCGGCTTCGCTGGGCGAATGGACGATCTCGTAGCTGCTGATGCCGGGATAGCCCAGGCGCGAGCCGTCGTTGCTGCCCCAACAGCGCACGGTCGCACCGTCGACGATCGCGCAGATGTGATCGTCGCCCGCGTCGATGCTCCGGCCCGGTGCGCCGAGGCTCGCGGCCGACTGCGGCACGAGCTGATCGCCGGAGATGTCCGCCAACGGGATGCCTTCGCTCGCGCCCCAGCACGACACGCGACCGGTCGACAACAATGCGCAGGTGAAGCTGTCGCCGGTCGCGATCGCGACGGCATCGCCTTCGAGCATCACGTCGCCGAAGTCGATCGGCGTCTTGCGATCGCCGATGTTGGTGGTGTCGTCGTAGCCGAGCTGCCCGCTGCTCGCGTCGCCCCAACAGCGCACGCCGCCGTTGTCGAGCACGGCACACGTGTGGTTGTGGCGCGTGTCGATGTCGATCGCGACGCCACCGAGCGGCACGTTGCCCGTGGATCCGACCGCTTCGTCGTCGCCGACGTTGTCGGGGTTGCCGGTGCCGAGCTGGCCCTCCGCTTGCCGACCCCAGCACGACACGTCGCCACCTTCGAGCCGCGCGCACGTGTGACCCGAGCCTCCGACGATCTCGACGGCGGCTGCGGGCAAGCTCACCGTCGCGAGCACGTCCATCTCGTCGTCGCCGATCGTCATCGTGTGGCCGAGGCCGAGCTGGCCCTCGCCGTTGCTGCCCCAGCACCACACGAGCCCGTCACCATCGATCGCACACGAGTGGTCGCTGCCCGCCGCGATCGCGACGACGCCGTCGAGCGCGACGTCGGCACCTTCGCTCGGCGCTTCGTCGTCGCCGATCGCCATCGTGTGGTTCAGCCCGAGCTGTCCGTAGGAGTTGTAGCCCCAACAGCCGACGGTGCCGCTCGAGCGCAGCACGCAGTTGTGAGAGTTGCCCGCGACGATCGCGACGACGTCGGGCCCGGCGTCGACCGGGTCCCAATCGGAGGGCGGCTCGTCGTCACCGATGTAGTCGTCGTAGCCGGGCTGCCCGAGCCGGCCGTACTCGGGCGCGCCCCAGCAACGCACGGTTCCGCCATTCGACACCGCGCACGTGTGGTACTCGCCCGCGGCGACGGAGACGACCGCGCGCGCGCCGAGCGAGCACGACGACGAGCAACCATTGTCGTCATCGTCGTCACCGTCGTCGCACGCTTCGTCGCCCTGCACGACGCCATCACCACACGCGGGCATCGTGCACTCGTTGGTGCACTCGTCGCGCGGGTCGTCGTTCGCGTCGTCGCACTCTTCGGCGCCATCGATCATCCCATCGCCACACATCGACGGCCCCGCCGTGCCGGCCCCATCGAGCGAATCATCGATGACCCCACCACCGGCGTTGGGACAGGCCGTGAGCGAGACGAGCAGCAGGACGCGAGCGGACCTCGGCATGCGGCCGAGCATAGCGGCAGGCCGGGCGCATGCGCACGCCGTGCGGCACGGCTGCGAAATCGCGAGACAGAAACGATCAGTTCACGACGAAGACGTCGACGCGCAACCCGACGGGCAAGGTCGCGCCGGGATCGAGCTCGATCAAGGCGTCGAGCACCTTGCGGTCCTGGAGCTCGGTCGGGCGCTCGGTGCGGACCGTCTTCGCGCCCACGCGCTGGCCCACGCGAACTACGCGGCCGCCGAAGCGCTCGCCCGGCCAGCCGTCGGCGGTGACCTCGACGCGGTCGCCTTCGTGGATCCGCGCGACGTCGATTTCGTCGATCTCCGCGCGCACGCGCAGCCGCGAGAGATCGCCGACCACGAACAGCGCGGTGGGGGGCGTGGTCGAGACCGTCTCGCCGGCGCGATGGTGGCGCAAGAGCACCGTGCCGGCCACCGGCGCGCGCACGTAGGTCTTCTCGATCATCGCTTCGATCGAAGACAGGCGCGCCTCGGCCACCGCGATCTTCGCGTCGGCGATCGCGAGATCGTCGCGGCGCGCCGACGCCTCGAGCAACGCGAGCTGCTTGCTCGCTTCGACCTCGGCCGCGCGCGCCGAGTCGACCTGCTCGGTCGAACGATCGACGTCCGCGTCCGTCAGCACGCCTTCGCCGCGCAACGGCACCGTGCGCGCGTGCTCCTTCTCCGCGAGCGATCGTTGCGCGGCCGCAGCCGCGAGCCGAGCCTTCGCCGCCTGTCGCTCCTGCGGCCGCGCGCCGTGCTCGAGCCGCGCACGCTGGGCCTTTTCGAGCTCGATCGTCGCGACCGCAGCCGCACGCTCGGCCTCGAGCTCGCTGCGATCGATCTCCGCGAGCACCTGTCCGGCCTCGACCCGATCGTTCTCGTCGACGTGCACCGCGACCAACAAGCCCGGCGCACGCGCTCCGATCTCGCGCTCTTCACCGACCGGCTCGACGCGCCCCGGCGCCGCGAGCCCGAGCGGCGCTTGCTCGACCTGCGCCGCCGCCGGATCGGCCTCTGCGTTCAACGCCACCGTGACGCCCATGGCCGAAGCGAGCGCGACGCCAGCGAGCGCGAGAGTCTTGAAAGTCTTCATCAGTGTGCCTCCACCGACGCGGCATCGGCCGCGACCATCATTCCGTCTTCCATCTTCACGATGCGATCACCCGCGCCGAGGATGCGGTTGTCGTGGGTGACGATGACCACCGCGCGGCCTTGATCCGCGAGGCGGCGAAAGAGTGCGATCACCTTCGCGCCGCTCGTCGAGTCCAGCGCAGCGGTGGGCTCGTCGGCGAGGATCACCGCGGGATCCGGAGCGAGCGCGCGTGCGATCGCGACGCGCTGCTTCTGCCCACCGGAGAGCTGCGCGGGATAGCTGCCCACGCGATCGCCGAGGCCCACGTCGTCGAGCAGCTCGCGCGCGCGTTGCTTCGCCGCGCGTCCACGCAGCCCGACGAGATCGAGCGCGACCTCGACGTTCTGCGCCGCGGTGAGCGTGGGAAAGAGGTTGTAGGCCTGGAACACGAAGCCGAAGTGAGCGAGCCGCAGCTTCGCGAGCTCGTCGAGATCGAGCCCGCTGATCGTGCGACCGTCGAGTCGCAGCGCGCCTTCGGTGGGACGCAAGAGCCCGCCGAGCACCTGCAACAGCGTGGTCTTGCCCGAGCCCGAGGGCCCGAGCAACAGCACGACTTCGCCGCGTCGGATCTCCAGCGACACGCCGCGCAGCGCTTCGAAGGCGGTCGCGCCTTGGCCGTAGACGTGACGGATGGACTCCGCCTCGAGGATTGCACTCATCGGAACACCCCCACCGGATCGATCGCGGTGACCTTGCGGATCGAGATGATGGCCGCGCACACGCACATCACCAGCGTCAGCAGACCGAGCCCGACCGCGAGCCACCCGGGCAAGAGCGGCGCAGCGCTCGAGTTGGCCGACAGCACGACGAGGCCCGCGACGATCGCGATGCCGATGCCGTAGCCGATCACCGCGCCGATGCCGGCCTGCGTGACGATGATGCGATACAGATACGAGCTCGGTGCGCCCATCGCCTTGAGCGTCGCGTACTCGGGCAAGCGATCGATGGTGGACGCGTAGAGCGTCTGCGCGACGATCACCACGCCGACCACGAGGCCGAGCAGCGCCGAGATGATCAGCGAGAAACCGGCACCGGTCGTGTACAGCCAGTAGTCCGACGACGACTTCGCGAACGCGGCCTCGGTGTAGACCTCGACCTCGGGGATGCGGGCCTCGAGCTCGGCTTCGACCTTCGCGAGATCGGCACCTTGCGCGACGTCGATGAGCACGTAGCCCGCGGTGGTGTCCGCGAGGTTCGCGAAGCGGCGCGCGTTGGCCGACGACGTGAAGATGTAGGGCGACTGCGTGAACGTGCGGATGCCCCGCGTGAAGCCCACGATGCGCGCGCGTCGGCCATTGATCTCGACGGTGTCGCCGACCTTCTCGACGCCGAGCTTCTTCGCGTACAAGCGATCGACGACGACACCATCGGGGCGCCGCAGATCTTCGAGGCTACCTTCTTCGAAGCTCCACGGACCGGAGAGCTTCGCGTCGACCTCCGTGCCGACGAGCTGCACGCTCTCGGTCGTGCCGTCGCTCCGCTTCCAGCGCGCGAAGTAGATGAGGTACGGCTCGGCGCGCTCGACTCCCGGTACCGCGAGCGCTTGATAGCGGCGACGCTCGTCGAGCGGCCCGCCGAGGTCGACGTCGAGCGTGCCCTTGGGAACCATCCACAGATCCGCGTCGGCGTGCTCCACCAGCGAGCTGGTCGTGCGCACGAAGCCGACCAGCAGACCACTTTGCATGCCCATCAGCACCACCGAGAACACGATGCCGACGAGCGTGACGACGAGGCGCACGCGATCGTGCGCGAGGTTGCGCCACGCCAGCAGCGTGGTCATCGCCCACGATCCCGCGAGGCCGGCACGCGCGGGCGCTGCCGCGGCCTGGCCCCTGGGCAGCTCGATGGCTTCGGTTACCACTGTTCACTTATCGGTGGTAACCTGGGCCGAGTTACGGGGGTCCTACAGATCGTGAAGCGAGGCGGAAAAGCGGCCCAGGCCCCCAAACGGCTGGCTCGGGCAAAGTCGCGCAAGCCCCGGGGCGAGGGCGCGGTGCGTCGCGACGAGATCCTCGCGGCCGCGAAATCCATCCTGCTCGAGGAGGGCTACGAGGGCGTCTCGATCCGCAAGGTCGCCGCGAAGATCGGCATCAGCTCCACCGCGATCTATCTCTACTTCCGCGAGAAGGACGAGCTGCTCGACACGATCTGCCACGAAGTGTTCGCCGCGCTCACGCCCGCGATGGATGCGTTGCTCGCATCGCCCGATCCGCCGCTCGATCGATTGCGTCGCGGGCTGGAAGGCTATCTGCGCTTCTGCCTCGCGCACCCCGACGAGTACCGCATCGTGTTCCTCACGCATCGTCCCAACCCGGGTTGGGATCATCTCTCGCCGCTGCGCTACGTCGATCGTTGGGGGCACCAGCGCACGAACACGTTCGCGTACCTCGTCGAAGGTCTGCGCCAGGCGATGGAAGCCGGCGCGATCCGCCAAGCCGATCCGATCACCATCGCCGAGACCGTGCTCGCGGCCCAACACGGCTTGCTCGCGCTGCTCATCCTCGCGCCCGAGCAACACTGGCAGCCGCACGACGTGCTCATCCGCGAGAACGTCGAGCTGATCGTCCGCGGGCTCCTGCCATGAGCGATGCGTTCGTCGCGGGGCTCGAGCGTCTGCTCGCGCTGCTCGACGACGACGTCACCACCGAACGCGATCGCATCGTGATCGCGAGCGCGTTGCCGATCACGATCGCCGTCGACGACGCTGCGATCGCGGCCGAGCTCGGCGGCTGGCTAAAGCGCTTCGATCGCAGCGGCCCCGACGACGAGGACGCCGCCGTGCTCGCGCTCGATCTCGTCGCAGCCGCGTTGCTCGGACGTGCCCGCGTCGTGCAGCATCGGCGCGGCGACGGCACCGTGGTCGCGTGCGAGATCGCGTTCGCGAGCGCGCGC
>DASZPU010000802.1:0-16532 GCA_035550195.1 Nannocystaceae bacterium
GAGCTTCCGTCGAGCCGTTGCGGCCCTCCCTCTCTCGGGGAGCCGGCCGCGCGGCAGCACCGCGGATGCGGTCGCGTCCGCGCGCGCGGAGGATGACCATGACCCGACGAAGCAGCATTCCGTTGATCATGACGCTGGCGCTGGGCTGCAGCGGCGCACGCGGAGCGGAGTCCGTCGAGCCGATGCTCGGTGGGATGACGGCCAGCGCCGATGAAACACCCGCACCGCCGAGCGCCAAGGTGGCGGCGATCGACGATCTCGAGGTCGCATTCAAGCATGCGATCAAGGATGTCGGTCCCTCCGTCGTCTCGATCTACACCAGCAAGTCCGTCGATCTGCGCGGCGCGATGCCGATGCGTGATCCGTTCGACCGCTTCGGTCGCGGTCTGCCCGATCGCCTCGATCAGCAGGGCCTGGGCAGCGGGGTCGTGATCGATCGCGATGGCCACGTGCTCACCAACAATCACGTCGTCGCAGGTGCCGAGAACGTGCGCGTGAAGCTGGCTGACGGCAGCGAGCGCGCGGGCACGATCGTGGGTACCGACCCGGCCACGGATCTCGCGCTGTTGAAGATCGACGGCGAATCGCTCGCGCCCGCGGAGCTGGGCAGCTCCGACAAGCTCGAGGTCGGCGACTGGGTGCTCGCCATCGGCAGCCCGTTCGGGCTCTCGCAGACCGTGAGCGCCGGCATCGTCAGCGCGGTCGGACGCGCGAGCCTCGGCATCGTCGACTATGAAGACTTCATACAGACCGATGCGGCGGTCAATCCGGGCAACTCCGGCGGACCGCTCGTCGATCTCGACGGCCGCGTCGTGGGCATCAACACGGCGATCGCCTCGCGCACCGGCGCCAACAATGGCGTTGCGTTCGCGGTGCCGATCGACCTCGCCAAGCACATCGTCGATCAGCTGCGCACGCGCGGGAAGGTCAGCCGTGGTCAGCTCGGCGTCGTGATCTCCGAGCTCAGCGACGAGCTCGCCGCGAGCTTCGACTACGCAGGCAAGGGCATCCTCGTTCAAGATGTGAAGCCGGGCAGCGCGGCTGCGAAGGCCGGCATCACCGCCGGCGACATCGTCGTCGAGCTCGCGGGCAAGCCGGTCGACGACGTCGCGCGCTTCCGGATGGAGATCGCCCGCACCACGCCGGGCACCGACGTCGCACTCGTGTTGTGGCGCGACGGCAAACGTCGCGCGCTCGAGCTGCAGCTCGACGCGCTCGAGACCGGCGGCGTCGAGAAACGAAACGTCAGTGCCGCGATGCCGACGATGCTGGGCTTGCGCCTCTCCGACGTGACGCCACAGCTGCGCGAGCGTCTCCAGCTCTCCGCGGACGCGGCAGTCGTGATCACCGACGTCGCGCCGGGCTCGATCGCTGCGAGAGCAGGCATCGCGCCCGGCGACACGCTCGAGCGCGTCGGCGACGAGCCCGTGCGCTCCGCGAGCGCAGCGGTCGAGCTGTTGCGCGAGCACGCCGACGAAGGCGTGCGCGTGCGCGTGCGACATGGTGAATCGGGTCGCTTCGTGTGGCTGAAGACGCAGAACGAGTCGCCGTGAGCGTCAGCCGGTGCGCAGGGGTCCGACCGCCCATGGCAGCTCGCGCATCAGCTCGCGAGCACGTCAGCGGAGGAGTTGCCTCCGCGCACCGTCGCGAACGTTCGAACCCTACCGCGCCCACCCCGGCAACCGGGATTTCGAGAGATCGAGCCGAGCCGTGGTCCCGCCATGGTCCCGCGGAGGCGCCCATCACCCTCCGCGCATGCCGACACCGCTCGAGATACTCACAGCCCGGCTTGACCGGCTGATCGGCTCCGCGAACGAGCTAATCGCGGCCTCCAAAGAGACGCGACCCGTCCAGTCGGCTCGGCGGCGGGCCGACGCCATCACGCACGAGCCCGTGGGCTTCAACTCGACGAAGTACGAGATGTGGCGCGCGCAGGGCAGAGTATCTGCTCGTCGCGACGTTCGGCCGCGAGCACGTCTTCACGCAGGCCTTCAACTCCTATCCCCATCGGCATGCCATCAGCAACTCGATCAGCGTCGAGCTCGGCACGATCGGTGCCGTGCGCGACGCGATCCTGCATGACGAGCTCGACTCGATCGGCGGGCTCGTGCGTGCCCGGTCGCTGTCCGACTTGCTCTCTCAGGCCGACGACCTTCTCGTGGCAGAGCACCGAATGGCTGCAGCGGTTATCGGTGGTGCCGCGCTCGAGCTGCACCTTTGCGCACTTGCGGAGGAGCGGAGATTCCGACAGCGAAACCGGATGGAAGCCCGATCAAGGCGGCGAACCTCAACGACCAACTCGCGAAGGATGGCGCGTACTCGCTCGCCGACAGGGACCAGCAATCCGCCAATCTTCGGATCCGCAACGAGGCCGCGCACGCCGATGCGGTTTTTGAGTCGCGAGCGCTCGCCGAGATTCGGATCATGCTGACCACGATCCGACAGTTCATCGGCTCGCATCCGGCCTAGCCTCGCCCGGCGCCCGTCTTCACGCTGCGTTCAGGGGTTCCGTCCCGATGCCGGCCTCCGCGCAGTGCGACCGCTTGGGAACTCCGCCCGCGAGTAGTCGTTGCGTCGCCGTCGCGCCGCGGCTCGCCGCCGCGCGAACGAGGACACCACGTCGGACACCACTGCGCCGACGATCACCGAGCTGGCTCCGGTCGGCTGATCTTTGCCCGCACGAAGGCGCGCCGGTTCTTGTCTCTCGGCGCGCCTTCGTCGGGCGCTTTTCAGAAAGAACCAGGATCGTGGCGACGCGTCCAATTCCGCGAAGCGTCCGCTGCTCTTCGTCGAGGTGAAGACCGAAGACTCTGTCCGCGAGCCGAAGCGGCGCGGCGCTGAAGCGAGCACGACGAGCGCTACGGCGCTTGGTGCTCGCCGTTCCGACGTATAGTCGATCGACTTCGCGGTTTTCGCGTCTAGCCGTCGAGAGTGCACTCGACCTCGGCAACGCAGCCGCTATAGCGGGTACCAGGTCCAGCCGAAGTTCTCGCACTGCGTCTGCGCTTCCGAGAGCGTGAACGGTGCGTAGAGTCGCATCACCTGGCCGTCGTAGTTAGTCCCGTACCGATCCCAGCAGTAACCCAGAGCGTCATCCGGGCAGCGATCGAGCCCGTATGCTCTCGGGCAATCGAGCTCGCTGATGTTTCCGTTCCCAGCAGCCACTTCAAAGCACCAGTTGCCTGCTCGCACGCAGGTCGCAATGCTCGATCTCGTCCGGGGCGCGGCAGACATGTTTGAAGAGCTCGCAGCGCGAGGCAGTCGCGGGACAATCAGCGTCCTGCTCGCAGGCCCAGCAGGCAGCGGCTTCCGGGTAACCCTCGGCCGTGTTGAGCAGTTGGGCCGAGCACTCCGTCCAGCAGTCCTCTTCGGTGACGCCAGGAAGCGACCAACAGCTTCCTTCGGGTCCGTACGTAGCGATGATCGTCGCGATCGTCTCGGGCATGACCTCCATCGCGCACTCGATGAACTGCTCGCAAACGCCGAGATCGGGTTGGGATCCCGTGGAGTCGACGCTGGTATCGCTGGCGGATCCGCTCGTACTGCCGGACCCCTCGCTGGGTCCCTCCCCTTCGCTGCTCGTCTCGATGTCGCCGGTGGTCGCGGTGGTAGACGCGGTCCCCGTCGTCGTTGTCGCCGTCATGCTTCCGATCGACTCCGTCGAGTTCGTGTCGTCGTCGCCACAAGAAATCGAAACGAACCCAAGCCCTACAAGCGCAGGGCGAACTAGATCTCGAATCGGATGCATGGAAGCACGGTCGCACGCGAACTCTGGCCGCTCAAGGCCCATTCCGAAACCATCCTGTCGAGCGTGGTGACGAACTCACGGGATCGCGCTCGGAGTCGCGCGGAACGTCGACGAAGCCTTTCGTGCGGTGCGAGCACCGCGTACTCGCCCCCTGTTCGATTGTCGAAACGCGCCCCGCGTTGGTACGCGAAGTAGAGCGCGGATCAGCAACGCCGACGTCGGCGCGCGAGCGCGAGCGCCACGAGGCCCGCCCATGCGAGCGACTGTGGGCGATCGCTCGTGCAGCCGCAGCCTGGATCGCCGCCGCTCTGCGGTGCGCCGTCGGTGCTCGTGCTCCCGTCGCCCGTGTCTGCGACCGTTGTGACGGTGGCCGTCGTGGGGTCGGTGGCCGACGTGCTCTCGTCGACACTCGCGGTCGAGCCGCCGTCGCTGCTGCTCGCCCCGTCGCTGCTGCTCTCGCTCGCGCCGCTGCTGCTGTCGCCTTCGCTGCTGCTCTCGCTGCTGCCGCCCTCGCTGCTGCTCTCGCCCATCGTGCCGAGCGTGCAGGTCGACGAGCAGCCGTCGCCGTCGACGAGGTTGCCGTCGTCGCACTCCTCCGGCGGGCACAGATAGCCGTCGCCGCAGCCGTCTTCGTCGTTGCTGCAATCGCCGCGACAGCCGTCGCAGCTCGCGGTGTTGCCGTCGTCGCAGACCTCGAGCGCGGTGTTGTTCTCGTAGCCGTCGCCGCACACGGGCAACGTGCAGTCGGGATCGCAGGTCGGCGACTCCGTGCTGTCATCGCATTCTTCTCCCGCGTTCATGTTGACGACATCGTCGCCGCACATCGGGATCGTGCAGTCGACGTTGCACGCGGCCGACTCGCCGCCGTCGTCGCACAGCTCGCCCGCGGTCATGTTGAGCTGCCCGTCGCCACACGTCGCGAGCGTGCAATCGGGATCGCACGCGGCCGACTCGCCGTCGTCGTCGCACGCTTCGCCGGCGCTCACGTTGAGCCGCCCATCGCCGCACACCGGGAACGTGCAGTCGACGTCGCAGGTCGCCGTCTCGCCGCCCTCGTCGCAGGCCTCGGCGCCGTCGATCAGCCCGTCGCCGCAGTTGCTGCCCGAGAAGGTGAGCTCGTCGATCACCATGCAGCCGTTCACGTTGAACTGCACCGAGATGTCGAGGCGATCGAATCCGCCGGGGTTGTCGAAGCCGATGAAGCCACCCGACGAGACGGTGGTGACGAACTGGTTGCTCTCGACGATGACGCCGTCGAGCGTCGCGACGACGTCGGTGTTGTCGCCGTCGTTGGTGACGATGTCGAAACCTGCGAACGCGACCGGCGCGGCGAACTGGATCGAGTAGGTCGGCTCGCAGATCCCGGTGATGCTGAAGTTGTCGATCGACAGCCCGAAGATCCCGGGATAGCCGCTGAACGAGTTGTCGTTCATCGCCCACGCCGGCGGCGACGGGAAGGTGACGCCGAACGACTCGAACTGATCGGTCACCTCGCTGAGCACCGGGACCGCGACTTCGTCGAAGTGCAGCACGACCGCGCCCGGTGGCGCAGCGGTCGGATCCGTCACCGGCGCTGCGTCGGCCTCCCGCGCGAACAACCAGCACGCACTACCCAGCCATACGACCCATCCATGTCGTTCCATCCCCACGATGCTACGGGATCTCCACACGGCGTGGAATACCGGCGCAGGGGCGGGCTGGCCGCTGCCGCAGCGCGTGGTGTGGCGTCGTTGCGCGGTGCGAGGGTCGTGTCGATTGCGACGGTCCGTGTCGTGCCGCGTGAACCCTGGCAACGAGCGCAGCTACGCCGAGTGTGTCGCGGACGCGCACCGCTCGACGGTTGCCGCGGTCGCATCCGTTCGTAGTGTGTGCGCGGCGGACCCCGGGCAAGAGAAGGGATCTACCGCAATGCGAAAAGCGATCGAAGGTTGTGTGGTGTCGGCGTTGCTCGTCGGATGTGGCGGCGCGGCGGGTGACGACGTGCCGCGTCACGGCGAGACGGAGACGCACGGCAGCAGCAGTGGCAGCGAAAGCGGCAGCGAGAGCACCACCGTGGCGAGCGAGACCGGTGGCGACGGCGGGTGCGTGCTCACCCAAGGTTATTGGAAGAACCACAACGCGAGCTCGAAGCATCCGCACAACCAGATCGCGTGGCCGATCGCCGAGGACACCGCGCTGTGCGACAGCACGTGGCTCGAGATCCTGTGGACGCCGCCGAAGCACGGCAACGCGTGGATCATCCTCGCGCACCAGTGGATCGCGGCGCAGCTCAACGTCGCTGCGGGGGCGGCCGCGCACGCCGAGGTCACGGCTGCGGTCGACGAGGCGGGCAGCCTGCTCGAAGGCTGCAGCATCGCCGACGGCGATCGCGACCACGCGCTCGAGCTCGCCGACATGCTCGACGGCTACAACAACGGGATGATGGGCACCGATCACTGCGGTGACGACGATGATGACGACGACGATGATGACGATGACGACGACGATGATGACGATGACGATGACGACGACGACGATGACGACGACGGCGACGATCACGACGACGGCGACGATCACGACGACGACTGCGACGAAGACGACGACGGTGGCGGCACCACGGGCGATGACGCCGGCGGCACCACCGGTGGCGGCGACGAGGGCTGCGATGCCTGCACGACCAGCAGCACCGGCACGAGCTCGAGCAGCGGCGGCACCAGCATGAGTAGCAGCGGCGGCTGACCGCCCACCCCATCGCGCGCGCCCCACCCCTCGGGGCGCCGCGATTTTCCCCGATTGATTGCATTGACAACTACTGACCGCGGTCGTAGGCTGTCTCGGCATGCGAGACCAGTTCGTGGACGGCGGCATCGTCGTCGAGAACGCGATCGGCTTCTGGATCCACCGGGTCTACCAAGCCGCGCGCAACGAGATGTTCCGGGCGTTCCGCGAGCACGGCGAAGAGCTCACCCCCGAGCAGTGGACCGTGCTCATCCGCCTCTGGGAGCGCGAAGGCCAGAGCCAGAGCGAGCTCTCGGACGCGACGTTCCGCGATCGCCCCACCATGAGCCGCATCCTGGACGGCATGGAGGCGCGTGGCCTGCTCGAGCGCCGGGTCTCGAACGCCGACGCGCGCGTGCGACTCGTCCACCTCACCCGTCACGGCCGCGCGCTGCAGAAGCGCCTCGTGCCGGTCGCCGAGGCGATCGTGAAGCGCATGAACCACGGCATCGACGACCGCGCGCTCGTGACGACGCGCGCCACCTTGAAGCGCATGTTCGAGAACCTGAGCTGAGCGCCACCCTTCCCCGGCGCATTGCACCGTCCCAGATAGTTGCATCGACAACAGAGAGCGAAGACCCATCATGAGCACCGAGCACTTCCCCGCCCTCGACGAAACCACCGCCCCTGCCGAGGTCCGCTCCGTCCTCGCCGCATCCGCGCGGCAGGTCGGATTCCTCGCCCAACCGGTCGCACGCGCGGCGCACTCACCCGCGCTCCTGCGCCACATGCTCGCCGGCTTCGCCGCGTTCGAGCGCACGAGCCTCGCACCGCTCGAGCGCGAGACGCTCGCGATGACCGTCGCCTACGAGCGCGGCTGTCACTACTGCATGGCGATGCACTCGGCGATGCTCGCGGCCGATCCCGCGAACGCACGCGTGCTCGCGGCGTTGCGCGCAGGCGGCCCTCTCGACGATCCCCGCCTCGAAGCCGTACGCGCGCTCGCGCGGACGCTGCTCGCGGCGCACGGCCGCGTCGATCACGACGAGCTCGCACGCTTCCTCGCCGCCGGCTTCACCGAGGCGCAAGCCCTCGAGGTCGTGCTCGGCGTCTCGGTCTACGAGCTCAGCACCACGACGAACCTCCTGACGAACGCACCGCTCGATCCTCCGTTCGCCGCGTTCGCATGGACGCGTCCGTCGAGGTGATCCGCACGACCCGCAGCGGGGCCGCGCGTGGGACCCACATGCGGCCCGGTCGAAAATCTCGCCCCGCCGCGGATCGAAAATCCCGGCCGTCACACTTCACGCTCGTTCACGCACCGCTTCGTGGTGCGTCGATCGCGGAGAAGGCATGCGCAGGAATGGCTTGCAGGGAATCGTTGCGATCGCGCTCGTCGCGGGGTGCGGCAACGCGGGGACCGCGGAGGGTGACGGCGAGACGAGCAGTGGTCACGCGACCAGTCTCGACGCGACCAGCCTCGACGCGACCAGTGACGATCCCAGCACGAGTGGCGCGCACGACGACACGTGCGTACCGGGCTGGGAAGGCTGTCCGTGCTTCGAGGACGCACGCTGCATCGAAGGGCTCATGTGCCTCTCGAACCACTGCGTGCTGGTGCCCGACGCCGGCTCGAGCGAGGGCGACGCCACGGACGCGACGACCACCGAGAGCTCCGGCGATCCCACCGACGCGAGCTCGAGCGAGGAATCCAGCAGCACCGGCCTGCCCGACGTTTGCTACGACGACGACACCTACTGCGACGACGACGAGCTGCAGACCTGCGTCGACGGTCAGTGGGTAGTCGTCGACTGCGAGGACGCGTGCGCCCTGACCGGCTACTCGTCGGCCGGCTGCGAGCAGGCGGAAGCCTGCTCGTGCGACGTTCACAGCGATGAGGTCTGTGACAACGCCGCATACCAGCACTGCATCTGCATCGATGCGCTCTACGGCGTGGTCTCCTGCACCAGCGCGCAGCTCGAGCTGGAGTACCAGGCGTGCTTCGCCGACACGACGCCGGCGAACACGTGCTGGTCGCAATACGACGTCCAAACCATCGAGGACTGCGAGATGGCGGTCGCGGAGTGTGGCGCATGAGCAGATATCGAACGAGTCGCGCGTGGAGCCTTGCACTGCTGCTCACGGCATGTGGCGACGGTGGCGGCAGCGCGGTGGGTGATACGACGTCCGCCGAGTCGACGTCGTCGAGCACTCCGAGCTCGACCACCGCGAGCACCAGCAGCACCGGCGAAGGCGAAGACCAGTGCTACGCGGGCTACGAGAAGTGCCCGTGCATGGACGGGCTCTGCCTCGACGGCCTCGTCTGCCTGTCGGATCTGTGCGTGCAACCGGCGATCGAGGCCAGCAGCGAGGACGGCGAGTCGAGCACGACCGCGATCGACGGCTCGAGCGAGTCGAGCACGGACGAGAGCTCGAGCGAAGAGTCGAGCACCACGGTCGTGCCCGACAACTGCCTCGACGAAGACAACTACTGCGACGACAACGTGCTGCAGACCTGCGACGACGGCTTCTGGCAGTACACGACGTGCGCCGACTGGTGCGCGCTGTCGGGCTACATGTCACCGGGCTGCGCGACGGCGGATTCATGCGAGTGCGCCGGCTACAACGACGACTTCTGCTACGACGGCGCGTACAACCTCTGCATCTGCGCGGACATCGACTACGACATCCCGTGCACGGAAGAGCAGCTGCAGATCTTCTACGACCAATGCTGGACGATGGAGAACGACTACGTGGCGTGCTTCAACGCGTACCCGATCGACGAGGTGGCGGATTGCGCCCCGGCGGAGGCGGCATGTCTGTGATGCGAAGCCACCGAGGATTCCTGCGCGCGACGCTGCTCGCATGCTCGTGCGCGCTCGCCTGCGAAGGCTCGGGTGGTGCGACCGGCGACGCGACGGCCGAGGGCACGACGAGCGGCGGTGTGGACACCAGCGGTGGGAGCAGCAGCGGCAGCAGCACCACCACCAGCGGTCCCGACTGCACGCCGGGCACCGAAGGTTGCGCGTGCGACGAGGGCACCTGCGAGGGCGAGCTCTCCTGCTTCTCGCAGATCTGCGTCATGCTGCCGGCCGAATCGAGCTCGAGCGACGTCGAGACCAGCACGTCGAGCGCGGAGACCACCGAGTCGAGCTCCGACGAGAGCAGCTCGAGCTCGGACGAGAGCTCGAGCAGCACGGGCCCCGCGGTGGTGGAGTGCGAAGAAGAAGGCAACCACGTCTGTCACGACGGCATCCTCGACGTCTGCACGTTCGACGTGGTGGTCTCGCAGAGCTGCGACGATATCTGCGCGGAGACCGGCTACTTGTCGCCGGGTTGCGCCGACATCAACAGCTGCGCGTGCGACGGCTACGCCGACGCCGCCTGCGAGACGATCATGACCAATTTCTGCCACTGCTACGGAATGCTCGGCCTTCCGTGCGACGACGGGTTCGAGAACAACGTGTACGAGTGGTGCTTCGATCCGACGACCGACATGTACAGCCACGACGTCGTCGTGTGCTTCGGGGCGTACCCGAACCTCACGTTCGACGAATGCAACGTGTTGTACGAGATGTGCTTCTGACGATCGTGCGCCGCCGTCGGTAGAAGCGCGCTACGCTGCGTCGTGCTCTTCACCGGCGCGCGCACTGCCACGTGGATCCCCGTGTTGCCGCTCTTCGGTGGGCTCGCACTGTCGGCGAGCCTGCTGTTGCCGATGCGGCCGTGGGCCGCGGGCGTCCTCGGCCTCGCGATCGTCGGCTACGCGATCGTCGGCACGCGCCGTCTCGCACTCGCGGGTGAGCGCCTCGTCGTCCGCGGACTCTTGCGCAGCGACGAGATCGGCAAGGGCACCGCGTTCGGCTACGACGTGCGCGCGCAGGGGCGCGGCGCGGCGACGGTCTTCTACGCGACCGACGGCGAGCGCACGATCGAGCTGTGGTCCGCGACCGCGATGGCGAGCGCACGCGCCGACGAGGTGATCACGCGGCTGCGCGCCGCGATCCCCACCGAGGCGAGCGCCGAAGCGCGCGAGATCGCCGACGCCCACCGCCGCGAGATCACCGAGCGCGAGGCCCCGGTGCACGCCTACTACGCGTCGCCGCGGCACCGCCGCACCATGATCGCGATCGCGATCGGCCTCGCGGTCTACCTCGCCGTGATGGCCGTCGTCACATCGCTCGAGTGACGAGCTCGCAGAGCGCGGCGGGCATGCCGTCACTCGTACCACGCCGCGATCACCGTGTGGATCGCGGTCAGCACGAGCGTGAGCACTGCGGCGGCGATGTGCAGCACCGGCCAGCCGATGCGGATCGCCTTCACGTGGATGCGCTGCAACAGCGGCGCGGCGGCGCCGAGCAGCAGGTTGCCGAGGAACACCACCGACAAGAGCCCGAGGTACGCGTAGCCGAAGCGCGTCGCGTGCAACCAGAAGAGCAGCGGACCGCACGCCCCGATGCAGCGATGCCAACGGAGCTGGTGCCCCGCGGCCTTCGAGCCGCGCACGCGCAGCGCCGCGAGCACCCACTGATAGCCCAGGAACGCGACCAGCAGAGTGCCGGTCGCGATCTTCCAGGTATCGTCGCGCTGCAGCTGCTCGAGCGCGGAGATCCGCAGATCGTAGACGTCCTGCGCCACCAGCAGCGCGAGCAGCCCGAACGTGATCACGAGGGTGGGATGACGACGTGGGTTCATGGCGCTCCGGTCATCGCGAGCAAGCCCGCGAGCGTGTCGGTCGACGCGAGCCGTGCATGCTCGCGCGCGAACACTTCGACGCTGGGCAGCGCGTAGCCGTCGCGCGGCCACGTCTCGCCGATCGCAGGCGGAGTCTCGAGCCCGGCGAGCTGGTCGAGGTACGCGGCATAGCTGTCGCGGAACGCACCGCGCAACACGGCGACGATCGTCAGCAGCTCTTCCGGCGTCACGCTCTCACGCGGGAACGACCACGTCGTCGCGCCCATGATCTCGCCGACGCGCCAGTCGTGCTTCGGGCTGTCGGCGTGCGCGTTGTGGCAGTCCACGCACGCCTGCGCGACCGCGACGTCGGGGAACAACGCGGTGTGCAGCCCGGTGTCCTCCGCGAAGAGCACGACCGGCTCGCCGCTCGCGCGCACGCGCGTGAACGCGTCGGCCTGCGCGCCGGTGAAGCGGTTCGAGCTGCGCACCGGCAGATCGGATCCGAGGAACAATCGCAGCTCGATCGGACTCTGCTCGAGGCGCGCTGCGGTCGCTCTCAGGAACAGCGCCGGCAGCGGGCCCGACGCGCTCGCGGGGTCCTGCCAGTCCTCGGTGAAACGCAGGCCGCGGGCCATGCCCGCTTGCACGATCTCGCGGGTGTAGAGCGCACGCGCGGTCGCGTTCTCGTGCGCGACGATCTCGAACACGCGCGCGATCGGGACGCGCGGTGCGTCGGCTTCGCGTGCGCCGAGCTCCGGTGGCGCGTTCACGAACAAGTACACGCCGAGGCACCCGAAGGCCGCGAGCAACACCGCGAGCGCGAGCACTCTGGTCATGGTCCGACGCCTCCATCGCTCGCGGGTCGCAGCACCTCGCCATACGGCGACGGACCACCGGCCAGGTACTCGCGGATCGCCGCCGGCGGCAGCGCATCGGCGAGCGTGGTCGGTGCTGCGCTCGCATGGTTGCCGTGGAAGTCGTGGCACGCGAGACACGTCGTCCACTCGCCGTTCGCGACGAGCTCCGCGTGCGCCGGCGCGATCGGATCGCGCGCGAGCGACAGCTCCGCGTGGCAGTGACGACAGGCATCCGCCTCCACCGTCGCGCGGCGGCCCGAGTGCTCCGCGTGACACGACGTGCACTCGTGCGGCGCGATCGCGGCGCGAGCATCGGCGAAGCGCGGCTCGAGGAATCGATAGACCGGATGGCGATCGTTCGGCCGCTCGTGGCAGCCCTGACAGACCTCGTTGCCGACCGGACGCGATCCGAAGTCCACCGACGCACTCCGCAGGCCGATCGCGCTGCGAGCATTGGACTGCAGCTGCTGGCGCGTCGAGCCCGGGGCCGCGCGATGGCAGCTCGCGCACTCGAGCCGTTCGTGTCCGACATTCATCGGCCCGGGCGTGCGCAGCTGCTGCAAGCCCGGCCACAAGATTGCCGCGACTGCGAGCCCGCCGAGCACGAGGCCCAGCACTGCGCCGAGTCGACGGCGTCGTCGAATGCGATGCGTCGGATCCACGACCGTTCCCGTCGCCCGCCGACGCGTCGTTGCGTCGGCCGAGATCGAGTCGAAGCTCAGCTTGATCTGCACATGTACGATCGGCAAGCGTCGTTGACACGAAGCGTTACGCGGCAACACGGCCACTCGCGAATTGCTGTCGTGATCGCAGTGAGGCATGCACATCACGCACGCGCGAGCGTGCTGATCGACCGTTCGATCGCGGTCACGCGTGCGGACGTTCGCGACCACGGCGACACGCGTCGCACATGCACGCTACGACCACGTGATGACGTGCGCAGCGATCGCCGCGATCACTCGATCACGATGCGCCACCGACCACCCGCGAAGTCCGACGCGTGGAGCACATGGTGCTCGATCGGCCGGCAGATCGGCCGCGGCGCGATGTCCTCCCACGCGCTGGGCGAGCCATCGGGAACATCGACGCCGCGGTGCGATGCCAGCGTGCATGCTGCCGCGCACGCCCTTGCTCGTCGTCGTTGCTCTCGTCACCGCATGTGGTCCCACGCGATCGTCGGGCGACGGCGAGAGCACCAGCACCAGCTCGAGCACCAGCTCGACGTCGAGCACCACGGACGTCGCTCCGAGCACCACGGAGACGAGCACGACGACGGCGGCGAGCAGTAGCAGCGAGTCGACGAGCACGACCGCGAACGATGCGAGCAGCACGGGCAGCACGGACACGAGCAGCGACGTCGCGAGCTCGAGCGAGACCGCCGACGTGCCCGCGCCCTACGGACCTTGTGGCGCGTGTGGTCCCGACGAGGTCGAGATCGACGGCGGCCCCCACTGCGTCTGCGCGCCGCCGTGTCGCGTCGGCGCCGACTGCCCCGGCCCCGGCACGGGTGCCGACCCCGCGTGCGCGCTCGAGGAGAACATCTGCGTGCTCTTGTGCGAGTCCGAGGATCAGTGCCCCGAAGGCATGCACTGCCCCAACCCCGCGGACCTCCCCGAAGGCGCGAAAGGCTTTTGCTACCATGACGACTAGGAACATTCGCGCGCGCGTTCGATGGAAGACGACGTGACGATCACGCTCGCGACCGACAGGTACGCGGAACGCGACGAGATCCTGCGGGCACGGGAGCGCGAGCCCGCAGCCTGCCGCGCGCTGATCCTCCGGCATCAGCGCGCGGTGGGGTCGTTGTTGCGCCGCATGCTCGCGGGGTCCGGCCTCGACGCGCTCACCGAAGATCTCGCGCAGGAGACGTTCTTGCGCGCCTTCGCGGCGCTGTCGCGCTTCGATCCCGACGGGCCCGCACGCCTGTCGACGTGGCTGCTGACGATCGCGACACGGCTCGCGTTGCAAGCGATCGAGCGCAAGCGATTGCCCGCGCGCGAGTTCGACGACGATGCCGGTGACGCGTACGTCGAGCCCGACGAGCTCGCGCCCGATCGTGCGCGCATCGGGGCCGCGATCGCCGACGCGGTCGGGCGACTCGCGCCGGCCTATCGCGCGGCGTTCGTGCTGCGCGAGTACCACGGCTTCGAGTACGCGGAGATCGCCGAGTCGCTCGACATCGACATCGGCACGGTGAAGTCGCGATTGTGGCGCGCTCGTGCCGCGCTGCAGCGCGCGCTGGAAGAGGTGAACGAATGACGGAGCGACCGACGAGCGCGGACCTCGAAACGTGGCGCGTCGCCGATCTGTCGGACGGCTTCGCCGATCGCGTGCTCGCACGCTTGTACGAGCTCGACGAGCGCGAGCGCGTCGAGCCCACGCGTGCGCTTCCACGCCCGCGGCGCACGGGTGGCGTTGCGATCGCGTGCGCGGCCGTGGCCGCCGCGTTGCTGCTGCTGTGGCTGCTGCGGCCTGCACCGCCCGTCGTCGTCGAGCTGCGCGCGCTCGAGATCGCATTCCCGAGCGCGCTCGAGGAGCCCGGGCTCACGCGCGCGTCGATCCGTCGAACGCTCCACGAGCAGCTCGTCCCCGGCATCGAGCTCTGCTACGAGGGCTTGCAGCTCAACGACATCGATGCCCAGGGACAGATCATCCTCGAGCTCGAAGTCGTGCGCCGGGGCGACCGCGGCGTGGTCGCGCGCGCCGCGTTCGATCCGATCTCGGAGCTCGAGCAACCGCTCTTCCGCAACTGCGTCATGGACTACGTGAACCTGTTGGCCTTCGATCCGCCGGTGGGCGACGATCCCGTCGAGATCGAATTACCCTTCGAGCTGCGACGCGAGTGACGCTGGCCTCGGACGCGCATGGGCGCTACCGTTTCGCCCGTGCTCGCTCGCGCGCTCCTCGTCGTCGTCGTCGCGCTCGGTGCGTGCAGGCCAGCGCGGCGCGATCCGGTGGCGGCGGGCGAAGCCGGTGCGGCCAGCGACGACGGCGGAAGCACGGCGCCACCCGTCGCGAAGTCGCCGTTCGATCAGGCGCTCGCCGACATGATCGCGCAGTGCGATCCGGTGATCGCGTCGGGCGGCGCCGACGGCCCTGCGCGTGCGCACGAGCGGCGCATCGATCTCGATCGCGACGGCAGCGACGAAGCGGTCTTCAACGTGAGCTGCGGCGACGTTTCGCAGTGGAAGCTGCTCGGCGAGAAAGACGGCGAGGCGGTCACGCTGCTCGAGCGCATCGCGACCAACACCGCGTTCGACGTGCTGATCGGCCCCGACGGTAGCGGCTTGTTGGTCATCCAGCACGACTGCTGCTGCATGTACGAGCTCGAGGTGCACACGCTGAAGGCCGGCGCGCTGCAGCAGCTCTTCGCGTGGACGAGCGGCTGCGCGCAAGGCTGCGAGAGCGGCTACCAAGCGCAGGTCGAAACCGACGCAGCCGGCAACCTGCGCGCGATCACGCTGCCGAAAGGCCAGTGCGGCTCATCGGGGATCGAGCAGGTCGATCTGCGCGCGTGGAGGATCACCGGCGCAGCGGAGTGACCTCGCAGACGGTGGTGGACCGACCGTCCCGAAGCGTTCCCGATTCGTGCGTGCGGCCCGACCGGGCCGCGGCGTCGTCATCATAACGAGCCGTAGAGGCAGTCTTGTCCGTCCCAGATGCAGGCGGACTCCGAGCGACAAGTGTTGCGCTCTTCGATCATCGCGCAGTCGACCACGCACTCGGCGTGATCGGGATCCCAGATGCAGCCCATCGCGTCGTCGCAGTCCGCCTGCGTCGGCACCATCGGACAGGTGCTGCTCAGGTGATCTTCGCCCTCGTCGGGGCACGCGGCGATGAAGCCGAGCGCCGACACTGCGAGCAAGCTGGGTAGCCTCATGCGCACGCGAACGCCCGCCCTTCCGACACCAGCATAGCAAAGCGTCAGATCGCGGTCGCGTGGGTGTAAGGTGGATCCGTGCTGGACCCGGAGATCATCCGTCCACTGCCCGACCACAGCGGTGCGGTGTTCGGGTGGATCGCCCTGTTCATCGGTTTGTTGGCGGCGACGCTCATCGTGGTCGCGCGACGGCGCGCGCGTCGGCGTGGCCAACCGGTCGGCATCCGCACCCTGCCGGGCGGCACCGCGGTCGGCAACGCGCTGCTCGATCTCGGCAGCTTGCTGCAGCCCGATCGGCCCGACGCCGCGGTCATCCGTCGCCTCGACGAGGAGACCGAGCAAGACGGACGTGGCGACGGGCGCAATCCCTAGTTCACCAGCGTGCTGCGTACGCGGAACCAGGTGATCGAGCGCGCGCCGCAGCCACCGCAGATCCCCACGACGCGGCGCAGCACCTCGTCGCCATCGGCCGCGACCTCGTGCGCGTCGACGTGCACGCGTCCACCACAGCGTACGCAGGGCTCGCGCTCGACGCGGGGCTCGATCTGCGCGGGCGA
This sequence comes from Nannocystaceae bacterium, assembly GCA_035550195.1. Lineage (GTDB taxonomy): Bacteria > Myxococcota_A > Polyangia > Nannocystales > Nannocystaceae > Xiheibacterium. The sequence continues at coordinate 16,417 of DASZPU010000802.1, forward strand.
GTCGACTTCGATCGCGCGCTCGCGCTGCGCTCCTTCGCGCGCGCGCTCGGCGTTGACGAGCGCATCGGCGGCCGCACGCTCGCGATCGACCTGCAGCGTGCGCCGCCCGACGATCA
>DASZPU010000803.1:0-2620 GCA_035550195.1 Nannocystaceae bacterium
GCTCGGCGAGCGAGACCTCGAGCACTGCGCGGCCGTCGATCGTGCCGGACAGCCGAGCGCCGCGCAGCACCTCGGCCATGCCGCTGGGGAAGGCGGCGAGCAGCTCGGTGCAGCCCAGCTGCGCCAGCGCGAGCTCGACGCGCAACGCATCGCCGTCGCGGGCTGCGACGACGTCGAGCGCGGCGCCGCGATGGCCGATCGCGAGCTTCGCATCGAAGCGCTCGCGGCTCGTGAAGCCGAGCTCGCCGTCCACGGTGATCGCGTCGAGTCGGACGGGCTGCGCCGCGAGTCGGCGATCGTCGATCACGACGCCGTCGGCGACGAGCTCGTCGGCGTGCACGCGGATCGTCTCGTCGCGCACCAGCGCGAGCCCACCGGAGATCCGTGTGCCTTCGAGCCCGAGCCCGCGGTTGCGCAGGCGTGCGAGCACGGTCGGACCGAGGCCGGCGAGGGCGAAGCGCTCGGCGTGCATGCGCACGCGCGACTTGCCCTCGATCACCAGCTCGAGCGATCCGCCGCCCGCGTCGGCGACGAGCATGCGGGTGGCGCCTTCGTCGGGCCGCTCGATCGCGAGCGAGACCGGGGCCGCACGATCGATCGCGGCGATGCCCGACGCGCGCCACCGATCGCCTTCGCGCCGCACGACCAGCTCGGGTACGTCGGCGGCGATCGTGCCGAACGGAGAGGGCGCGTCGACGCGTGCGCGTGCGCGCAGCTCGAGCCCACCGCCGCCGTCGAAATCGATGCTCGGGTCGGTGATCGCCGCGCTGCCGCCGTCGGGCAACGCGATCGTGAGCGTGCCCGCGCTGCGCACGTGCACCGCGATGCCATGGGTGTCGAAGCGCCTGCGCTCGGGCGCATCACGCATCGGCGCGGCCGATCCGTCGCCGACCGGCGTGGTCGTGTGCGCAGTGATCGGTCGCTCGACCAGACCCACGACCTCGACGTCGATGCCGGCCGCGCCGAGCCCGATCGCGACCGCATCGGCCGCGAGCCCGCGCCCCTTCAGCTCGGCTTCGACGTCGCGCAGGTGGACGCCGTCGACGTCGAGATCCCAGTCGCCGAAGCGCACGCGCGACGCGAGCTTCTCCTGCGCGTGATCCAGCGCTCCGGCTTCGCACCACGGTGATGCGGCCGCGCCGAGCAACAGCGCGACGCGCCACGCCCGTGAAGCGGTGCGCGTCACTGCAGCTGCACCGCGCTCTGTGCGGCCCACGTCTCCGGCACGCGCAGCACGAGCCGATCGACGAGCTCCGACACCAACGCTTCGTACGAGAGCCCGGTCGCCTTCGCGACGCGTGCGACGACGCCGTCGCGCGCGAGCGTCGGCAACGGCTCCGCTTCCAGCACGACTTCGTTGTGGCGATCGTGCACGAGCAGATCGACGCGCGTGAGCCCGTCGTACAGCCCGAGCGCGGCGACGGTGCGGCGCGCGAGATTCTCGATGCCGGCCATGCGTCCGCGCGCGAGCCGGGGCGGACAGACGATGTCGCCGTCCATGTGACCGTCGCGACCGACGAGCTCGACCGCACCGAGCACGCGCTCGCCGAGCATGACGACCTGCACCTCGGTGCCCTCGGCCGCGCGCTCGAGCACGATCTCGCGATCCAGATCGAGCGCACGCTCGATCGCCTCGCGCACCTGCTCGATGTCCGTGAGCGGCGTGACGCCGAGCCCGTGCGCACCGCGGCGCGGCTTCACGTAGCAGGGCCACCCGAGCAGCGCGAGCGCGCGCTCGCTGGCCTTGAGGTCCTTGCCCAGCGCGACCGCGGGGAGCACCGGGACGTTGTGGTAGGCGAGCATCTGCCGCGCGCGGACCTTGTCGAAGGCCAACGCAGTTGCGGCCGCCGACGGCCCCGCGTAGGGGATGCCCCGCACGGAGAGCAGGGCCTGCACGTCACCCGCGCCACCCTTTCGTCCGTGCAGTGCCAGGAGGCAGGCGTCGACGTCGGCACTGCGCAGGCCGAGGTCGAGATCCTCGTCCGCGGCCAGGACCCGCGCCTGGTGGCCGAGCTCCCGGAGGGCGGCGACGAGGTCGCTGGCGCTGCGGAGGTCGATCCGGGCCTCGAGCTCCCGGTCGGCACGATGGGTGGTCGCAGGCCCAGGGTCGGTCCCCGACTTCGCGGGGCCCACGGACAGGAGCACGCCGAAGGTGAGCGGACGCATTGGTTTCCGCCGCTATCAGTCCTTGCCAACCGCGCGCAAGTTTTCGGATAGTCGACGTCGAGCGCCGGACCCGACGAGGGTGACCCTGGCGAGACAATCCGGATGACCTTCCTCGAGGCCGCGATCGAGATCCTTCGCACCGCCGACGGACCGCTGCACTTCGCCGAAGTCGCGAAGCGGGCGGTCGACTCCAATTTGTTGTCGCACGTCGGTCGCGACCCCGAGGCAGCGATGCGCAGCTGCCTGAACTCTGCGTCGCGGGTCGGCCGCGACGGACAACCGCCCATCATCGTGCGCGACAAGCCCGGCTTCTATGGGCTGCGCGAGGGCGCCGAGCTGCCGCCGCCATCGGTCGCAGCGGAGCCCGCCCGTGTCGAAGCACCGAAGGCGGCGGAGCCCCGCGGCAATGATCGTGGTCGGGGCTCCGAGCGCCGCGGTCACGAGGCGCCGCGAA
>DASZPU010000804.1:0-5183 GCA_035550195.1 Nannocystaceae bacterium
AGCTCACGCTCGAGCTGCACGACAACATCTTCGTGTCGACCGCAGCAGGCATCGCATACCTCGGCAACGAATCGGCGGAGCCCGGCGGCACCCACAACGTGTGGTTCGGCGCGGGCGCGCCTCCGACCGGCGAGCAATCGCCGATCGCCGACGATCCGATGTTCGTCGACCCCGACGCGCTCGACTTCCATCTGCAAGACGGCAGCCCGGCGAAGAACACCGGCGTCGCACAATCGATCGCGGAGCTCGACTTCGACGGCATGCCCCGCGACGCGAACGCGTGGAGCATCGGCCCGTTCCAGTGATGCGCTTCGCTAGCGCACCTCGTGGCGGATCGTCAGCGACTCGACCAGGAAGCGTGAGAGGTCGAGGGTCGATGCGGCCACGCCCTTCTCGGTGCGATAGAAGCCGGTGGCCTTCGCGTACCAGCCGTCTTTTTCGACCGTCACGTTGTCGTAGTACAGCAGACCGCCATCGCGGAGCCCGGCCGCGATCTCGGAGATCGACGCGGGATCGACCGTCGCCGACGTCGCGCCCAATGCCGCGAAGAACTTCGGCAACGGCACCCTCGCGTCGCCTTGGATGTAGAAGTCGATGTAGAGCACCGACTTCTTGCCCTCCTCGCGCAGGAACGCGCCCTCGCTGGTCGCAACGTCGAAGTAGCGGATGTTGTACGAGGCCAGCCCGAGCTGCAGGATGCCGGTGTCGTAGTCGGCGGCGTGCTCGCGCTCGAGCTCCGCGAGCATCGTGGCCATGTCGACGCCGCTGCCGATCGCGTCGATGAAGCGGGCGAGCATGGCTTCGGTCTGCGCGATCTCGGCGGGGCTGCTGTAGTAGCCGCGATCGCTGGTGAGCTCCCAGATCCACCGCTGCGCGCCCGGGTTCACCTCGCGATCGTGACTGAGCAGCGAGATGAACCCATCGCGTAGCGGCGCGATCGACCACCGCTCGCCGATGTAGTCGTACTCGCCCGGGAAGACGCTCGTGCCCGGGTCCTTCGGTGGGGAACCGTGCGCGTACTCGTCCGAGATGGTGATGAGATCGATGATCGGATCGTCGCTCGGGAACGGCGGCTTGCGATCGAACTTCCGCTCGGTGTCGTAGCGCGCGTAGTACTTCGAGCGCAGCTCGACCAACAGGGGCGTGCCGGGATCGACACTCGGATGAAAGACCGGGTTCCCTCCGTTGTTCGCGCCCGTACCACCGCGATCGTGCACGAATGTCGGATCGTTCTGCTCCGCGGTGTAGTGCCGCCGTAGCTTGCGTCCGACGTGGGCTTCGAGCTCGCTGAGCCGCAGCGGAAACTTCGGCAGTCGCGCGAGCTTCTCGATCAGCGCATCGGCTTCGGCGCGGCTCATGTGCAGGTGTTGGAGCTTGCGTGCTTCCTTCGAGCGTCCGTCGGGACCTGCGATCGGCTTCTGATCGTGGGCACAAGCGGGCGCGGCCGCGAGCGATGCGAAGAGCAGGAGGAGGGAGGCGACGCGCCGAACACTCATGCAGATAAGATGCGTTGCAATCGCGTGCGCGTCCATGCCAGCTCTTCGAAGAGGCCGAGGCGCTGGAGCACGGGCAGGAGTGCAAGATATCGGTCGCGCGGATCGTTCCCGGTCGCGAGATGGAGCTTGCGTAGACACACCGGACAAAGATGCAGCGGTACGTCGTCGAGCTCGTCGAGATCCGCGACGCCGTTGAGCAGACAGCGGAAGTACTGGCAGTGGCGCATGCCGAACAAGTGCGCGGTCTCGTGCAAGAGCACGCGCGCGCTCCGACGCAGCACCGCACCGGCGAGATCGTCCGGGCGTGCACCACCGTAGAAGCTGGGGTCGAAGCGCGAGAAGCCCATCACGCCCACGCGATCGGTGTGCGTCGAGTAGCCGAACGCGAACTGCTGCTCGGGCCACGCGAAGAGATCCTGATTCACCAGCGCGAGCATCCCGTACGCGCCCGCGGGCAGCGTCGTCGAAGCGAGCTCGAGCACGCCGTGCACGTCGAGCTGAAGACCGCTCGGCACTTCGCGCGCAGGCAGCTCGTCCGTGTGCAGCTCGCCCTGCGGTAGCACGTCGGCGGGCAATCCGAAGAACGCGCCGACCAGCTCCGCGAGATCGTCGAGCTCGGGCGTGCGCACGAGCCCGACGAAATCCCTGCCCTCGATCACGTCGAACGGAAAGTTGCCGAGCGGCAAGAGCACGAGGTGCTCGCGCGGTGCTTCGACGAGGTTCGGCGCCGACGCGAGGAACGACTCGACGTCCTGCGCGGGCTCGGGCCGAACCGCACGCCACCCGGTGCGCTTCGGCGCGGGCAACGGCGAGAAGCCGCGCACGTCGGTGAACACGCGGCGCAGCTCCGGCGCGAGCTCGTCGAGCGATCCCAACGCGGCATGGTGGTGCTCGCCGGGCAGCTCGCCCTTCGTCACGGTGCGCCGGCGCGGCGGCAACGGCTCGCTCGCGACGCGCGGCCGCGGATCGGTGCCCTCGCATGCGGTCGCGCAGATGCACGAGAGCCCGACCAGCGCGCGCCGCCGCGACCACATCATGTCGTGCAACGTTGCGGACGCGCGGAGGTTCCCGGTAACCTGCGCACGCCCGTGTCCGAGGTCGATCGTCGCCCGCTCTTGCTGGTGCTCGTGCTCGCGCTGCTCGCCGCCGCCGACGGGCTCTATCTGACCATCGTGCACCTCGACTACGAAGTCGGGCGCGCAGGGCTGTCGAGCATCTGCCACGCACTCTCGTCCACCGGTTGCACCGTCACCGCCGGTCGCTTCGGCGACGTGTCGGGCATCCCGGTGTCGCTCATCGGCATGGGCGGCGCGCTCGCGACCTTCGTGTGCGCGACGGTGGCGTGGATGCGTCGCGATCGTTGGGAGGATCCGTTCCGCGGCGCTGCGCTCGTGCTGTCGTTCATCGCGGTGATCGCCAGCATCACCATGGCGGTGCTCTCGACCATCGAAGGCGCGTGGTGTCCGTTCTGCGTGCTGTGGTACGCGCTCAACGTCGGCCAGGCGTGGGCGGCCTGGCGCGCGCGCGATCGTCATCTCGGGCTGCGCGACGCGCTCGACGACATGCTCGGTCTGCCGGCGCTCGTCGCCGCGGCGGTCTTCGCCGCGACGATCGCGATCGGCACGCCGTGGTATCGCCACCGCGCGGAACAACTCGAGAGCGAGCGCGATGCCGTGGTGATCCCGATGATCGTCGCCGAGCTGCGCAACCAAGGTCGCGAGCGCATCGCCTACGACGATCTACCCGGTCACGGCGCCGACGATCCCGAGGTGACCATCGTCGAGTTCGGCGACTTCGAGTGCCCGTTCTGCCGCAAGATGTGGGCGGGCGTCGAGCTGTACCTGCAGAGCGGGCAACGGCGCGTGCGCGTCGAGTTCGCCCACTTCCCGCTCGACTCGAAGTGCAATCGTCACGTCAACGAGCTGCATCCGCACGCGTGCGATGCCGCGGTCGCGGGCGTGTGCGCGCAACGACAAGACAAGTTCTTCGAGCTCGGCGACGTGCTCTTCACCCATCAAGATGCGCTGACCCGCGAGCAGCTGCGCGAGCACGCCGCGACGGCGGGCCTCGACGTCGCGGCGTTCGACAAGTGCATGGTCGATCCGAGCGCGCTCGAGCGCGTGAAGAAGGACATCGATCGCGCGCTCGATCTGCAGATCTCCGGCACGCCCACCTTCTTCGTGAACGGCTACCGCTGGACGGGCGCGCTGCCGCCCCAGGTGCTGTCGGGCGTGATCGAGGGGCTGCTCGCGCCGCCCGATCAATCGCAGTAGTCGAGCGTGCGCAGCGGCTCGTTGGGGGGATCGGCGTAGCCGGCCGGTGGCACCTCGACGAAGCACGGCGTCATCGCGTCGCCGTCGAAGCTCAGGCGCAAGTAGCCGTAGCGCGGCACGCCGACGCCTTGCACCGCGCCGGCGGTGCCGACGATGATCTCGCGGATCGTCTTGCCGCCGATGCGCAGATCGGGGAAGTCGTGCAGCGCGTGCGTGTGGCCGGCGAGCACGAGGTCGACGCTCGCCGCGGCGAATTCGATCAACGCGAGCTCCGCGTAGTCTTCGCGCGACCAGCCCGCGCCGGTGAGCCCCGCGTAGGGTGGATGGTGCATCACCGCGAGCGAGTGACGTGCGTTGCCGCGCTCGAGCAGCTCGGGCAATCGCGCGAGCACGGACGATGCGATCGCACCGCTGCCGCTGTCGAGCATGGTGACGTGCACGTCGCACACATCGAATGCGTAGTTGCCGGGGCCGAAGTTGCGATTGAACTGCGGATGCAGCGGGCGATAGATGTCGTGGTTGCCCGCGGTGACGGCCGTGGGGAACGGCAGGCGCCCGAGCAGCTCCGCGACGGTCTCGAGCTCGTCGTCGCGTGAAGCCTCCGCGAGATCGCCGGCGATCAGCAGCGCGACGATCGGCTCGCCGCTCTGCTGGGCCTCGTCGGCCTCTGCGATCAGTCGATCGACGATGCGCGAGAACTGCCACGGATTGGTCTGGATGTCCGCGGTCACCACGACGCGGAACCGCTGCGGGCATGCTCGCGTGCCGCGGACCCACAACGTGCTCGCGTCGGCGAAGTCGATCGTCGTGCGCCGTACCGTCGAGCCCGGCGTCGCGGGCACGTCGATCTCCGTACCCGTCGGGCCCACTGCGATCGTCGCGGCGGGATCGACGTTGGTGAGCTCGAGCTCGATCGCGCCCGCGCCTGCGGGTTGCAGCGAGATCGCGAACGCGCCCGCTCCGGCCACGCGCGCCTGCACGACGTCGCCGTCTTGCTCGCGCACGAGCCCGCCGGCGATCCATCCGTCGGCCTCGCCGACCTGCGGTTGGAAGCGCACCTCGACGCCGCTGCCGGTGAGCAACCGCGCGAGATCGTTCTCCGCGACCACGCGACACTCCGCCTCGTTGTAGCTCGGCGTGCTGCACTCCGGTGCGACGCACGCGTCCATGCACGCGAGCGCGATGATCGTTGCAAGTACCCGCTTCATCGCCTTCGCCTCGTTCCGATGTCGGGCAACACCACGCCCGCGTTCGCGCTGATGCCGACGCCGTAGCCGATGATCGCCCCCACGCCGCCCTGGAACGCCGCCTTCGCGCCGCGCGGACGCACGCGCGTCCACCACTGCACGTGCACCGGGCCGAGGAAGCCGACCACCGGACCGAAGTTGAGCCCACGCCCGTCGAAGCGCGAGTG
>DASZPU010000805.1:0-23222 GCA_035550195.1 Nannocystaceae bacterium
ATTCGGCGGCCAGTGCCATACGATCGGGTAGCGATCCCAGTAGAGCTGCCACGAATACGCGGACTGCAGCGCGAGCACGTGCGCATTCGGTGCGTACGAAATGCCCGCGACACCCGGGGTGAGTCGCTCGGGATCGTCGCACAGACGATTGTAGACCCACGCGTCCGCACCTTCTTGCACCGGCCCGAGCAGCTCGAGGTTGCCCGACGCGTTGCGCTGCAACACGCCCGAGCCCGACGTGCCGTGGCAGCCGTACATATCGGTCCACGTGCCGCCGCCACCGAGACGTTGGCGCTGCGTGCCGTCGGGCCACGCGAGCGAGACCAGCGGGACCAGCTGCGTCGCGAGCGTCTCGAGATAGTGATAGTTGTTGCCGCGATCGTTCTGATCGAGCTGCACGTAGTGTTGATAGCGATCGTGGCCCTCGGGATCCGCTCCGTACGGATCGGTGAGCGGGAAGTCGAGCAGCTCGTGGAACCAGTACATCTCGACCGGACCGGTGCCGGGATCGCTGGGCGCGACCGGTAGCCACGCGGCATTGCTCGGGCGATACGGGCAGTACAGCAGCGCCGCATCCCCGCCGGCGCAGGTGGTCCCCGGATCACCGCAACGCGCGGTGACCTGGCAGAGATACGGCGACACCTGATAGCCGGGCAGCTCGTGCGCGGGGATCGAGGCCTCGTAGTTCGGCCACGTCCCGTCGAGCCACGCGGAGAAGTAGAAGAACCAGTCCTGGGTGCCGGTGACGTCGTAGTTCTTCACCACGAGCCAGTCGCCCGCGAGCACGTTGTCGGTGGTGACGCAGTGCGCCGCGGTGATCGCATAGCGCGGCGAGATGAACGTGAGCCCGCAGGTGCCGCGGATGAGCCACCCGCCGTCGCCGTACTGCACGTTGCCGCTGCCGTCGCGCAGCGGGATCTGGATCGAACCGGTCGCGTGCGACGCGACCGAGCCGTCGCGCGCGATGCCGAAGTGATCCGCGAGCACGCCCCAGTGGGCGCGGAAGTCCTCGTGGTCGCCGTCGTCTTCGTCGTCCTCGAAGGACGAGTCTTCCTCGGCCTCGTCGATCGCCTCGTCGTCGGCTTCGACGCAGGCAGCGAGCAGAGTGAACGCGAGCGCCGCATGTCGGCGGCGATGAGCTGGTGAGTGGATCGAACGCATGCGGTCCCGAGGACTGCTCTGCGCACGCGATGATCAGTCACGCATGTCGATCGTCCGAACGGCCAGCGCCGTTCACTCGAGGTCGTGCACGACGACGAGCTGCTTGCGAAACTCGAAGCCGGCGTCCGGCCACGTGCGAGCGTAGGCGGTGAGCGCGTCCTTGCCGGGACGGAAGTTGAGCCCGTTCACGCGCGAGTCGGCCGCCGGTGTTCCGTCGGCGTCGCGCTGCGCGAACATCCGGATCGCGAAGCTGCCGTTCTTCGCGAAGAGCTCGTCGAACGCCTCGAACGTGTTCGACAACATGCAGCAGCTGCAAAACGGCGGGTGCTCGTCCGGCGACTGCGTCGTCGTTCGCTCCGAGACGTAGCCGACCGGGCCCAACACGGCGCGCCGCTTGCGACCGTCGGGGAACGCCATCTCGATCGTCAGGCACGTGCTCGGCGCAGCGACGAGCGCATCCTCGAGCACGACGAGATCGCTGCGCGCCCACGCACGGAATCCCTCGAGCGCGGAGGTCCGGAGATCGTCACCGGTGGAGTGCTGGAACTCGAAGTAGTCGTCCGGGAAGAGCGTGGGATGATGCACCTGGATCGTGGTCACGGATTGCACGTGGGTCGCGCGCAGCTGCACGTCGGCGACCAGCGGCAGCAGCTCGAAGCCCGAGTCCGTGGTCACCACGCCCTCACCGGCTCGCGCGCCGACACCCGCCTCGCGCAGCGCCTGCACGAGCAACTCGGTCAGCTCGAACTTCTCGCTCGGACCGTCGCCCCAGCGGAGCTGCCCACTGCCGCTCGTCCCGGGATTGTCCTTGAGCTTCTTCATCGGATCGAAGCGCGTCTCGGCGATTCTATCTGCCGCCGACGACGTTCGACCAGTGGAGATCCGGCATCGGGCGCAGCAGCGCACGATCTTGCATCGCGATGCGCAGCGCGTAGAAGCCGATCAGGCCGCCGACGCAGCACGCCACGATGCGTGCGCCGAGATCGTCGGCCAGCGCGATCGCGGAGAGTATCGCGGCCGCGAGCCCGAATCCGAAGAGCGCGCGCAGCATCGAGAGCGCGACGTGCATCGCGACCGCACCTGCGTTGCGATGGCCGCAGCTCGGGCAGCGCACCAGTCGTGCGGCCATGTGTGCGCGTTGCCGCGGTCGTCGCACGGCGAGCGGCGCACGCCTCGGCGCATCGCGATCACCTCGACGCGCGCGTGCGACGGCCGCGGGCTGCCACGCGGGCGCGTCGGGCACGGCGATGCAGAGGCGTGCCGAGCAGCCGCAGCGCTCGCACAGGAAGGCGAGGAGCTCGGTGACGGTGCGTTGCCGAAGTGTGCGCTCGTCGGGCAGAGGCTGCAGGAGCACGATGCTCCAGTGTGAACCGCCGGGCGATCGATCCATGCCCCTGCTACGCGGGCACGTAGCGCAGCGCCACCGCGCCGGATGCGAGCTCGCGCCGGTCCACGAGCTTCAGATCGACGCGCTGTGACAGCCCCGCGAAGAGCGTCGGTCCATGGCCGGCGATCCGCGGATGCACGACGATCTCGTACTCGTCGATCAACCCGAGCTCCGCGAGCGCGAGCGGCAGCGTCACACCGCCGACGAAGATCCCCCTACCCGGCTGCTGCTTGAGCCTCCGCACCGCATCGCCGAGATCACCCCGCACGAGCTCCGCGTTCCAATCGACGTGATCGAGCGTGCTCGACACCACGTACTTCTTCGCCGCATCGATCGTGCGCGCGAACGGCTCCGTCCACTCCGGCATGACGACGGTGCGCGTCGCGAGCCGCCACGCGTCCTGCATCAGCTCGTAGGTCGCGCGCCCGAAGAGCAACGCATCCGCCTTCACGAGGTTCTCGATCGCGTTGCGATGCAGCTCCTCGTCCGCGATACCTTCGCGATGATCGCAACACCCATCGAGCGTGACATTGATGGAGTACCGCAGCGGCCGCACGCGAGCGACGGTATCGCTGCGACGCACGACGAGCAAGCGCGCGACGCCTCAGTTCGCCGGCGGCAGCGGCTCGCCGTCGTCCCACACGTTGGCGATCCATTCGTTGCCGGGACGCGTGGAATCGAAATCCGTGATCGGGAAGTAGAAGCCACAGTTGCCGCCGCGACCGCGTTGGAAGACGTTCTCTTCGAACACGATGTTGGCGGCCTGATCGCCGTACGGCTTCGAGCCGTCGTCGCCGCTCGAGCCCCCGTATGCACACGCGCCACCGGTCGTCGCCATGAAGAGGTTGCGGTGGATCGTATTGTTCTGGATCGGTGCGAAGTCGCCGTAGCCGGTGAGGTCCGCGGAGCAACCCGCGTCGGGTGGGAAGTCCGGCGCGTTGCAGAGGATCGAGTTGTGCGCGATCGTCGAGCCGTCGCCCATGCGCACCGCCGACTCGTGCGCCATGCCGCTCGGATCGGGCGACTGATCGTGGATCCACGAGTCCGTCACGCTGCACGCGTACTCGCACCACACGCCGCGCTTGCCGCCGTAGACGTTCACGCGCAACGCGACGAAGTCGCTCTTGCCGATGCCGCTGTCGTCATCGGTGCCTTGCACCGGCCCCGCATCGATCTCGCTGTCGGTGATCGTGAACGACCAGCCCATCATCGGCGCCTCGACCAACACGCTGCCCTCGATCTTCGAGCGTGTGATCTGGACGTTCGCCGCGCGGATGATCAGCGGATCGCACGTGACCGTCATCGCATCGATCACCAGATCGTTCTCGGTGACCGTGCACGAACCGTCATAGTCGCCGAGCATCGTGCCGGGTGGAATGCCGGTGCTGAGCTCGCTCGGCCAACAGCCACCGAACGGATCGGGCCCGCCCGGCGTGTTCGCAGCCGCATCGCACGGCACCGGCTCGCCACCGCTGCTGCTGCTCTCGCTCTCGCCCGCACCACCGCTGCTGCCGTCGCTCGTGCCGTCGCCCTGCGTCGTCGCAGCGCCACCGCTCGACGCCGTGCTCTCGCTGCTGCTCTGCGTCGTGCCGCTGGCCGCCGTGCTCGCGTCCTCGCTGCCCGCGTCGGCGTCTGCGGTGCTCGGCGCGTCGTTGCAGCCGATGAGCAGCACCACCACCAGTGCACGATGTCCTCGCATGCACCCATCGTCCCCGCTGACGATGGAATTGTCCGCAAGTAAGAACGGTGAGGTCAGACGCAGGTCTGGTTCATCACGTCGCACGTCTGCCCCTTGGGGCAGTCGGGCGTGCTGTTGCAGGGCGTGTGGCCGGTGATGAAGACCATGATCTGGTCGTGCGAGCGCACCGCGAAATCGACGCAGCCCGGCTCGACGTCCATCGAGTCGACGGTCTCGAAGAAGAAGTCCGCGCTCGGGAACCCCGAGATGCCGTGCTCGAGGAACTCGGTCATGAGCGCGCCCGAGATCGTCAGCGTGCCGGCATCCGCGGGCGCCTCGCAGATCATCGCGAGCGGCGACGTGCCGTGCTGATCGACGGCGATCTGCAGCCGCATCGTCACGCGCGGATCACCGGGGGTCCACGTGACGTCCTGCGAAACGTCGGCGTCGAGGTGGATCTCCTCCTGGCCGGGCACGATCATGTCCACTCCGATGCCCTGCAACGTGATCGGCGAATAATCGCCGCCCGTCGAAGTGACCGTGATGATCGCACCGGGCTCGAAGCCGGGATGCGGCAGCATCGTGTCGAAATACGAGAACGTCGGCGGCGTCGGCTCGATCATCACCGGCTTCTCGAGACCGGTCACCGTCACCACGCCGATGTCATGGTTGGACGGGTAGGGGATGCAGTTGCCGTCGAAGTCGCAGGTCTCGCCCGCGGCACAGCCCGGATCGCAGAAGGGATTGTTGCGGCGCAGGAGCCGGCAATCGCCGTCCTCGGCGATCTGCTCGAGCACGTTCAGCGGCACCACGCCGTCGGAGACGGTGCCCGAGAATGCGCTGTAGGTCTGCTCGTAGGCCGCGACGAAACCACCGACGTGGACGTCGAGCGCACAATTGCCGGCGAGATCGACGTCGCCACCGGTCGAGCTCGAATCGTCGGCGCTCTCGGTCGTGCCGCTCGAGCTCGCTTCGGACGAGCTCGCATCGACGGTCGTGCCCGTCTCGGTGGTGGTGCTGGTCGTGAGCGTCGTGGTGGTGTCGGCCGACGAGGCGGTCGACGAGCTGCCGTCGGATTCGTTCGTGCCGTTCGATGCCGTGCACGCGGCCGATACCAGAACAATCCAGATCAGAGATTTCGATTCGCGATACATTGTTGATTCCGCGCTCACAGGTGAGGCAACACCTCGCCCGGAACGCCGACGGGGAATTCCCAGATGGCGCCATACCAATCGATCAGATAGAGCGCGTCGGATTCCCAACCGCCGACGCCGGAGCCGAACGCCGCCCCGGGAGTGAACGAGCTGTTGCCGAGGCAAGCGACGATTTCGACGGTGTCGTCGGGCGCCACGCGAACCGCGGCCGATCCGGCGCACGCCGGGCTGTTGAGGCCCTCCGACGCGATATAGACGTTGCCACAGACGTCGGCGACCATGCCGTCGACGGTGCCCTGCGTGGCGGCGAGCGGCGGGCCGAGATCCTCGATCTCGCCGAGCTCGGCGTCGTCCATGTCGTAGGGGAAGCGGAAGAGGTGCCCGGTGCCGCCGCCGTAGAACTCGCCCTCGTTGACGTAGAGCAGCGTCTCGTCCGCGGCGAAGGTGATGCCGTCGATGCCCGGCGCGGGATAGATGAGCTCGGCATCGCCGTTGTCGGGGTCGATGCGCGCGATGCCACTCGTGGGCGGCCCGTCCCAATACGTCGCGCAATACAGCATGCCGTCGGAGCCGACGATCAGTCCATTGCAGCCACCGATGCCGGGGCCGTACGTGATCGGCGTCATCTGACCGGTGTCGGGATCGACGCGAGCCATGCGCGGCGAGAATTCGTCGGCGACCACGATATCGCCGTCCGGCAATACCACGGTGCCCGCGGTGGAGGTGAGATCGATGTCGGGATTGAGCAGGACTTGATCGCCCTCGCGCGGGATCAGAAAGAGCGCATTTTGTCCGCGCACCGCGATGACGACGTTGCCGAGCGCGTCGAACTCGAGGTCCTCGCCACCGGGGACCATGCGCACCATGGTCGGCACGACCGGAAGCGCGGGGATGTTGTCGCAGTCGTACGCGGGCTCGCCGGTCGAGCTGTCGGATCCGGTGAGCGACTCGGACACGCCGCCGACGTCGAAGATCGGCCCACCCTCGGTGCTGGTGCTGGTCTCGACGCCGCCCTCGGTGCTGCTCGAGGAGGTGTCGCTCGCGGGTGCGGTCGTGCCCACCTCGGTGGTGCTCGTCTCGCCCACGGGCGCGGTGGTGCTCGTGCTCGAGCTGGTTTCGCCGACCGCCGGCGTCGTCGCGCCGCATCCGGTGGACCCCACGACGACCAGCACTCGTACGATCCGCCTCATCAAGGGCAGTTTATGGCCGTTGCCTCCGCGAGACTTCGCTGTCACGAAGAGAAGGCGGAATCGAGCGCCTTGGCGGCTGCGGGCGGGGCGCTGCGCGGGGTAGGGCGGGTCCACCCCGCACGGCCGATCAGTCGAAGCCACAATCGATGTAGATCTCCTGGCTCGGGCCCGAGCAGGTGCTCGTGCCGACGCCGCCCCAGTCGACGAGGCTCACGCATGGACGCAGCGCGACGCCCGGGTACGCGCAGCTGCAGTCGGTGCCGTCGACGGTCACTTCGATCGCGCCTTCGCAGTTGTTGCCGACGTGCCACGTCGAGCCGTCGCAACCGATCGATACGCTGCCGCCGGTGCGGAGCGTGTTGCACAGCGTGGTCGCGGCCGGTCCGGTGCACGTGCGGCCGGGGACGTCGAAGGTGCCGGCGATGTGGATCGAGGTGTGATCGTCCGCGAGCGCGCTACGCCACAGGTTGAAGTCGGAGCAGGCCATCGGGCTCGGCCAATATCCGTACGAGAAGCTCCACTGATACCACACCAGCTGATCCTGGCAGCTCGCGCTGCAGCTGTAGACATTCGGATCGCCGGCGCCGTCGCACTCTTCGACACCGGCGTACACGTAACCGTCACCGCAGCTCGCGGCGATGCACTCGTCGACGCACGCGTCGGTGTCGGCCGCGTTGCCGTCGTCGCATTGCTCGACGCCGGCGCGCACGAAGCCGTCGCCACAGCTCGCGGTGACGCAGGTGGCGAGGCATGCGTCGGTGTTCACGGCATTGCCGTCGTCGCACTGCTCGCCGTTCTGCAGCGTGCCGTCGCCGCAGCTCGCGAGCGTGCAGGTCGAGGTGCACGCGTCGCTGTTGCTGGTGTTGCCGTCGTCGCAGAGCTCGACGCCTTGCTGCACGATGCCGTCGCCGCAGGTCGCGGCCGTGCAATCGGACAGGCACGCGTCTTCGTCGTCGGCGTTGCCGTCGTCGCACGTCTCGCCGTCGTCGAGCACGCCGTCGCCACAGATCGGATCGCTGGGCGGCGCCTCGCCGGTGCTGTCTGCAGGCGTCGGCGCATCGCCGGTGTCGTCGTCCTCGCCGAGGCCGCTGTCGCTGCTGCTGCTGCCGCTGCTGCTGCTGCTCGACTCCTCGAGCGCGCCGGTGTCGAGATCACCGGTCGCGTCGTTCGGTGTCGCGGTACCGGGCCCGAACGTCACGGCCGAGTGCTCGAGCTCGCTCGCACCTCGCGAGCACGCCGCGAGCGCGAGACTCCAACCAATGATCGCTGCCGCCCCACGCGTCCCCATGCATTCGAACGTACGGCCGCACCGCGAGTGCGGCGAGCGTCGTGTCGCTCGCACTGGTTGCCATGGCAGGTTGCACAACGCGACGACGCGCAGAGCGGCTCGGATCGCCTGCGCATCCCCGACGCTGTGCAGGTCGCATGATCACCGCGATCGCTGGCGTGCGCGGCCGATCGCGCAGGCGCTGTTCGCGGAGTCACACGTTCGATTCGCCGGAGCCATCGGGCCACGCGCAGATGCAGACCCGGTTGCCGGCGCGGTCCGCCAGCGTCCAATGCGAAGGTGCATGCGATTCGTCGACGATGCGGCCGCCCGCTGCGATCGCCGCCTCGAGCCGCGCCGCGATTTGCTCGCGCGCCACGGACACATCGATGTGCATCGCGTGCCGCAACGACTTGGCCGGATCGATCTCCTGCATCCATACCGCCGAGCCGTGTCCGAGCGGATCGATCGCGTTGTCGTCGGCCATGGGGCCGTAGCCGAGCACCGCGCGCCAGAACGCGACATCGATCGCATCGGGCTTCGCCGCGATGGCGAGCTGGACCTCCTGCACGGCCGCACGATCGGCGAGCGCACCGTGCTCACGCGCGAGCGCCGAGATCGCGCGCGCGAGCGCGATGTGTCGCGGCTCGAGTCGCCAGAGATCGCGGGTCAACCGCACGGTCACGCGATCGTCTGCGAGCGTCAGCAACGTGCCTGCGATCGCAGGTGCGCTCGCGATCGCATCGGCGAACCGCGCGGCCTCACGCAGGCTCGCGACGCGAAAGACCGCCGTCGCGCCGCCGTGCAACACGACCCAATCGTCGACACCCTCGGCGGCCAGGAATTCGCGCCAACCCGCTTCGCTCATGCTCGTGCTCCCGCGGACGAGGCTCTGCAACGCAAGCCCGGCGTCATCGCCCACAGCTTGCCCGACGTCGCCGGCGCCTGCGATAGCTTCGTGCCGATGCGTCTCGCGCGAAGTTGCTGCGCCGCGTCGATCGCGATGCTCGCGTGTCGCGGCGCGCCGGCACCCGAGCAAGCGAAGTCCGAGGTGGCCCCGCGCGCGGCGAAGCCCGCAGCACCGCAGGTCGCGGAGGCGAAGCGCGACGTCGGATCCGCGGAGCTCGAGCCCCCCGCGCTCGACATCGAGTACGTGGCGACGCCGATGAACGTCGTCGACAAGATGCTCGAGGTCGCGACGATCACGAAAGACGACGTCGTCTACGATCTCGGCTGCGGCGACGCTCGCCTGCTCATCGGTGCGGCCACGAAGTACGGCGCGCGCGGCTTCGGCTTCGACTTGGATCCCGAACGCATCGCCGAGGCCCGCGCCAACGTCGAGCGCGCCGGCGTCGGGCACCTCGTCACGATCACGCAGCAGAACTTCTTCGCGGTCGACCTCGCACCCGCGACGGTGGTGATGCTGTATCTCGCGCCCGAGCTCAACGTCCGACTCGTGCCCCAGCTCGAGCGGCTCGCGCCCAAGAGCCGCATCGTCTCCCACGACTTCGACATCAAAGGCTACGATCCCGACGACATCTGGAAGGTGGTCGCGGAGCACCACCGACCGCCGCGGAAGGACCGAAACCACTACGTGTATCTGTGGACGGCACCGCTCGCGCGGGGCGACGAGTAGAGCGGTGTGATAGACCGGAGACCGCATGCTCGCCGCGCTCGCGATCGCCACGCTGTTCGCCTACACGCTGATCATGAGCCAGCCGTTGTTCTTCGCGTTCGCGCTCGGCCGCGCATCGCTGGCGCTCTCGGGCCCCGCGTATGCCGAGCTGCGGCAGCGCATCAACGCCGCGATCACCAAGCCGCTCGTCGTCGTCTACGCGCTCACGTTCGTGGCCTGCCTCGTCGTTGCGGGCGTCGCCGCTGCGGCGGGCGCGATGACCACCGCGGGCGGTGTGGGCTTCGCGGCGTTGACACTCGCGATCGACCTCGTGCTCGCCGCGAAAGGCAACGTGCCGCTGAACGCGGTGATGAACGCATGGAATCCGAACGCACTTCCGCCGGATTGGGCCGCCAAGCGCGAGGCGTGGCACCGCGTGTTCGCGGTGCGGCGCATCGTGCTCTGCGTCGGCTATGCGGCGTTCGTGATCGGCGCGTTCGGAAGGTAGTCACGCGCGACGGCGTCGCACCAACAGCCCCAACGCCAAGGCCAGCAATCCCGCGCCGAACGAGCCGCGATCGTCCACATCGCAGCCGCAGCCCTTCGCAGCGTCGTCGTCCTGACCACCGCTGCCTTCGCCTTCGCCTTCGCTGCCGCCCTCGCTGCCACCCTCGCCTTCGCTCTCGCTGCCGCCTTCGCCTTCGCTCTCGCCCGTGCTCGGCACATACGGCTCGTTCGTGTCTTCCCAGTACGGATCATCGATGCATCCGCCCAACCACCCTTCGAATTGGGGATTCGCACCGGTCTCGAGCACGAGCTCACCATTGTCGACGCACACGCTCACCGGCTCGCTCACGCTGCCGTCGATCAAGCTCACCAGCTCGACCGCCAAGCAATAGCTTCCGGCGGCTTCGAAGGCGTGCTGCAGTCCGATCTGATCGGCTTCGTCCGCGCGCCCGACCGCGCCATACGCTTCCGTGCTCCCGTCGATGCCCGCACGCGCGCGCACGAACGCCTGCGAGAAGAGCGGATCAGCGCCCGTGGTCACCGTCGCCGTCAGCGACGCGCGGTCCTCCACCTCCGGTGCCGCGCACATTCCGAACCCACAGTCCCCGTCGTTGCCGTCGTCGCAGCAGACGCGCGGGCCACTTTCGATCGAGACCGTGTCCAACACCGCATCGCCGATCGCGATCGGCGGAAACGCAGCCGCTGGACCTGCGCCCGTCGTCACCGTCGCTTCGTTCACCGGTGGCGACTCGCCCCACGGATCCTCCGCCGTGATCGTCGCGAGGTACGTGCTCGACGCTTCGAACGGTGCGCTCGGACGCCACACCACGAACAGCTCGTGCGACAACCCGAAGCCGTCGCTCGTCGACAGCAACACCGTCTCGATCGCGCCTGCGATCGGCACTCCGTCGCTCGTCACCGCGATCTCGAGCGACGCCAACGCATCCGCGAGCTCACCGTAGGCGGTCGCACGAAACGCGATCACGCCGTCGGTCGGCACCCCGTCGATCGTCGCGTCCCCCAGCGACACGGAGATCCCGGAGTCCGGGCCTGGCGAGCACGCCTCCGCCGGACGCGACACGCCCGCAGCTCCCATGAACATCGCAAGCACACCCAACCCACGCACAACGCTACCCAGCATACGCGCACACGACTGTGCAAGCCGCGACGCCTCCAACACTTCCGCGAGCTTGCGACTCTGCCACCGCACGCAGCTGCGGCAGCGATGTCGCGATCGCGACCGCTATGGCATGCCCCACGTGCAGTCGGGACCGTCGTTCACGATCTTCGAGCGTCGCATCATCGGATACCGGTTCAGCTTCGCGTGCGCGCGCTCCGTCTGCGCGCGCGCCGACGCCATCGCAGCCTCCGCCTCGGCGAGCTGCATCGCTTCGATCTCCAACCGCTGCAGCTCCACCAGGTTCGCGACCAGCTCGTCGAGCTTCGCTTCGCGATCGCGCGCGTGCTCGGCGAGCTGCGGCCAGCGCGTCACCGCCTCGGGATACGCGAGGAACAAGCGATAGCGATCGCGCACGTCCACCCACGCGAGCTCCGCGTTCGCTGCATCGAACTCTCCGACGAGCTCGCGCGCGACGCGATCGTCGTACGCTGCGCGCGCTTGCTCGAACGCCGCGAGCCCCGCGACCTCGGCCGCTTCCGTCGCCGCATCGACGCGATCGCACTGCGGCGCAACGAACATCAACCGAGCGATCACCACCGTCATCGCCGAAGCCGCGCCCGCGGCTCCGATCACACATCCGGTCAAGAGCGAGAAGGGGCGGGGCGCGCGTTGCATGCACGCATCCCACGACCCACGGCCTGCGCGTGTTCCCGCGTCAGTGCATTCGACGACGACGCAGCCCGACCAGCGTGAGCGCCAACAACCCGAAGCCCGACGGCGCGCTCGTGTTGCAGCCGCAGCCGCGACCGGTCTGCCCATCGCCACCGTCCGCGCCGGCACTGCCGGCCGTCGTGCCGCTGGTGTCGTTGCCGTCGCTGCCATTGCTCACCGAGCCACCCGACGTGTCTTCGCACGCCGTCTGCGGCGGCAGCGGTGCGTTCATCTGATTCCACTGATCGACGAGCATCTCGATCAGCGCCGTGTTGTCCACCAGCACCATCGGCGCGCCGGTGACCGGCACCGTCTCGATGCGCATCGCCCACGGCATCTCATCGGGGAAGATGTCCGGCCACGCATCGATGCCCTGCGTCGCGACGGACGGCGCGATGCCGATCCCCTGCATTTCCGTCTCGCCTTCGCACGACGCGAAGAAAGTCGCGACGCGTGCGGTGTTGTCGACCGACGGCACCTCGTCGTTGACGTGGAAGAGCGGGTCCTCGGTCATCTCGTACGGCGAGATCGTGGTGTAGAGCCGCGTCAACATCGGGTGCGCGTCGAGCAGATCGATCGAGTGCGCACCGGGGTCCACCACGCGCTCTTGCACGGCGGACGAGAACTCGGCGGCGTCCCAGGCCATCGCATCGATCTCTGCGGCATGCCCCGCGAGATCGCCCCAGAACTCGCCCTCCTGCACGCCATCGGGCGGCGGCAACCATCCCAGCAACAACCCGCGCACGAGCGGATGGACGAACTCGCACGTCTCCGCCGTGCACTCGCCCACGAGGCCCTGCGCCTGCAACGTCGTCACTACCTCGGTGGGATCGATCGCCGCGAACGCCGTCGCATCCCACGACTTCGAGAACAACCCGTCGCGCGACACGATCGCGGACTCGCCGGCGTACTCGGTGACGAACGCGTGGCCGTCGGCCATCGGGCTGTCGACCGCGAGCGTCACCACTTCTTTGTAGTTCACCCCGAGCTGCACCCAATCGAGCTTCACGGGGTTGAGCTCGACATGACGATAGTTGGTCGGCACCACGCGCGCGTCGCCGAGGAAGAACGCACGGATGTCCATGTCTTCTTCGGCGGCGATCGAGGTCAGGCGGATCGGGATGCACGGCTCTTCGCCCGTGTAGCGGATCACCACCGGGTGGATCTCGCCGACGTCCGCACCTTGCGTGAGCCGGAACGCCGCGAACTGTGCACCTTCGTCGATGTACTGCTGCAGGATCGGCGCGCTGTTCGGATCCGCGTAGTAGCCGTTGTCGGACAGCCACATCAGCAGCTCGTCCGACGACGTGCTCTGCAGCACCACCGCCGTGAACGCGCCCACGGTGTCCTGTAGCACCACTTCGGTGCCGCCACCGGTCGTGCCGCCGTCGGTGCCGTCTTCACCACCTCCGCTGCTGTCGCCGCCTCCGGCTTCACCGGCCGCGCTGTCGCACGAATCGAAGCCGCCTTCGTCGAACCCGTCGTCGAACGAGCAATCTTCGTCCTCGCCGACCCAGCCGTAGCTCGGCACCGTGGCGTTCGCGAGGTTGAGGAAGAGCTGCTGCGATCCCACCTCGAACGACGGCGTGCCGAGCACCGGCACGATCCACGCGAACTGTGGTGCGGTGGTCGTCGGGTCGTACTGGATCTGGATGTGCGCCTCGACCTCGCCGTTCGCGACGACGAAGAAGATGTTCTCGCCGGTTTGGTTCACCGGCATCTCCATCGGATTGCCGGCGCTGTCGCAGAATGTGCCGCCGCACGCATCGGCATCGCGGGGCACGAGCGCGAGCGCGGTCGCGAGTCCGAGCAGCGTGATCGAGAGCGTCTTCATACCAACCACCCTATCCGCGATGGCCGGTCCAGTGACCACCGCGCGATCATGCTATCGACTTCGCGTGGCGATCGCAAACACTACGGCGCGCGCTGGTACTCCCAGCTCGCACCCTTGCCGTCGCCGTCGATCGTCGCAGTGAGACGATCACCGTTTTGCGCGTAGCGAATGCGCTTCGGGAAATCGTGCGCCGGATTCTCGAACACCACGACGTTCGCAGCGCTGCCGTCGTCGGTGCGGCGGAACTCGGTCGGCGGCGTGCGACCCATCGGGCTCGCGAAGTAGACCAGCACGCCGTCCTTCGCTTCGATGCGCAGGTCTTCGTGGAACGGTTGCGCGCCGACGGTCTCGCTGCGTCCGACCAGCGCGTCGCCTTGCTTCGTCCACGCTTCGGTGACGCGACCTTCGGGCGTCTCGGCGATCCACGTGCCCACGAGGAACGCGAGCGCATCGATGCTCGCCGCGTCGCCGCGCGCCGGGGCAGGCGCGTTCACGCGCGGCGCCGCTTCGCTCGGCGCGGCGCTCGGACGACAACCGGCGAGGATCGCGAGCGGGAACAGCGATCGCAGGACGTGCAGCCTCACGGCCGCGACGCTACCACCTGTCGGCAACGCGTGATCCACCGCAAGGCCCGATGCGCCGCGATTCGCGTCCCTGGAGTGGTCCTACCGAAGATCGCTTTACCGCAGCCGCTACCGTCTGGTATCCCCGGCCGTCGATGCCCGGAACTTCCGAGGCGAGCACCGCCGGCGAGTCCGCCCTGGAGCGCGAGATCAAGCAACTGATCGTCGACGCGCTCATGCTCGAGGACAAGAGCGCCGACGACATCGATGCTGCTGCGCCGCTGTTCGGCCAAGGCGGCTTGGGCCTCGATTCGATCGACGTGCTCGAGCTCGCGATGGCGTTGCACAAGCGCTACGGCGTCAAGACCAAGGGCGACGATGCCCGCAACCGCGAGATCTTCGCGTCGGTGCGGAGCCTGGCCGCGTTCGTCGAGCAAGAGCGAGGAGCGAGCTCGTGACCCACGAGCAGATCTACAACGACGTCCGCGCGATGATGGCGGAGACCTTCGAGCTCGAGCCCGAGCGCATCACCTTGTCCGCGCGCCTGTACGAGGATCTCGACCTCGACAGCATCGATGCGCTCGACATGGTGGTGAAGCTGCAGGAGCTCATCCATCGCCGCGTCGAAGAGAAGGAGCTGCGTTCGCTGCGAACCGTCTCCGACGTCGTCGAGATGGTCGCAGCCACGCACGCGCGTCCCGCCGAGTGATCGCCGTGCGCGTCTGCGCGGTGATTCCGACGTTCGACAATCCCGACACGATCGCGGCGGTGGTGCACGCGGTGCGGCCGCTCGTCGACGAGGTGATCGTGGTCGACGACGGCAGCGCAGCGCCGGGTCGCGACGCCGTCGCTGCGCTCGCACGCGAAGGCGTCGCGCATGCGGTCGTGCGTGCGAAGAACGGAGGCAAGGGCGCCGCGGTGAAGGACGGCCTGCGCGAGGCCGAGCAACGCGGCTTCACCCACGCGCTGCAGGTCGACGCCGACGGTCAGCACGATCTCGCCGACGCGCCGGCACTGCTCGTCGCCGCGGCGCAGAACCCCGACGCGCTCGTGCTCGGCGCACCGCAGTTCGACGCCAGCGCGCCGAAGGGCCGGCTCGTGGGCCGCAAGATCACGCAGTGGTGGACCGATCTCGAGACCGGCGGCAAGGTCATCGAGGACCCCATGTGTGGCTTTCGCGTCTATCCGCTCGCGGTCGCGAACGCGGTGCGCGTGCCCGCGAATCGCATGGATTTCGACATCGAGATCGCGGTGCGCATCGCGTGGGAGAACGTGCCGGTGGTGAACCTGCCGGTGCGCGTGCGCTATCCCGAGGGCGGGGTCTCGCACTTCCAGATGGTGCGCGACAACTTCCGCATCAGCTTCATGCACTCGCGCCTGGTGATGACGCGCGTGTTCCGGAGGTTGTTCGGATGGATGCGCCGCCGATGAGCGAAGCGCAGTGGCTGCGCGAGCGCGAGCACGGCAGCGCCTTCGGTATCAAGGCGCTGCTCTTCACGTATCGCGTGTGCGGCCGACGATTCGTCGGCGTCATCCTGCGCGTGGTCGCGTTCTACTATGCGCTGTTCGCCGGCAACGCGCGGCGGGCCTCGCAAGCGTATCTGCGGCGCGTGAACGGGCGCGCGAGCTTCTTCGACACCGTGCGCCACATCGCCACGTTCGCGCGGTGTGCCTTCGATCGCGTGCTGCTCGCGGCCGGCAAGCTCGACGGTTTCACGTTCACGCGCGACGGCTACCAACACCTCGAACAGCTCGCGGCGCAGAAGCGCGGCGCGATCCTGCTCGGTGCGCACCTCGGCAGCTTCGAGGCCATGCGCGCGATGGGCAGCCACGAACAGTTTCCCATCAACGTCGTCGTGCACTTCGAGAACGCGCGCCGCATCACCGCGATGCTGCGCGCGGTCGCGCCCGACTTCGACGCGCGCATCATCGCGATCGATCCCGCCGCGCCGCACTGGGTGCTGCAGGTGCAGGAGTGCATCGAGAAGGGCGAGCTGGTCGCCGTGCTCGGCGATCGCACGGGCCTCGGCGAAGCCAGCGTCGAGGTCGAGCTGCTCGGCGGCACCGTCCGCCTGCCCACCGGGCCCTACGCGCTCGCGGCCGTGCTGCGCTGCCCGATCTACCTGACCTTCGGGCTCTTCCATCCGCCCAGCACGTACGCGCTCTCGTGCGAGCCGTTCGCCGACAAGGTCGAGCTGCCCCGCGGCCGCCGCGAGGAAGCACTGCGCGCGCTCACGCAGCGCTATGCCGAGCGCCTCGAGGTCTACATCCGCCGCGCGCCGCTGTGCTGGTTCAACTTCTTCGAGCTATGGTCGCCGCCGCAGTGACCCGCGCGCACGAGACCAGCGTCGAGCTGTCGGTGCAGTTCCATCACTGCGATCCGCTCGGCGTCGTGTGGCACGGCCGCTACTTCGAGTACCTCGAGCACGCGCGCACGGCCTTGCTCGAGTCGCTCGCGCTCGACGGCGCCGAGCTGGTCGCGACCGGCTATCGCTTCTACGTCGCCGACGTGCGCTGCCGTCACGTGTCGCCGCTGCGTTACCGCGATCGTTTCCGGGTCACCGCGTGGCTGCGCGAGTGGCAGCAACGCATCTGGGTGAGCTACGACGTGCACGACCTGACGACGTCGCGCCAGGCCGCGCGCGCGCACACGGTGCTCGTGGTCACCGACGCCGAGGGCAACCTGCAGTTCGAGGTGCCCGAGGTGATCCGCGCGCGGATCGATCAGTCCTTGGTGCGCACCGGGCAGCCCCAGCCGTCGTAGTCGCCGTCGTCGTCGCCGATGAGCTCGAGGATCTCGTTGGTGACCTCGTCGATGCGACCGTCGGCGAGCTGATCTTCGCGGTGGAACTGCAGGCCCCACGCGCCGTGCTCACCCTGCTCGGGCTCGTCGACGGTGAAGCCGTGCTCGCGCAGGCGCCCGGCCACGCGCCGGCATCCGGCCTCGTTCTGGAAGTATGCGAAGTGATCGATCACTCGCGCGAGCTCGTGATCGTCACCCGCCTGCTCGAGCTGACCGAGCACGCGACGGTTGCCCATCGCTTGATGGCTCGCGCGATCGGGCCACAGGAAGTCCGTGTAGAACTCCCACTTCGGATCCTCGTCGATGCGCTGCGTGATCTCGTAGTCGCCTTGCGCCGCCTCGACGCACGACGACAAGCGCTCTTCGTCGTCGCTCTGCGGCTCGGGCAGGTAGAAGAACAGATCCGAAGAGCCGCGGTACAGCACGCGGCCCACGAACCAACCCTCGATCTCGTGACCGATGCTCTCGACCAGCCGGTCTTCGATGGCTGCGAGCGCGTCGAACTCTTCGGTGCTGCGCAGCCCGTCGGGCCGCGGCCGCTTCATCGCGATGCGCAGCGCGAGCCGCAGCGGATGATCCTCGACCGGCACGTGCTCCACCGCACCGAGGTCCAGCGAGATCGATGCTGGGTCGCCGTCGATCTCGGCCATGTAGAAATCGAAGCTCGGCGACCAGGGCGGTTGGGACACGGCGGCGGGAGCATACCAGCGCCGCTTGCCGCCGCTATCCCGGCTGCTACCCTGCACCGCGACGATGCGCGGCCTGGTCATGGTGCTCGCCCTGGCGGCGAGCTGGCGGTCGGGCCCCGGAAGCGACGCGACGACGCCCGCGCCCGCCGAGCCCGCGCCCGCGGAAGCGCTCATCACGAAGGACGAGCTGCTCGTGCGCTTGCGCGAGGTGCCCGGCGTGCACGCGCGCTACACCGAGGTGCAAGAGATCGCGCTGCTCGCCGCGCCGCTCGAGTCGAAGGGCACGCTGCACTTCGCTCCACCCACGCGACTCGCGAAGCGTCAGCTCGCACCGAACGCCGCAGCGATGGTGGTCGAAGGTCGCAAGCTCCGCTTCGCAGACGCATTCGGCAACGATGAGATCGATCTGAAGGCGAACCCCGCAGTCGCGCTGTTCGTCGACAGCTTCGTCGACGTGCTCGCCGGCGACGAAGCGTCGCTCGCACGCACGTGGGCGATGGGCTTCACCGCGGGGGCCGACGGCGATCCGCGCTCGTGGGCACTCGCGCTGCGACCGCGCGTGGCCCCGGCCACGAAGCTGGTCGAACGCATCGTGCTGCGCGGGCGCAACGAAGTGGTGCAGCGCATCGAGGTCGACGAGATCGGGGGCGACCGCACCATCACCACGCTCTCCGAGATCGATACTCGCCATCGCTACGAAGCCACCGAAGCGGCCCGTGTGTTCACGGTCGCGCTGCGCTGATTCCGAGCAGGATGCTCGAGCGTCACGATGCACATCGATACACGCGACCAATGCACCTGGAGCATGTGTTCACTCGATGCGTGTGGGCATGATGGCGAAGTGCTCCTACCGAAGCGATCGCACACGCGAGAACTTCGAAGCGAATGTGGATCCTCGGGCGTATGCTGCATGCGACGGGGAACGTTCCGCGTCGTAGAGCGGTCCGGTAGGCCGGACGAAGTCACCTCGATGAGATCCGTGTGTGCGACCATCGCGTCGCTGCTGTTCGCAGCGACCGCTACGGCTTGTTTCACCGAAGCGCCGATCGACGACGATCCGACCGCGACGAGCGAAGGCGGCACGTGCACGCCCGGCGCATTGGGCTGCGAATGCTATGGGAACGGCACCTGCGACCCCGCGCTCGAGTGCGCGGCGGCCACGGGCACGTGCGTTCCCGCCGGTTGCTCGCTCGGCGAGGTGCACTGCCTGTGCGACCACGGCTCGTGCGACGAGCCGCTGTTGTGCATCGCCGGCATGTGCGCGGCGCCGAGCGACAGCAGCGGCACCGCCGACGACAGCTCCACCGATTCGCCGTCGACCACCAACGCCGAGACGTCGACGACCAACACGACCACCACGACCGCGAGCACGAGCGATCCCAGCACGAGCACGGGCGAGAGCGAAGAGAGCGAGAGCGAGTCGTCGAGCACCACCGAAGGGCTCCCCGATTGCGGGGAGCTCATGTGCGACGCGTGCATCGACTGCGTCAGCGACCGGGGTCAGCCCTGCGACGACGAGACCGACGCGTGCGTCGGCGCGCCCGGCTGTGGCGAGGCTGCAGAGCTCATGCTCGGGTGCGCCGAGTTCGGGTTCGACTGCGACGAGAACTCGTGCGCCGGCGCGAACGAGACCGCGAAGGATCTCGCGCAGGCGCTCCACCAGTGCCGCGTCGATCAGTGCACGACGCCTTGCGGCGCACTGAACCAGCCGATGTGCGTGTGACCCGGCGGGTCGCGACGACGATCAGGGCGCGGGCGTGACGGTGAAGCCACCGAACTCGAGCGTGCCGGCGGGCACCGGTAGACCCCCACCACTACCGGCCGCGGTCACCGAGATCGCGTCACCGGACGGTCGGTCGACGATCTGGAAGACGTTGTGGCCGTCGAATTTCTCGATCGTGCCGTCGAGCCCGAGGCGGCGACATTTGCCGTGCCCGGTGAACGTCGCGGTGTCGCCGGCGATCGTCACGTCGGAGAAGTCCTTGTAGTGGCACGAGACGCCGAGCGTGGCGCCGGGCGGCGCGAGCGGATGCGAGCTCACCACG
The DNA here is from genome assembly GCA_035550195.1 of Nannocystaceae bacterium. Lineage (GTDB taxonomy): Bacteria > Myxococcota_A > Polyangia > Nannocystales > Nannocystaceae > Xiheibacterium. The sequence continues at coordinate 19,725 of DASZPU010000805.1, forward strand.
AACTCGCCCTTCGCCTTGCCGTTCTTCAGCTTCACTTCGCCGCCGAACGTGAAGGCGAGTCGTTGACCCGCACCCTTCACGCTCGCCGTCGGTGCGTTGCCACCACCACCACCGCCGCCATGACCACCGTGACCGTGACCGCCGTGCCCACCACCGTGGTTGCCACCGTGCGCGAGCGCGAGCGTGAGAGGGGTGCAGGCGAGCGCGAGGGTGAGGGCGATGCTTGCGGTGCGCATGGGGAGGTTCGAGTAGCGTCTCACGACGCCTGTGTTCCGCGCGAGATTCAGCGGTTGCGCCCCTCGTGCACGATGGCTCTCGGATCGTCGCTCGCGTGATCTCACCCGCACAGACCTGCGTCTACGGCTGAGTGCCGCGTCATCCGACATCGGCACACAACGCGCGCGCGACTACGCGCCCGCGAACACGCCGCTCATGTCCCAGCACGCGAGCGACTGCACGGTCGCGGGCAAGAGCGCGGCCTTGTGCCCGCCCTGCGTCGGGTCGCCGATCACGAGCTGGCGTGGGCAACCGATCGGCTCGGCCGAGAGCGTGTCGAGCGTTGCGTCGTCGCAGGGCGTGCCTTCCATGCGCATGCACTCGTCGGCCGCGAGTCGACGCAGTCGTGCCGTGCACGTGTCCGCACCAGCGCTCGGGTCGGCGTGCTCGAGCACGATCACCGCGCCGCCGGTCACCGGGATGCCGTCGTACGCACTGCCGGTGACGCTGCGTGGGCTCGTGCGCAACACGTGCTGCTCGCAGCGCAGCCCTTCGGCGGTGCGCAGCACGAGCTTGTCCGCGTTGCGCTCGATCGTCACCTTGCCGTTGTCGATCTTCTGCGGAAGGAACTTCTCGTCGACGGTCCACACCACGCCGCTGCCGCTCGGACACGACGCACCTTCGGGCGCGTCCTTCCCGGGCTCGAGCGTGAGCTTCATCTGCTCGCCGTCGCGTGCGATCGTGCCCTTGCATGCGAAGCCCTTGAACGTCGCCGCGCGTACGAACGCGTGATCGGGCTTGCTCTTCCACACCACGAGCTCGTCGAGCTTCACGCGATCGCCACCATCGGTGAACGAGATCTCGCGCTCGCCGAGCCGCAAGCCGACGTCCGCCGCGCTGCCGCGCGCATCACCGCCGTAGGTGCCGCGCAGATTCTCGGGCACGGTGTCGAGCTTCGCCCACGCCTTCCACTCGCCTTCGAACAAGCTCTCGCAGCGATCCTCGGTGCCCGCTTTGTAGAGCTTCACGAGCAGCACGTCGTCTTGCCGCGAGATGGTGCCGTGACACTTCTTCGACGGATGCTTGTCCTTCTCCCAGACCGCGTCCGCGGCCTTCACGTTGTAGTCGCCGTTCGGCATCAGCTCGCCCTGCACGACCGTGACCGTGAGCTCGCCGTAGCGCAGCGCGTTCGCATCGAGCTCGAGCCCGACCGTCGCGAAGTGGGCCTGGCCTTCGTTCTGCCCGTACGCGCCGCGCAGCGCCTCGGGGATTTCGCCGGGCACACCGCCGCCCTTGTCGCCGCAGGCGGCGAGCGCGGCGAGCACGAGCGCGGTTGCGAGCTGCGAGCCGTCGAGACAACGCATGGGGCGTCACGATACAACACCGACGACATGCGGAGCAGCCGGTGCGCATCGCCTATCTGACCTCGACCTATCCCTCGGTCAGCCACACGTTCATCCGTCGCGAGCTCGTCGAGCTCGAGCGTCAGGTCGGCGAGATCGCCCGCTTCGCGATCCGCCACTCGCCCTACAAGATCGTCGACGAAGACGACGCGCGCGAGGACGGCAAGACCTTTCGCTTGCTGTCGCAATCGAAGCTGCAGTTCGCGAAGGTGGTCGCGAAGCGCGTGCTCACCAAGCCGAAGGCCACGCTCGACGGGCTGCGCAAAGCCATCGCGCTCGGGCGCAAGAGTCAGCGCGGGCTGCCGATCCACGGCGCGTACTTCATCGAAGCGATCCTGCTGGTCGACGAGCTCGAGCGCCGCGGCATCGAGCACGTGCACGTGCACTTCGGCACCAACCCCGCCGCGGTCGCGCAGATCACCCGTGCGATGGGCGGGCCGCCGTACTCGTTCACGGTGCACGGCCCCGACGAGCTCGATGCACCGGCGGCGTTGAAGCTGGGCTCGAAGATCGAAGACTCCGCGTTCGTCGTCGCGATCACCAACTACTGCGCCGCGCAGCTGCGGCGCTGGGTGTCGCACGAGCACTGGGACAAGATCCGCGTGGTGCACTGCACCGTGGGCGACGAGTTCTTCCGCGAGTCGCAGCCGATCGATCCCAAGTCGAAATCGCTCGTGTGCATCGGACGGCTGTCGCCGCAGAAGGGGCAGATCCTGCTCGTACAGGCCTTCGCGGACGCGATCGATCGCGGCGTCGATGCGGTGCTCGTGCTCGCCGGCGACGGCGAGATGCGCGAAGAGATCGAGCGCGTCGCGGCCGAGCGTCGGCTCGGCGATCGCCTGCGCATCACCGGCTGGATCAGCGGCGCCCAGGTGCGCAAGGAGCTGACCGACGCACGCGCGATGGTGCTGCCGAGCTTCGCCGAAGGTCTGCCGATGGTGATCATGGAGGCGTTCGCGGTCGGTCGGCCCGTGCTCACCACGTACATCGCCGGCATCCCCGAGCTGGTCGTGCACGGCGAGAACGGCTGGCTCATGCCCGCGGGCGACAAGGCCGCGATCACCGACGCGATCGTCGAGATCATGAACACGCCCACCGACAAGCTCGAGAAGATGGCCGCCGCCGGTCGCGAAGCGGTGCGCAAGCACCACTACACGCCCACCGAGACCGCGCGGCTCGCCGAGCACGTGCGCGAGTCGATCGAGCACGAGCGAGGGCGCTCGTGATCGGCATCGTCATCCCCGCGTACAACGAAGGCGCGGTGATCGAGCGCTGCCTCGCGGCGATGCTCGCCGATGCGAAGCCGGGCGAGCTCGAGATCGTGGTCGTGTGCAACGGTTGCAAGGACGACACCGCCGCGCGCGCGCGCAAGTTCGAGCCGCGCGTGAAGGTGGTCGAGACGCCGGTGGGCTCGAAGATCGGCGCGCTCAACCTCGGCGACGAGCACGTGAGCGGCTTCCCGCGCTTCTACATCGACGCCGACGTGCAGCTCTCGGCGCAGGCGATCCGCGAGGTCGCGGCATTGTTGGGCGACGACTCGCCGGTATTGGTGGCAGCCCCGAAAGCGGTCGTCGCGTTCCACGATCGTCCGTGGCTGGTGCGCTCGTTCTACAAGGTCTGGACCAGCCTTCCGTACTTCCGCGAGAACATGATCGGCTCGGGCGTGTACGCGTTCTCGAAGAAAGGTCGCGGGAAGTTCGACAAGTTCCCCGACGTCATCGCCGACGACGAGTTCGCGCGCTTGATGGTCGCGCCGCACGAGCGCAAGGCCACGCCCGCGGCCACGTTCACGATCCATCCCCCGCGCACGCTGCAGGGCGTGCTCACCATCAACACGCGCGCACGCGCGGGCTCGATGGAGCTGCGCAAGAAGTTCCCC
>DASZPU010000806.1:0-3918 GCA_035550195.1 Nannocystaceae bacterium
GACGTCGATGCATGGTTGGCCGCGCATGCGGCCGACGCCGAGTGATACCATCGGAGACGATGCGGGTGCTCGCGCTCGCGTGGCTCGGGATGACCGTGGCTTGCGGCGGCGCGGGTGTGTTCGCGTGCACCGACGCCAGCGAGTGTGGCGTGAGCGGCACGTGCGAGGCCAACGGCTACTGCAGCTTTCCCGACGCCGCGTGTGCATCGGGGTCGCGCTACGGCGCGCATGCACCGAGTGGAATCGCGGACGTCTGCGTCGAGCCGCTCGGCGAGAGCAGCAGCGGCGCGATGGGTGAGAGCACCACCGGCACGACGAGCACCGCGTCGCTCACGATCGCGACGCTCGAAGGCGATGGGCCCACCAGCGCCGCGGAGTCGAGCAGCAGCAGCAGCACCAGCACGACGACGTCGAGCGACACCACGAACGCGATCGACGACGGCCCGGTGGAGAGCAGCAGCAGCGGCGGCGACGTGGAGCCGATCCAGATCGGCCCGCTCGTCGTCGCCGACGATCTCGACGACGGCGCGATCTATCTCGCCTCGAACGGGATGATGGGCGAGTGGTTGCCGTCGGGCGAGACGACCGGCTTCGGGTTCTGCGGTGAGTTCCCCGCGAACGCGCGCTACTTCGCGTGGCTGCGCTTCGCGATCCCCGAGGGGCTGCCCGCGGGCACGCAGGTGCACAGCGCGACCGTCGAGATGTTCGGGCACGGCACCTACTTCTGGGACGAGCTGCACGCGCTGCGCGTGTGGGCGCAGCAGAGCGCGGATGCGCCTGCGCCATCGTCGGTCAGCGATCATCCCGACGATCCCGAAGGCGTCGAGCTCGGCGATCTCTCGGTGCGCTGGGCCGACGCCGACGACACCGGGCTCACCTGGCAGGTGCCCGGTCCGAATGCGAGCCCCGATCTCGCGGTGCTCGTGCAGCAGCTCGTCGACGAGCACGGCGGCCTCGAGGCCGGCGCGCACGTGCAGCTCTGGATCGCCGAGGACGAGGTCGACGGCAAGGGCGAAGAGGTCGGCTGGTACGACTCGATCAACGGCGAGGAGACTGCACCTCGCCTCACGCTGTCGATTCGCTAGGACGCGCTGATCAGGGCGCGGCACCGCCGGGCTTCTTCGCGACGCCGCTCGGTGCGGCCGACTGCACGGGCACGGTGTCCATGCGGATGCCGGTGTAGCTCGACGTGCCGAACAGCTCGTTGGTCGCGGGGTACTGCTCGGCGTCGCCCTGTTGCAGCTCTTCTTCGCACATGCGCGAGAACTCGTTGAAGAACTGGAACTCGGTCGAGCGCGCGAGGCAGTACTCGAGCGCGCTCTTCGAGCGCGCCGCGAGCGGGTCGCCGAACTTCACCGCGAGCTCGTCGCAGTACGCGTCGACCTGCTCCTCGGTGTCGAGGTTCTCCGGGACGGGCGCGCGGTACATTTGCTCGGCGAAGTTGCGACTGACGAGCGCGGCCCGAGCTGCGCCGGCGAGCATCCAATGCGGGCTCGCGCTGCTCTTCACCTTGTCGTACTGCGCGACCAGCTCGGCCGCGAGCGCGTCCTTCTTCGTGTACCAGGTCATGAAGCGCTGCATGCTCTCTTGCTCGCGCGCGAGCGCTTGCTCGTACGCACGCGTGTACTTGCCGCCCATGTCCTTCTGCCACGCGAGCTCTTGCGCGGCGCCGAACGACAACCCACCGGGGATCTCCAGCGCGAGGTACTGCTCGTACTTGCGGTCGGCGCTGTACACGATCGCCATGCCCACCGCGTCGCGCCACGCGTTGATGCGGCGCTCGTCGTCGGCCGGCACGCTGGGCTTCTTCGCGGCCAGCCTCATCACCGTTTCGAAGTGCGCCATCGCTTCGCTCGCACGCTTCGCATCGCGGGCGTGCACGGTGATGAGGGCGTGCGTGTCGCTGCCGCAGAACTTCGGAAGGTCGGGCTTGCCGCTCTTGCGCCCGCGGCGGATCTTGTCGCGCAGATCCGCCGCGCGTCGGCGCTCGCTCTCGCCCGCGTTCGCGCGCACGCGCTTCACCGTGATGCAGCTGTCGTGCACGAGCGGCTTGGCGCACGACTGCCGCCACAGGATCTGTCCGATGGTCGCCTCCGCCACCGCCTGACGATCGAGCCCACCCTTGCCGCCGTAGGTCGCGAGGTACTCGCGCGCGTGCGCGAGTCGTTCGGCGTCGTCGGCGAGCAGCTCGTGCTTCGACCAGAAGATCTTCGCCGCGGTGCCGACGTCCTGCTTGCGGTAGATGTCCTCGTAGCGCTCGAGATCCGCCGCGGCTTCGGCCTGCTGCCCGAGCCCGATGCGGAAGAGGTACGCGTTGTTGAGCGCCTGCGCCGCGAACTTCTCCTTGGGGTACTTCGCCGCATAGGCCTCGAATTGCGTCGCGGCCTCGTCGTAGTACGCGATGCCCTGGTAGCCGTCGCCGAGCTCCTGCAGCGTCTGTTGGTACTTCTTGCTGTCGGGGAAGTTGGTGAGCAGCGTCTTGCGCATCTCGATCGCGCGCCCGATGAGGTACGCGGCTTCGAAGCAGCGCGCCGCGTTGAACAGCACGATGTCGCCTTGCGGATGGGTCTCGAACTCGTTCCAGATGTCGACGAACGTGTTCGCGCAGTCCTTGTAGCCCTGCGCGTCGCCGCCTTGACCGCGCTCGAGATCGTCCATCGCCTTCCGCCACATGACGCCGGCCAACAAGGTCGGCATGCGTTCGTGCAGACGATCGGCTTCGGTGCGCTTCCACAGCTTCAGCTTGCCCAGCTTGCGCCCCCACTCGTCGAGCTCCGCACCGGTCGCCAGCCGCTTCGCCTTGTCGTTGGCCTTGTCGGTCCACGCGATCGTGAGGACGTCGATCAACATCTCGGCCGCCCATGCCGAATAGATCGTGCCGTCGAACTTCGTGACCAGCTTCACCGCGAGCGGCTTCGCTTCGGCGAGCTTGTTGTGCTCCATCATCAGCTTCAGGCGGTGGTAGACGATCTTCGGCAGCTCGGGATCGTCGGCGTTCTTCACGTACTTCTGGTAGACGTCGTAGGCCGCGATCATCTCGGCTTCGGCGGGCGTGTAGTCGGTCTCCGGGTAGCTCTGTGCGACGTCGGTCTGCGTGTCGCGATCGGCCTCGCGACGTCGACCGGTGCGCGTGGTGTACACGCACTCGCCTTCGGTGTTGGTGCGGCACGCGGTGCCCTTGCCGCCGGTCTCGTCGTAGTCGAGCGCGTTCTTCATCGCGAGCATCTGCGCGTACGCGGCCTCCTTGGTGTGCTTGCCCTCGGGCTTGCGCGCGAGCACGCGCTGGAACGCAGCATGGGCTGCGCGGAACTTCTCGCGCCCCGCGGCCTTGCCGGCCTTGTCACCGCGCGCGTATGCGATCTCGGCTTCTTGCCACAACAGCTCCGCGTGGAAGAAGCCGAGCTCGTACGCGTCCTTGTCCTGCGGGAACGCGCCTTCGAATGCGACGTAAGCCTTGTGGGCGAGCTCGTAGGTGTCCGGCTTGCGGGTCTTGTCGGCCTCGTCGTGCCACGTCGTGGCCATCTGCGCGAAGGTGTCGCGCGCGGCCGCGCGGCAGGCCTTCTTCACCGGCGCCGTGTAGCTCGTGGCCTTGTCGAACGTCTGCCAGTACGCGCCGAGCCGCTCGGCTTCGGTCCACTGGATCGCCTTGTCGTCGGTCGCGAGCGCGTTCACGACGATCTTGCTCTGCCAATCACACGTGTCGCCGTCGTTCTCGAAGAGATCCTGCAGCTTCTTGTAGACCGAGCTCGACTCGACGTAGCGACCGTCGCCGAAGTACGCGGCCGCGAGCAGCTCCATCATCTTGCGCGACATGTTCTCGGCTGGCTTCGGCCCGTCGCCGACGGTGGTGAAGAAGTCCCACGCGCGCGAGGGCTTGCCCGCGTGCACGAACGCGCGCACGAGATCGCGACGCGCGTC
>DASZPU010000807.1:0-1915 GCA_035550195.1 Nannocystaceae bacterium
AAGAAACGAGCACGCGCCGCATCCGTGCGACCCATCGCAAGCACCGTGCCGCCGCAGATGCTCGCGACGTCCCGCGATCGCGATAGCGCGCGGCAGGCTGCACCCTGCCACCGCACGTGGCCCGACGCCCCCAGATGACGAAATCAGGCGCGTTCAGGGCGAATGAACCGCTCACGCAGCTCGAACGCACCCGTTTCGGTCAAAGTGGTGGGGTGAATCTTCGGCACGTAGTCATGTTCGTCGCCGCGTTCGCGGTCGCGTGCGACGACGGTGACGCGCCAGGCACGAGCAGCAGCACGAGCACTTCCGGCACGTCGACGGAGGAGTCGACGAGTGCGCTTGCATGCGTTCCGATCGAGACATGGCCAGGCGCGTGCGGGCCCAACGGAGATCCGGACCCATGTGGACCCGGACAGTTCTGCGCCTACTACGGTTCCGGTGTGAAGTGCCTCGACATCCCTGCGGCGTGTGTCGAGACGTTCTGCTGCGGATGCCTGGAAGAGATCGGTTTCTGTCACGAGTGCAGCGACGATCTGCCGAGCCCCTACGGCGACACGTGCATCCAGCTCTAGACCAAGCCGTGGCGCTTCAGTAGCTCGGTGAGGTACGTGCGGTCCATTGCCGCGTCGCGGGCGGCTTGGCGGACGTTGCCGCCGGTCTTTGCGAGCAGCGATTGCAGGTAGCGCAGCTCGAACTCGTCGAGCAACGTGCGGCGCGCGTCTTTGTAGGGCAGCGCGAGCAACGGGGCGATCGCGTCGCCGCCCGGTAGCGTCGCCTTGCGATCGAGCGCGTCGGGGTGGGCCTCGCCGGTCGCGAGCGCGCGCATCACCACGTTACGCAGCTCGCGGACGTTGCCCGGCCACACGTGACGCTCGAGCGCGGCGATCGTCGCGTCGTCGAACACGCGATCGATCGGGATCGTCGCACCGGCTTCGCGCAGGAAGTGCTCGATCAACAGCCGCACGTCGCCCGCGCGCTCGCGCAACGGCGGCAGCTCGAGCAGCGCCACCGCGACGCGATAGTAGAGATCGAGCCGGAACGTGCCCGCGTTCACGCGCGCACGCAGATCGCTGTTGGTGGCCGCGACCACGCGCACGTCGACCTCGATGTCCTTCGTGCCACCGACGCGACGGAAGCGTCGGCGCTCGAGCGCACCGAGCAGCGCCGACTGCATCGACTCGGGCAGCTCGCCGAGCTCGTCGAGGAAGAGCGTGCCCTTGTGTGCACGCTCGAACGCGCCGACGTGCACACGATCGGCGCCGGTGAACGCACCGCGCTCGTGCCCGAAGAGCTCGCTCGCGACCAGCGCGGGGCTGAGCACCGCGCAATCGACCGTGACCATCGCCGCTTCGCGCCGCGGCCCCAGCTCGTGCAGTGCGCGTGCGACCAGCTCTTTGCCGGTGCCCGACTCGCCGAGCACGAGCACCGGTGCATCGACCTCCGCGAGCCGAGCGAGCTGCGCCATCACCTGACGGATCGCGGGGCTGCGTCCGACCAGGTTCGCGATCGACTCGTGCTTGTGCAGCGGCAGCACGATCACGCCGCCGTCGACGATGCGCAGCGTGGTCTCGCCGATCGTGATCGCGGTGTCGGGCGGTACCGTGACCGCGCCGGCGCGCAGCATCACCGCATCGATCTTCGTGCCGTTGGTCGAGCCCTTGTCGGCGACGCGGATGCGATCGCCGAGCGCGGTGAGCTCGAGGTGGTACCGCGACACGCGCGGATCGGTGAGCTCGAGATCGTTGCCGTGCGCGGTACCGATCGCGATCGACTCGCGCTGTGCGGTGAACGACTTGCCCGCGTCGGGCCCTCGCTCGACCACCACCTTCACCGCGCGCACGGGCATGCCGGCCGTTGCGGAGGGCAGCGTGTGGATCTCGGGCATCGCCGCGGGAACTATGCCCGGGAACCCGCG
>DASZPU010000808.1:0-2462 GCA_035550195.1 Nannocystaceae bacterium
CGCGACAAGCTCGAGGTCGCCGCGCGGGCCATCGCGCGCGCGATGTTGGGCGCGCGGCACTGAGAGATGGACGTGGCATCGAGCAGCTCGTCGGCCGGCATGGGCACGACCGCGGTCGACACGGCCGCGCCCGTCGTGATCGTCGGTGCGGGCTTCGCCGGGCTCGCGGCGGCGGTGCGCCTCGCCGAAGCGGGCCGTCGCGTGATCGTGTGCGAAGCGACGAAGGCGGGCGGCGGACGCTCGCGCTCGTTCCAACACGAGAGCGGCATCGATCTCGACAACGGGCAGCACCTGATGATGGGCTGCTACTACGAGACGCTCGCGTTCCTGCGCACGATCGGGCGCGAGAACGCGGTCGAGTTCCAACGCAATCTCTCGCTCGACATGGTGAAGCTGGGCGGCGGGCGCATCAAGCTGCGCTGCCCTGCTCTGCCTGCGCCGTTGCACCTCGGCGCGGGCCTGCTCGCGATGCGTGGGCTCGGGGTGCTGCACAAGGCCTCGGCGCTGCGCGTGGGCATGTTCCTGCGCGGTGAAGTCGTGCGGCCCGACGACAACGAGACCTGCGACGCGTGGCTGCGTCGGCTCGGCCAGACGCAAGGCATCCGCGGCGCGTTCTGGGATCCGCTGATCTGGGCGGTGCTCAACGACGATCCGCTGGTCGCGTCGGCGGCGATGCTGGTGGCGGTGCTCGAGCGTGCGTTCCTCGGCACGCGCGATGCGTCGCGCCTCGGTGTGCCGCGCGTGCCGCTGTCGCGGCTGTACGTCGACGACTCCGTGAAGTGGCTGCGCGCACGCGGAGCCGAGCTGCGCTTCGGCACCACGGTGCGCGCGATCGAGTGCGACGATCGCGGTGTGTCGGGCGTGGTGCTGCGCAACGGCGAGCGCATCGCGACGCGCGAGGTGATCACCGCGGTGCCGCCGTCGGCGGTGCTCGACGTGCTGCCCGAGTCGGTGCTGCGCCATCCGGTGCTGCAAGACGTCGCGAAGCTGACCACGAGCCCGATCATCAACCTGTGGCTCTTCCTCGATCGCCCGCTGTTCGACGACGTGCCGTTCCTCGGCTTGGTCGCGAGCCCGCTGCACTGGCTCTTCGATCGCACGCGCATCGAAGGCCTCGACAACGGCGGACGCACGCTCTTGAACGTCACGATCTCGGGCGCGCGCGGCTTCGTCGACGACAGCCCCGAGACGCTCGTCGACATGTTCAAGAGCGAAGCGCAGCGCTACTTCCCCGGCCGCCATCCGGTGGTGCTCGGCAGCAAAGTGGTGAAGGAAAAGCGCGCGACGATCAGCCACGCCGCGGGCACGTATCATCGGCGCCCGGAGACGAAGAGCCCGGTGAACGGCCTCTTCTTCGCCGGCGACTGGGTGCGCACCGGCATCCCCGCGACGATCGAGAGCGCGTGCCAGAGCGGCCACATGGCGGCGGCGGCCGTGCTCGGCGGCTGACATCGCGCCGCGCTGCGCGACGTGCTAGCGTCGACGCGATGGTGGATGATGATCCCGATCGCGCGGCGATTCTCGCTCGGCGGCAGCGCTTCATCACGCTCGCGCTCTCGGGTCTGACACTCGGGTGTGGCGATGATGGGGGCAGCACGTCGAGCCCGATGCCGTGTCTCGACATCGGGCCGCAGACGGAGTCGATGAGCGATGGCACGACCGACAGCATGAGTGGGCCGGTCGAGACCACCGCGGAGTCCACTGCGCAGAGCAGCGACGGCACCAGCACCACCGGCATGCCGATGCCGTGCCTCGATGTCGCGCCGGACAGCTCGAGTGGCACGACCGATGGCACGTCGACGACGAGTGCGACCGACGGCGAGAGCAGCAGCAGCGGCGGTCCGATGCCGTGTCTCGCCCCGAAGGGCTGACGCGCGATCGATGCGCTCCGGACGTCGCGCCGGCGCACACTGTGGCGTCGCTGCGCGCCGAAGTCCGCGTGAGCGCAGTTGGACCGCGGGATGCAAAGCATCGTTACGCATGAAGGCGCTCCCACGCATTCCCCTCTTCGCACTGGCGCTGGCGGCTCCGTTCGCCTGCGCGTCCGATGACGACGACGCGTCGCACGATCTCGATGTGCGCGATGCTCAGCTCAGCTGGCAAGCGACCGGCGAGGTGCTCGCGGTCGCGCACGCCCAGCTCGATGCCCGCGACGACGACCAGGCCGGAGTCGTGTGCCCCGACGGCGGCACGGTGTCCGTATCACGCTCCACGGCCGGCGTCGGCGACTTCGAGCTCACTGCGACGTTCGACGCGTGCATCGTCGACGACCTCCTCATCGACGGCGAGCTCGCGGTGCACACCGCGGTCGCGATCGACGAAGAAGGCACCGGCAACGACGGGAGCATCGCGATCCTGATCGAGTACGACGGTGAGCTCGACTTCGACGGGGACATCAGCGGTGGATGCACCGTGGCCGCGCAGCTCCACGGCGGCGCGGTGCGCATCGACGGCCACGCGAG
>DASZPU010000809.1:0-3900 GCA_035550195.1 Nannocystaceae bacterium
TCACCCTGGCCGCCCTCACTGTGTTTCCCCGCGCGCGCCCCCGGAGCTCCCTCCATCCGCTGCTCGCGGTGGTCGGAGCGATCGGCTACCTCGGCGCATGGATCGGATGAAGCGATGGAGCTACGCGATGCGATCCTCCGCCGCTCGACCACCAACGGGCACTTCCTGCCCGAACCGGTGAGCCTCGAGCACCAACATCGACTCATGGAAGCGGCCTCGCGTGCGCCGAGCCACTTCAACTCGCAGCCGTGGCGCTTCGCGTTGATCGACGATCCCGATCTGCGCGAGGCGGTGGCCAAGATCGCCGGGCGCACGATGGAGTCGCTGATGGCGGGGGGGAAGTTCTTCCTCCGCTATCGTCGCTACTTCCGCTTCTCGCAGAAGGAGCTCGACGAGCGCCGCGACGGCATCTTCATCGATCACCTCCCGGCGCCGCTCAAGCCGTTCGTGAAGCACGTCTTCAGCGAGACCGGGCAGAAGATCGTCAACACGCTGGGCGTGCCGAAGTCGCTCGGGCGCGACAACGAGAAGCTGGTCGGTGACAGCCCGCTCTTGCTCGCCGCGATGCTGACGCGCGAGGAGTACGTCGACGGCGAGCTCAGCGGGCTCTACAGCTTGCTCGGGCTCGGCATGGCGATCGAGAACATCTGGCTCACCACCGTCGATCTCGGCATGGGCATCCAGTTCATCTCGACGCCGATGGAGTTTCCCGAGGCGTGGCGCGAGCTCGAGGCGCTGCTGAAGGTGCCCGACGATCTGCGGCTCGTCGCGATGTACCGGCTCGGCTACCTGCCGCCGGAGAAGCGGCGCCCGTCGATCGACTGGAGCAGCGCGCACCGCAAGCGCTTCTCGCAGTACGTGTTCCGCAACCGCTGCGACACGCCCGAGCAAGATCCGGAGGAGCGATGAGCGTGCTCGCGGCGGTCGCGACCGCCGTGCCGCCGCACGTGTTCGATCAGGCCGAAGCGCGGGCGTTCGCGCGCCGCATGTTCGCGACGATGCCCGGCATCGATCGCTTGCTCGGCGCGTTCGAGAACACCGGCATCGCGCGGCGCCACATCGTGCAGCCGCTGTCGTGGTACGAGGAGCCGCGCACGTTCGTCGAGAAGAATGCGGTGTGGCAGCGCAGCGCGCTGTCGATGGCGCAGCAAGCCTGCGCGCGCGCGCTCGCGGCCGCATCGGTGCCCCGCGATCGCATCGCGGCGATCGTGTTCGTGACGAGCACCGGCATCGCGACTCCTTCGCTCGACGCCCAGCTCGTGCAGGTGTTGGAGCTCCCGCGTTCGATCGCCCGCGTGCCGGTGTGGGGGCTCGGTTGCGCCGGCGGTGCGGCCGGGCTCGCGCGCGCCGATGCGTTGTGCCGCGGGCTCGACGCGCCGGTGTTGCTCGTCGCGGTCGAGGTGTGTAGCGCGACCTTCGTCGCGCGCGATCGCAGCAAGTCGAACCTCATCGCCACCGCGCTCTTCGCCGATGGCGCGGCCGCGGCCGTGATCACGCCGCACGGCGATGGACCGCAGCTGCTCGGCGGCCACGCGCAGCTGCTCGACGGCACCGCGGACGTGATGGGCTGGACGGTGCACGACGACGGCCTGCAGGTCCGGTTCGCGCGCAGCATCCCGCAGATCGTCCGCGAGCTCGCGCCTTCGTTCGTGCGCGATGCGGCCGCGAAGGCCGGCGTGTCGGCCGAAGCGATCGAGCACTACGTGCTGCATCCCGGCGGTGCGAAGGTGCTGCAGGCGTATCAGAGCGCGCTCGCGTTGCCGCAGTCGCGACTCGCTGCGAGTTGGGACGTCCTGCGCACGCACGGCAACATGTCGAGCCCCACCGCGCTGTTCGTGCTCGATGCGTTCCTGCGCGCGCGCCCGCAGCCCGGGCTCGGCCTCGTGATCGGGCTCGGCCCCGGCTTCTGTGCGGAGTCGGTGGTGCTGCGCACATGAGCGCGGGCGTGCTCGCGGCCGCGACGTTCGCTGCGCTCGTGGCCCAGCGCATGCTCGAGCTGCGGATCGCGAAGCGCAACGAAGCCGCCGCGCGTGCACGCGGGGCGATCGAGCACGGCGCTGCGCACTATCCCGCGTTCTTCGTGTTGCACGGCGCGTGGATGATCGCGTGGCCGACGGAAGCGTGGCTGCGCGGCCTGCAGCTCGATCGCTTCTGGCTGTTGTGGCTCGGGCTCTTCGCGGGCGCGGAGGTGCTGCGCTACTGGGCGATCTCCAGCCTCGGCTCGCGCTGGAACACGCGCGTGCTCGTGGTGCCGGGCGATCGTCCGCTGCAGCGTGGGCCGTATCGATTTCTGCGCCACCCGAACTACATCGCGGTCGGCATCGAGCTCGCCAGCGTGCCGCTGCTCTTCGGTGCGTGGACCACCGCGCTGGTCGCCGGCATCGCCAACGCGTTCCTGCTGATGGCGGTCAGGATCCCTTGCGAGCTGAACGCGCTGGCCAGCGCAGCAGCCGAAGCACCGCGGGCAGCAGCCACAGATCGCACACCAGCGCCGCGATGATCACGGTGGCGCCCAGGCCACCGAGCACGCGCAACGGCGGGAACGACGACGACAGGAACAGCGCGAGCCCGGCCGCGAGCACGATCGAGGTGATCGTGCAGGCCATGCCGGTGCCCCGTACGGCGCTCGCGATCGCATCCTCGTCCGGCGCTTCGACGCTCGCTTCGCGCGCGCGTGCGACGAGATGGATCGTGTCGTCGACCGCGATGCCGAGCGCGACTGCGAGCACGATGCCGCCCAGCGGATCGAAGCGACCGAGACCGATGGCGATCGCGGCCCAGCCGATCGCGAGCGGAATGCCGTTGGGAATGATCGCGGCGATTCCCAGCCGCACGTCGCGGAACACGACCGCGATGGTCAGCGTGACCACCACGAACGCGCCGAGCAGGCTCGTGCGCAGCTCGCCGGCGATGCGATTCACGCCGTGATACGCGAGCGCGGTGGTGCCGGTGGAGACGACACCCAGGCCTTCGACCTGCCGCGCGCGCGCGAGCACGCGCTCCTCCAGCGCCGCGAACGCGAGCCCGCCCGCATCGGTGACGCGCACGCTGATGCGCGCGCGCGCATCGGTTCCGTCGAGCACGCCTTCGCGCAGGCCGGCATCTTCGAGCCGACGCAGCCCGCGTTGCAGCGCATCGGCGTCGTCCATGCCGGCTCCGCTCGCGCGCAGCAACGTGGCCGGGCCGATCACCGCGCGCACTCCGGGCTGGGCCGCGAGCCAGCGTTCGAGCCGGTCCATCGCCGCCATGCGCTCGGGCTGCGCGAAGCTGCCGGGCTCGCCGCTGAGCTCGAGCTCGAGTGACAACACGCCGCCGAGTCGCGCGTCGATCACCGCGCTCGCACGCGCGGCGGGCTCGCGCGCATCCACGAGGTCGGAGAGGCGGTTGTCGACCGGGATGTCGCGCGCACGCCAGCTCGCCGCACCCGCGATCGCCAGCGCCACGATCACCACCGCGAGCGGCCGGCGGCGTGCGATCGCGGTGGCGCGCACGAGCCACTCGTCGAGCCGCGTGACGCCCTGCGGGTGGCCGCGCAGATCCTCCACGCACGACAGCAAGAGCGGGCCCACGAAGAGCAGCAACGCCCACGCGAGCATCACGCCGCCCGCGGCCCACAGCCCGAACGCGCGCAGCATCGGCATCGACGACAGCGCGAGCGATGCGAAACCCATCGCCGTGGTCGCGCTGGTCGCGAAGCACGACAGCCCCACGCGTCGACAACCGTCGACGATCACGCGATCGCGATCGCTGTGATCGATGCGCCCGAGCTCGCCGGTGCGCATCACCAGGTGGATGCCGTCGGCGACCGCGATGACCGGCAAGAGGATGAAGTAGCCCTGGCTGAGCAGGCCGATCGGCGCGCCCGCCCAGCCCATTGCGCCCGCGAGCACCAGCATCGGC
>DASZPU010000810.1:0-16083 GCA_035550195.1 Nannocystaceae bacterium
CCCGGCGTGAGCGACGGGCCCGGGCGCAGCGCGATCGTCGACGCGCCGCAGGCCTGCGCGCAGAGCTTCGTGACGTCCCAGGCGCGCGCGACTGCAGCGGTTGCTTGCAGCCCGCCGAGCTCGTGATCTTCACCCGCGGGGCGACGCGACGCGCGGGCGCGCAGGCCGTCTTCCTTGGCGTGGCTCACCAGGTGCCACGCGTACGGGAGCTGTCGTGCCTGCGGGAAGCGACGCCGCACCGCCGACGACCAGCGCGTCATCGCAGGCAAACGCGGGGGATCGAGCAGCGTGCGCTCGAGCAGCACCACGCCGACGCGATCTTCTGGTTTGCCGCCGCGTGAATTCTCGGCGGAGAGGATCACTCCGAGCGTCGTCATGCGCGCGCACCATAGGCTCGCGCGCCGCGACGATGCAAGCGCGTTAGCGCTGCTCTTCGCCGAGATCGGGGCGATAGCGCGGCAGATACACCGTGAACACGGTGCCGCCCTCCGCGGGCGTGTCGACGGCGACGCGACCCGCGAGACTGCGCACGATGTCGAGCACCACCGGCAGACCGAGGCCGGTGCCGCCCGTGCCCTTGGTGGTGAAGAACGGCTCGAACACGCGGGCACGCAGCGCCTCGGGGATGCCGGCGCCGCTGTCGACGACGCGCAGCACGCCGTAGTCGCCCTCGTAGCTGAGCACGAGCTTCACCGTGCCGCGATCGCCTCCGCCGCCGTCGCCGAGGGCGTCCAGCGCGTTGGTGACGAGGTTGAGCCCGATCTGATGCACCTCGTTCTTGTCGGCGTGGACGATCACGTCCTCGTCGGGCGACACGAGCTCGAGCTTCAAGCGACGCAGTCGACCGGCGCGGCGCAACAGATTCAGGATGCCGTCGATGACGTCGCGCAGCGAGACCGCACCGCGCGTGCGCACGCGCGGACGAAGCGGCGCGAGGATCTGCTCGACGTGCTCCTGCACGCGCTTCACGCTGTCGCGCATGATCTGGATCATCATGTTGCTGCCGCCGGGCTCCGAGCCGCCCTGCTCCATCATCGTCAGGTAGCCGAGCAGCGGTCCCAGCTCGTTCTTGATCTCGTGTGCAGCGCTGCCGGCGAGCAGCCCCATCGTCGCGAGCCGATCGGCCTGCTGCAGCTGCCGGCTCAGCTCTTCGTGGGCCGTCTCGTAGTAGAGCAGCGCGATCACGTAGCGCGTCTGCGGCTCGTCACCGTCGACGCTGGGCGTCTCGCACACCGACAAGCTCACGCGCGCCGGCACGCGACGCCCTCGCGCCGCGCGAACCGTCATGTCGCCGCGCCAGTGCCCTTGGCTGAGCGGTGCGGAGATCAGCTTCACCACGCGGCTCTGGATGTCGCCCTCGGTCGGGTGCGGATCGAAGAGGTCGCGGATGTCGACGTCGAACAGATCGTAGAGCGGTCGCCCCACGAGCGCGACGAAGCTGTCGCTGGCATCGACGAGCCGACCCTCGCTGTCGAGCACGATGATGCCCTCGACCGCGCGGTTGTAGAGCACCGTGAGCAGCATCGCGGTGCGTTGGTGACGGATCGCGAGCTGACGATGCTCTTCTTGCAGTCGCTGCTCCGCGAGCTGACGCGCACGGCTGTGGCGACGCGACTCGAGCGCGCGCCCGACCGTGGAGATCAGCAGCTCGCGCGACACCGGCTTGCTCAGGTAGTCGAACGCATGCTCGCGCACGGCCTCCACCGCGGGCTGCAGGCTCAGATCGGCCGTGACGATGATGACCGGCACGAACGGATCGCGCTGCACGAGGTGCTTGTGCAGCTCGAGGCCCGTGCCGCCGGGCATCAGCAGATCGGTGACGACGACGTCGGCAGGATTGGCATCGAACGAAGACAGCGCTTCGTCGACGTTGCGCGCGAGCGTCACGCCGTAGCCCGCGTGGCGCAGCGAGATCGCCAACGCCTGTGCGACCAGCTCGTCGTCTTCCACCACGAGCACGCCGCCGCCGGGTGCAGCGGTTTCGGGGGACCATCGTCGCGTGTCGGCCATCGTTCACACCGCCCGCGCGAGCGGGACGACGACGCGCTCGGCGTCGCGATCCGACGTGGCGCCCGGCACCACGTCGCACAGTCGCGCGACCGCCTGCGCTTGGAAAGCCAGCGGCCGGCGCACGCCCTCGGCATCGATCGCCGTGAGCCCGAGCTCGAGCTGCGCGTGCTCACCCACGAGCGCGCCGACGATCGCGAGCTCGTGACGACGCACCGAGCTCGTCGACGCGGTCGCGATCACGGCGAGCACCGCCATCAGCACCGCCCACTCCGCATCGCCACCGAACGGCGTCGTGCCGAGCGCAGCGAGCTGCGTGCTCACCGTCACGCCGTAGCGCTCGAGCCGACGGCCCAACATCGTCTGCACGCGCCCCCACACCTGCTGGATGTCCTGCGGGCGCCCGCGCAGCGACGCGCCCATCGCCTGCGTGAGCACCTTCAAGCGATCGGCCGCGGCGAGGCACTGCTTCGCACGATCGTGGGCCTCGCTGCCGGCCGGGCTCTCGTCGAGCGCGAGCTCCGACAGCACGAGCAGCGTCTGCAACGGGTTGTTGAGATCGTGGGCGAGCACCGACATGAGCTCGAGCAACGCGTCGCGTTGCGCGGTCGCCATGGCCCCGCCAGCGCCGTCGGGTTGGTCGCACGAGGGCATCGAGCCACACGAGAGTAGCGCAGTCGTGCGATGCTCGCTGCGGGTGCAACAGGCCAAGGTCCGTTCGCGGCGCGTGCGGCAGCACGTGAATCCGCTGTCGACGCGCTTCGCCGAGCCGCGCGCCGTCGCCGTGTCGATCCCGGCCCATCTCGGGCCGGACGCACCCGTCGACGTCGAGCTCGGCTGCGCCGATGCGCAGTTCAGCATCGCGCTCGCGCGCGCGCATCCGCGACGCTTCGTGCTCGGGCTCGAGATCCGCGAAGCCGTCATCACCAAGGTGCTGCGTCGCGCCGCGGGCGTGTCGAACCTGCACATCGCCTACTGCAACCTCGCGGTCGATCTCGATCGCGTGTTGCCCGAGCGATCCGTCGACCGCTTCCATCTGCTCTTCCCTGATCCGTGGTTCAAGCCACGGCACGCGAAGCGCCGCTTGCTCGACCCCGAGTTGGTCGCGCTACTCCACAGTCGACTGCGCGACGGCGGCGAGCTGCACGTCGCCACCGACGTCTACGAGCTCGCGCTCGATGCGATGTTCGCCGTCGACGTCGCGCAGTGCTTCGAGAACGTCGCGGGCCCCTGGCGGTTCATCCGCGACAATCCCTACGGGCTCACCTCGCGCCGCGAGGATCACGTCGTGCGCCAAGGCGTACGCGTGTGGCGGATGCGCTGGCGGAAGGCTCAGCCGCCGGACGCGAGCGCGTCGATCGTCGGCAGGTAGATCGCGTCCGAGAGCACCATGCAGTTCTCGTAGGCGGCGACCTCGGTGTCGCGCGCCTCGGGCTTCGCCGCGTCGACCTTCGTCGCGACCGCTTCGACACACGAGCAGAAGCTGAGCGACTGCTTGTGCACGTCGGGATCGCTGCACGCTTCGCCCTGCCGCGCGAGCGTCCAGTGGCGAAACGGCGCCTGACAATCGAGCGACGGGTACTCCGTGCCGAGCACGCACGCGCACAGCGACTCGTCGCGCGACAGATTCATCGCCTCGCTGCCGCACAGCGCCTGCATGTAGCCGTCCTCGGCGCGCAGGCGGCTGTCGAGATCGCGGGCACCGCCCAGGATCGCCGCGACCATCGTCGGGATCAGCCAGAAGAGGAACAACCCTGCGATCGGCGCAGCGACGAGCGCCGCGATCAGCAGGCCGCGCGTGCGCGGGCGCGGAGGATCGTCGAGGTGGGCGAGGATGGCCACGATGCGGAGCCCTCGGGGTGCGCCCACTCTAACGCGCGAGCGGGGTCACGCCGACACCGCCGCGTCCGCGGGCCCTCTGCACGCGTGCGCACGGGGGTCTGTCCCCAGCCGAGGGGCGACGGCGCCGGGACCGTTTCGTACGCGGGCTTGGGACCGTTGCACGCAAGGCGCGGGCATCCGCCGCGTTGGTCCCAGCCTCCCTTGTGGAGGCAGCGGCCGCGTACGATACTCCGCCACCGGTCGCGGACCGGCGCCGTCATGCGCCGCGCTCAACGTCGACCCGAGGTCGTTCTCCATGCGTCGCATCGCGTTCCGTTCTGCACTCTGTTCGGCACTCTGCTTCGCGCTCGTCGCGGCGCCGCTCGACGTTGCGAGCGCAGCGCCTGCGAAGAAGCCGGCGCCCACGACGACGGCTGCGCCCGCGACCGATCCCGCAGCGACGCCGCCCGCGACCGGTGAGACGCCGCCCGGCGAGACGCCGCCCGGCGAGACGCCGCCCGTGACCGGCGAGACGCCGCCCGGTGAGACGCCGCCCGGCGAGACGCCGCCCGATGGCGAGACGCCGCCCGAGGAGACGCCGCCCGAAGAGACGCCCGCCGAAGAGACGCCGGAGAAGCCGGTCGAGCCGCCTCCGCCCACGCCGCCCGATCCGATGGCGGATCGTCCGGAGGAGCCGCGCATCGCCGGCAAGCCGCGCAAGGGCGTCGGCATGATGATCGCCGGTGGTGCGACGCTCGGTGCAGGTCTCGCGGCGACGATCACGTTCGGCATGATCACGCAGCACTGCAAGTACAGCGGTCCGCTGCAGTGCAAGTACCAGGATCAGGACAAGTTCCTGATCCCGATGGGCGCAGCGGCGACGCTGCTCGGTGCGATCCTGCTCGGCGTCGGCGCGGGCTACTACGGCGCGTACAAGAAGTGGGAGCGCTGGACGCCCGAGGTCGCGGCGCGCGAGAAGGCCAAGCTCGAGAAGCGCAACGCACGAGCGAACCGTCGTGGTCGCGGCAAGGGCAACAAGACTGCGTTGCTCCCCTCGCCGACGATGATCCGCGGCGGCGCCGGCTTCTCGCTCGTCGGCCGGTTTTAGTTCTCGAGCCCGACGTGGCTTCGCCACGGCGGAGAGCGAGCAAGACCGATCGCGCCAAGGAAGAGCGCCGGAGGGCGCGACCAAAACTCAATGGCGGTTCGCCAGGACTGCAGCAGCGAGGTCGGCGATGAGCTCGACGTCGCTGGTGCTCGCGCGGGCGAGCAACGCTTGTAGACGCGCGCGCGCGGCTGCATCGGGATCGCGTGCAGTCGCGGCGGTCGCGAGCTCGGGCAACAGCGCACCGACGCCGACGCCCATGCCTTCGGCGAGGCGCACGAGCGTGCGCAGGCCCGGGCTCGTGTAGTGCCCGTTCTCGAGTCGCGACACCATGTCGGTCGCGATGCCGGCCGCCTTCGCGAGTGCTTGCTGCGTCATGCCGCGTTCTTCACGGAGCGCACGCAGACGCTGACCGAGCTCGCTCATGTACGTGCGCTCGTGCAGCGTCCGCGGCACTCGCAGCGCGTCGTCGTCGTCGGCCGAGACCGAGCGCTTGGGGGGCGCCGCCATCTGCCGAGCGAGGTTGAAGCACGCACGTGCCGAACGCAAAGCCGATCTGCGCGCGCGCGAGATCGCATCGTGTTTGCGCGACGTTCAGCCCGCGAACTCGAGTCGGCGCGCTTCGAGCACGCGGATCCGATCGCGCACGGCGGCCGCATCCTCGAAGCGCAGCTCCTTGGCGAGCGCGCCCATCTGTTGGCGCAGCTCGGCCAGCCGCGCATCGAGCTCGCCGGGCAACAGATCCATGTCGCGGATCTCCGCGATGCCGACCGGCAGCTGCTTCGCACCCGCAGCCGCACTCGGTGCGCGACCGGTGCTGCGCTTCTCGGCCTGCTTCTTCTCGTTCTCGAGCTTGTCGACGCCGCGTCGCGTCGTCTGCGGCACGATGCCGTGCTTCGCGTTGTACTCGGCTTGCACCGCGCGACGACGATCGGTCTCGTCGAGCGCATGACGCATGCTGTCGGTGATGCGATCGGCGTACATGATCACGCGACCGTCGACGTTGCGTGCCGCACGACCGATGGTCTGGATGAGGCTGCGCGCCGATCGCAGGAAGCCTTCCTTGTCGGCGTCGAGGATCGCGACGAGGCTGACCTCGGGGATGTCGAGGCCCTCGCGGAGCAGGTTGATGCCCACCAGAACGTCGAATTCGCCGATGCGGAGCCCGCGGATGAGCTCCACACGCTCGAGCGTCTCGACGTCGGAGTGCAGGTACTTCACCTTGATGCCGAGATCCGCGAAGTACTCGGTGAGATCCTCGGCCATGCGCTTGGTCAGCGTGGTGACCAGCACGCGCTCGTTCTTCGCGACGCGCTGCTTGATCTCGTCGAAGAGGTTGTCGACCTGCCCGGCGATCGGACGCACGTCGATCGGCGGATCGAGCAAGCCGGTGGGGCGGATGATCTGCTCGACGACCACGCCGTGCGTGCGCTCGAGCTCGTACTCGCCGGGCGTCGCGGACAAGAAGATCGCCTGCGCGACGCGCTGCTCCCACTCCTCGAACTTGAGCGGCCGGTTGTCGAGCGCCGACGGCAGCCGGAAGCCGTGATCGACCAGCGTCTCCTTGCGGCTGCGATCGCCGCGGTACATCGCCGCGACCTGCGACACCGTCTGGTGCGACTCGTCGACCACCATCAGGTAGTCGTCGGGGAAGTAGTCGAGCAAGGTCGGCGGCGGCTCGCCGGGATTGCGACCGGTGAGGTGCCGCGAGTAGTTCTCGATGCCCGAGCAGTGCCCCATCTCCTGCAGCATCTCGAGGTCGAACATCGAGCGCTGCTCGAGCCGCTGGGCCTCGAGCAGCTTCATCTTCGAGTTGAGCTCGGCGAGGCGCTGCTGCAGCTCGACCTTGATGCCTTCGATCGCGCGGCGCAGCTGGCTGGCCGGCGTGACGTAGTGGCTCGCGGGGAAGATGCTCGCGCGCTGCAGCGTGCTCTTGGGCTGGCCGCGCAGCGGATCGATCTCGCGGATCGCCTCGATCTCGTCGCCGAAGAACTCGATGCGGATCGCGGTGTCGTCCTCGTACGCCGGGAACACCTCGACGACGTCGCCGCGCACGCGGAAGCAGCCGCGGTGGAAGTCGATGTCGTTGCGCTCGTACTGCATCTCGACCAGCTTGCGCAGCAGCTTGTCGCGATCGATCTCGTCGCCCACCTTCACCTGCGCGACCATGCCGAGATAGGCCTCGGCCGCGCCGATGCCGTAGATGCACGACACGGAGGACACGATGATCACGTCGCGTCGGCTGAGCAGCGAGTACGTCGCCGAGTGGCGCATGCGATCGAGCTGCTCGTTGATCGTCGAGTCCTTCTCGATGAACGTGTCGGTCGACGGCACGTACGCTTCGGGCTGGTAGTAGTCGTAGTACGAGACGAAGTACTCGACCGCGTTGTGGGGGAAGAGCGCCTTGAACTCGGCGTAGAGCTGGGCGGCGAGCGTCTTGTTGTGCGCGAGGATGATGGTGGGGCGCTGCACCGCCGCGATCACGTTCGCGATCGAGAAGGTCTTGCCGCTGCCGGTGATGCCGAGCAGAACCTGCGCCGCTTCACCGGCCTCGAGGCCCGCGACGAGCTTCGCGATCGCGGACGGTTGACCGCCCGCGGGCGTGAACGACGAGACCAGCTCGAACGGGCGCTCCATCGCGGGGCGCGGGATCACCACGTTCTTCGGATCCCACTCGTCGCCGTCGACCGACGTCGGCGCGGCGGCGCGACGACGCGACAGCGGAGCACCGGACGCGGCGGCCGGAGCAGCAGGAGCGGGAGCGCGGCGGCGGGGCGGCATCGGGCGCGAAGCGTAGCAGGGTGGGAAGGAGCGCACGGCGCTGCTCCCGACACCGGGCTGCGTGGCCGCGCGCCTGGCCGTGCCCGTGGCCGGCGCCGAGAGTGCATGATGCTGCCATGACGCGCCGGCTGTACGCGATCCTCGACGTGCCCCACGCAGGTGGCGTCGATCTGCGCGAAGCCATCGCCGCGCTCACGAGCGGCGATCATCCGCCCGCGTTCGTGCAGCTGCGCGCGAAACGAGCCGACACGCGCGAGCGCATCGCGATGCTCGAGCGCATCGCGCCTGCATGCGTCGCCGCGAACGTACCGCTCGTGGTCGACGACGACATCGACGCCGCGCTCGCGCCGATCGACGGCGTGGCCGGCGTGCATCTCGGGCAGGACGACGACGGCGCGCGCGAGGTCACGGCGTTGCGCGCACGCGCGGCCGCGATCGGCCGTGCACGCTTCGTGGTGGGGCTTTCGAGCCACAACCTCTCGCAGCTGCGCGCGGCCATCGATCAGGCGCCCGACTACGTCGGCTTCGGTCCGGTGTGCCCGACCGGATCGAAGGCGAACCCCGATCCCACCGTCGGCTTCAGCGGGCTCGCCGATGCGTGTCGCGTGTCGCGGCTGCCGGTCGTCGCGATCGGTGGTCTCGATGCGAGCGGCGGCGCGTTGGCGATCGAGCTCGGCGCAGCGATGGTCGCGGTGATCGGTGCGCTCGTCGGCAGCAGCCACGCAGAGATCCGCGATCGTCGCGACGCGATCGCGCGTGCGCTCGCGGTCGCGAGCGAGCCGTTGGCGCTCGACGAAGTGCAGCGACGGATCCCCGTGCTCTCCGCCGACGCGCTCACAGAGATCGCGCGCTGGGCCGACGACTATGGCGTGCTCGCGGGATTGCGCCTCCCCGCCCGCTTCCGCCCGATCTGGCGAAACGGCGAGCCCCGCTACCGTCCGAGCGATGTCCACGATCTCGTCGCCGCGCTCGGTAAGCACGCGGACGAGTCGTGGGCGCAGTGGTCCGCACGCGGAGATCCGGGCGGCAGCGATCCGCTCGTTCGTTTACGACGCGCACCCTGACAAAGTTGTCGCTGTGCGCTGCACCGCCCGTGAGCCCGACCAGGGATCACGACGCGTAACGAGCGGACACACGCGCCGCGAGTTCGAAGAAAATTTGCGCGTGCGAAGATCCAGCTACAGATTCAAGTCATGATGGACATGCGTCGTTCCGGGAAGGCGATCGCCACGCGGCGGCCCGTCACCGGACCGCTGCCGCATATCTCGGGCGGGGCGTTGCGTGGGCCGAAGACCCTGGAGGATCGGTTGATCCCGGGTTTGTTCGCGTTCGCGTTCGTCGGCCTGCTCGCGATTCAAGTCTTCCACGCGCTCACCCACTGATCGGGTGCTGTGCGGGCGTTTCGACGCGATTGCTCGATCGCGCGCCGAAACTGCTTCGCGTGGGCCGGATGACAGGCCTATGATGGGCTGATCGCCTCGCTGCGATGCGGGCGGTCGACGAGCGCCCGTGCCTACCGACGCCCCGCCGACACCGAAACGCAAGCCGCCGCCGCCTCCGGGCTATGCGCGGCGCAACGCCGAAGCGAACAAAGAGACCGCCGACGCGCCGGCGCCCGCGGCGACGCCCGAGCCACCGGCGCGACCGGCAGCCGCTTCGCTTCCGCCCGACGTGCGTGCGCCGACGTCCGCGTTGCGTGCACCGACGACGAAGCTGACGCCGGACATGCCGATCGTGACGCCGGCCGGCGGAAACGGATCGCCGCCGTCCCCGACCGCGCAACGACCTGCGGCTCCGCCCGCCGCTGCGCCGCCGAATCGTCCGGCACCCGTTCGCGCTGCGCCGCCGATCGTGGAAGGCGCGACCCCGCCCGCGAGCGCGACCCCGCCCGCGAGCGCGAGCCCGCCGGCAGCCGCACGCGCGCCCGCACCTGCACCGGCGCGTCCGATGCCGCCGCCCGGTCCGCGTCCGAGCGCGAAGCCGCTGCCGCCTCCGCCTCCGCGCGCGTCGTCGCAGCCGAAGATCGCGGTGCCGGTGCACGGCGGCACGATGATCGCGAAGGTGAGCGAGCCGACGCCGACGCTCGCGACCAGCGGCAGCGCGTTGCCGGGTCTGCTCGACGGTCTGCGCGACGGCTACGCCGAGGACGCTCGCCAAGCGGTCGCGACCTACGAAGAGCAGCTGCATCGCGTCGACGACGTCGCGCGTCGCGGACGCCTGCACTACGAGATCGCGCGCTTGTGCGAGACCGTGCTCGGCGAGCTCGAGCGCGCGGGCACGCACTACGATCAGGCGCTCGCGGCCTCGCCCGAGCATCTGCCGTCGATCGTCGGTGCGCGCCGCATCGCAGTCGCGCGCGCGCAGCACGAGCGTGCGATCGATCTGTTCGATCGCGAAGCGCGGCTCACCGCCGATCGCCCGAGCAAAGCGGCGCTGCTGCTCGCGAAGGGCCGCGTGCTCGAGGATCGCCTGAAGCGGCCCGACGCGGCGCGCGAGGCCTATGCATCCGCGATCGCGCTGTCGGATCCGGATCTCTCGCTCTACCACGCGCTCGAGCAGCTCGAGGTGCGCGCGCCGCAGTGGAAGGAGCTCGATCGGCTCTACGCCGACGCTGCGAACGCGCTCACCGGCGACGCGAAGCTGCGCGCGGTCTACATCTGTCGACGCGCACGACTTCGCGAGCTCGGTGGCGAAGATGCCGACGCGGCCGCGCAGCTGTTCGCGCAGGCCTTCGAGCTCGATCCCGACGCGCCCGGGGCGGTCTCGGCATTGGAGCGGCTCTACGCCCGCCGCGGGCGTTGGCGCGAGCTCGTGGGCCTGCTCGATCGCGAAGCCGGGCTCGTCGCCGACCACGCCTCGCGATCGCTGGTGTTGCATCGCATGGCGATCGTGCTGCTCGATCGCCTCGGAGATCGTGCAGCCGCCCGTGCTGCGCTCGAGCATGCCGCGAGCACGCGCCCGGCCCATCCGGTCGTGCTCGAAGGGCTCGCACGGATCTACGAGGACGCCGGCGAGTCGGCGCTGTTGGCCGGCACGCTCGCCGAGCTCGCCGAGGCCGCACAGGATCCCGCCGATCGCCTCGGTCACCTGCATCGCATCGGTGTGATCTGCCTCGAAGCGCAAGACGATCGCGAAGGCGCGATGCGAGCATTCGAAGAGGTGCTCGCGATCGATCCGGCGCACGTGCCCACGCTGCGCGCCGTCGCTCCGCTCTACACCGCGGCGGGTCGCTGGGACTCGCTCATCGCGATGCACCAGGCCGAGGCCGCGGCGATCCGCGAGCCGCGGCGCCGCGCGGTCGCCCATGCGCGCGCGGCCGAGATCCTCGAGCGGATCGGTCGCACCGAAGATGCTGCGCACGAGCACGAGCACGCGCTCGCGCTCGCACCGGATCTGTTGCCCTCGTTCGAGGCGCTGGTGCACCTGCACTCGAAGGGCGAGCGTCACCACGAGCTCGTCGAGCTCTACGAGCGCCACCTCGAGCGCGCCGATCCGGAGCGCAAGGTCGAGTACCTGTTCGCGATCGGTGATCTGTACCGCGGTCCGCTCGCGGATCCCGAGCAGGCCGAGCACGCGTATCGCCGCATCTTGAAGGTCTCGCCCAAGCATCTGGGCGCGATCCATGCGCTGCAGCGCGTCGCGGCGGCGTCGAGTCGTTGGCGTCCGCTCATCGAGGCGCTCGAGCTCGAGGTGCAGACGATCAAGGACAACGCGCAGATGGCCGATCTGCTGCATCGCATCGGCGAGATCCTCGACGAGCGACTCGACCGGCGCGACGAGGCGCTCACGCGGCTGCGCAGCGTGCTCGCGCTCGATCCGCATCACGCCGCCACGCTCGCGACGCTGGGCCGCATGTTCCACGCCGAAGGGCGGTGGGCCGATCTCGCCGACATCTTCGAGCGCGAGCTCAAGGCCAGCAGCGAGCACGCGCAGACCGTGCTGATCCTGCACAAGCTCGGCGAGCTGTACTCGCGACAGCTCGGCGACACCGAGCGTGCGATCACGGTGCTACGGCGCGCGCTCGACCTCGAGCCGCAGCACGGGCCGTCGATGCAGACGCTCGCGAGGATCCTGCGCCAACGCGGACAGTGGAAGGAGCTCGCGGCGCTCGCCGAGCTCGAGCGCGACAACTATCGCGACCCCGGCACGCGCGCGCTCGCGTGCTTCCAGCTCGGGCAGCTCTACGAGGATCACCTCGACGATCGTGCGCAGGCCGAGCGCTGCTACGCGCAGGCGCTCGAGCTGCGCCCCAACTATCGCCCCGCCGCGGACGCGCTCGCACGCATGCGTGCGGAGCTCGGACACTGGCAGCAGCTCGTCGACGAGCTCGAGCACGACGCGACGACGCTCGCGGATCCACGGCTCGCGATCGCGGCGCTCTATCGTGCGGGCGAGGCGGCCCGCGATCACGTCAAGGATTTCGCCCGTGCGCGCACGCTCTTCGAGCACGTGCTCGATCGCGATGCGAAGCACGCCGGCGCCCTGATGGCGCTCGAGCACTTGCTGCGCACCGCGGGCGATCATGCAGCGCTCGCCGAGCTGCTGCTGCGGCAGGCCCAGAGCTTCGTCGATCCCGGTGCACGTGCGATGGCGCTGCGCGAGCGCGTGCGCGTGCTCGAGCTCGGCGAGCTCGGTGAAGAGGCCGATCGCGTCGAGGCGTGGTCGGGCGTGCTCGCGGCGCGACCCGGCGATCGCGGTGCGCTCGCGGGTCTCGAGCGCGAGGCGCTGGCCAGCGGAGATCCGCGCGTGATCGCGAGCGTCGATGCCCGGCTCGCGGCCGCGGTGATCGATCCGCCGCTCAAGGCCGCGTTCCTCACCCGGCGCGCCGAGGCGCTCGAAGCCTCGGGTGGGCCGCAGGCGCTCGACGTGTATCGCGAGGCGCTCGCGCTCGATCCCGAGAACCTCGCTGCGCTGCGCGGCATGGCGCGACTCGCCGAGGTGATCGGTGACGCCGAAGCGTTGGTGGAGGTCGCCGAGCGCGAGGCCGCGATCGCCAAGGGTGCGCGCGAGATCGCGGACGCGTGGGTGCGTGCGGGCACGGTGCGCGCCGATCGACTCGGCGATCGCGAGGCGGCGATCCAGGCCTTCGATCGCGCGCTGCAGCAGTGGCCCGATCACGTCGAGGCCGCGTCGCGGATCTCCTCGCTCATGCGCGCGCAAGGGCGCCATGCCAAGCTGGTCGAGCGTCTGATGCGTGCGGCTGCAGAGGCCCACGAACCGCCGCGCCAGGCCGCGCTCGGCCTCGAGGTCGCGCGGCTCTACGCGCGCGAGCTCTCCAACCTCGGTGCGGCCGTGGCCGCGCTCGAACGGCTGCTCAAGGCGCAGCCGAAGGACGCGCCCGCGTTGCTCGAGCTCGCGGCGCTGCACCTCTCCGACCGCCGCATCGACGAAGCGATCGCGTTGCTGAAGCGCGCGGTCGAGGTCGCCCAAGACGACGCGCTCGCCGAAGCGCATCTGTTGCTCGCGAGCGCGCTCGAGGAGAAGGGCAACCCACCCGAAGCGTTCCGTCACTACGAGATCGCGCTGCAGAAGCGACCCGACGATCGCCGCGTGCTCGAGCGCGGGGTCGCGTTGCAGCTCGAGACCGGCTTGTTCAGCTCGGCGGTCGACAGCGCCGCGCGGTTGCGCGAGCAAGCCCGCGGCGAAGATGCTGCGGTCGCGGCCGACATCGCGCTCGCGCACGCGTACACCGGCGTGAAGCGGATCCCCGAAGCGATCGACGCGCTCACCGACGCGATCACGATCGAGGGTCCGGGCGGCACCGCGAGCAGCGAGCTGCACGCGATCGCGACGCAGCCCGAGCACTGGGAGCGCTACGTCGAAGCGCTGCGCAGCCATCTCGTGCGCGACGAGCCGCGCGCGCAGATCTACCTCGAGCTCGCGCGCACGCTGCACGACCGGCTCGGCGATCCCGACGGCGCGCGCACGACCTTGATCGAAGGCCTGCGTGCGTGCGGCGACGATGCGAGCCTGCGCTTCGAGCTCGCGCACTACCTGCGCCAGGCGCATCGCTACGTCGAAGCGGTCGAGCAGCAGCAGCTCGTGCTGATGGACGACGTCGTGCGCATCGAGACGTGGCGCAGCCTCGCGCAGACGTTCGACGAGCTCGGGCAATCGCGCGCACGCGCGCTCGCGAACGCGGCGCTCGGTGTGTTCGAGGTCGCGAGCCCGACCGAGCGCGAGGACATCCGCACGTGGCAGCCGCGCACCGACGTGATCCGTCCCGGTGCGCTCGCCGGTGACGTCACGGCCGATCTGCACGTCGCGCGCGATCAACAGGCGCCCGCGGCCACGCTGCTCGCGGTGAGCCTCGAAGGGCTCGCGAAGATCCGTCCCCCGGATCTCGCGCGCTGGGGCGTGTCGAGCCGCGATCGCCTGCCGCAGCGCCCGGATCATCCGTTGCGCGCGCTGGTCGATCGCATCGTGTCGCTGTTCGGCGTCGAGGAGTACGACGTCTACGGGCACAACATCCGCGATCGCGGTGCGTTCGTAGAGAACACCGGCAAGCCGTCGCTGCTCGTGCCGCTGTGGATCACCGAGCTGCCGGTGTCGCAGCAGACCTTCGTGATCGCGCAGGCGGTGGTGAACCTCGCGCGCGGCGTGTTCGCGGTCGATCTGTTCACGCCGCGCGAGCTCGACATCCTGCTCGCCGCATCCGCGCGCGCGCACATGCCCGGCTTCGGCGATCGCGTCGCCACGGCCGACGTGCTCGACGAGTACGCGCGCACGATCGGTCGCGCGTTGCCGCGCAAGAAACGGCGCGCGCACGAGATCTCCGCGGAGGCCTACGCACAGCAGAGCGGCCACGGGCGCGGCCCCGACACCGCGACGTTCGTGCACTGGGTGCGGCAGAGCTCGCGCCGCGTCGCGCTGGTGATCGCCGACGATCTCGGAGGCGGCATCGCCCAGGTCGCGCGTGCGGAGAACCTGCAGGGCAAGGTCGGCATCGCGGGCGTACGCAGCTCGCCGGTCATCGCCGACCTCGTGCGTGTGTGGGTCAGCAAGCCGGCGATGCTGCTGCGCTACGCAATTGGTCTGTTGCCTCCGCCGCCACAGTAGCGAGCGCCGCAACGGCGCCGTACTCTCGCGGCATGCATCGCATCGCGCTCGGCATCGTGCTCGCGGCTCTCGTCGCGGGCTGCCGCAAGGACGCCCCCGCCACCGTTCCGCCGATCGGCATCGCGACCGAAGAGATCGTCGAGGACACCAAGAAGGTCGAGGTGAAGATCGGCTATCGCCCTGCGCCCGAGCGCGAGGTCGAGCTCGTCGTCGACCTCCGAGCGATCGGCATCGAAGAGATGGACAAGCTCGTCGTCGACATCACCGTCGACGGCTTCGTGCTCGTGAAGGGCGAGCCCGAGTGGTCGGGCTTCGTCGCGCCGCGCATTCCGATCAACCATCGCGCGAGCTTCCGCCTGCTCGAAGGCACCGAGTCGGGCACGTTGAAGGTGAGCGTGCAGCGATCGGTCGACAGCACGCTCTTGCTCGAGCGCGAGTTCTCGTTCGCCGCCGAAGGCGATCGCGTCGCGCCGACCAGCTAGACGACGACCGGGATGCCCTGGTCGTCTTCGGACAGCAGCTCGAGCGCGGCGCGGTTCGAGGTCTCGAGCACGAGGTCGTCGAGCTGCACGCGCGCCCGGGCGATCTTCGTGTTGAGACAGATCTTCGCGCCGCCCGGTGGGTTGGCGTAGCGCAGGCCCACGAAGGCTTCGCGCGGGGCTTCCACCTCGACGTGCAGGCGCGCGCTGCCGTTACTCGCGGTGAACGACGAGCGCAGGCCTTCGATGCGCGCGTTGCAGAAGGGCGCGCGCGCCAACGAGTTGAACGCGTGCGTGCGATCGCCGACGCGCAGCACCGCGATGGTGAGCCACGGTGTCCACAGCGGACCGAGCTTCAGCTTCGCGGTGATGCACTCGAGCATCGCGTCGTCGCGGCCATCGAAGCCGGCGACCTGCGCCCACGCATAGCGATCGGTGTGCCGCGCGCCCCAGTTGTGGTTCTGGCTGCCCAGCCAGTCGTCGACGACGATGCGCTCGCCGTCGACGACGATCGATCCGGAGAAGCGCACGAGCGGCGCCGGGATCACGCTCTTCGCCTTCGGGAAGCCGCCGTCGTACATGCCCTCGCGCAAGAGCAGCAGCGGCGGGTCGTCGCCGCGATAGGTGAGCGACCACGAGATGCGATCGGTGCCGCCCGCGAGCGCGCCGTCGTCGAGCTTCGCGTCGCCGACGCTCACCGCCAGCCCTGCGTGCGCGAAGCTGCAGCGATCGATCGGCACCACCTGCTTGCTCGCGCGCACACGTCCGCCGTCGAAGACGATCGCCCACAGCTCGCCGACCGTCTCGTCGGGTCGATCGCGCGGCGCGAAG
>DASZPU010000811.1:0-5133 GCA_035550195.1 Nannocystaceae bacterium
GCTCGAGCGCATCGACGAACGCGGTCATGTCGGCGAAGCGCAGCTCGGGCTTGGCCGCGAGCGCGCGCTCGAGTGCCCGCACGACGCGGGTCGGCACACCGCGACGCGCCGCGGGACGCTGCAGCTTGCCGCTCTCGATCGCCTCCTGCAGGGCAGAGTGCGTGCGTCCGCTGAACGGCCGCTCGCCGAACAAGCCCTCCCACAGCGCGACCGCGAGCGCGAACTGATCCGCGCGCGCATCGACGGCCGCGTCGACGCGTTGCTCGGGCGCCATGTATGCCGGCGTGCCGAGCAACACGCCGGCCGCGGTGCGCTCGAGCTGCTCGCTGCCCGAAGGGATCGTCGCGATCGCGGGCTCGACCGCACCCACGAATCGCGCGAGCCCGAAGTCGATCACGCGTACGCGCGCCGCGATGTCGTCACCCTGCGCGCTCACCAGCACGTTGTCGGGCTTGAAGTCGCGGTGCACGACGCCCGCGGCGTGGGCGGCCGC
Source organism: Nannocystaceae bacterium (assembly GCA_035550195.1). Lineage (GTDB taxonomy): Bacteria > Myxococcota_A > Polyangia > Nannocystales > Nannocystaceae > Xiheibacterium. Next base: position 494 of record DASZPU010000811.1, read on the forward strand.
GAGCCCACGCCCGGCCGCGACGTATGCACGCAACACTTCGCGCCAATCGTGCGCCGACGAGGTCAGCCACGCACGCAGCGACGGGCCCTCGATCAACTCCATCACGAGGTAGAGATCCTCGTCGCGCGTGCCGACCGCGAGCACCGGTACGAGGTTCGGGTGCGCGAGCCGAGCCATCGCCTGCGCCTCACGCAACATGCGTGCGTGCTCGGCCGCGCGATCGGGGCCCGCCGACGCGCGCACGAGCTTGATCGCGACCTTGCGCTTCAGCTCGGGATCGAAGGCCTCGTGCACGATGCCCATCGCACCGGCACCGAGCCGACGCCCGAGCACGTAGCGATCGAAGCCCTCGTGCTCGGACTGCGCGGCTTCGGGATCGTCGACGACCTCGGCGAGCAGTCCAAGGCACGTCGCACAGGCCTCGACGTGCGCACGCACTTCATCCGTGGCGAGCGGCTCGAGCTCGCCGTCGAGATAGGCCGCGAGCAGCTCCTCGTTCGGGCACTCGCCCTCCACCAGCGCCCGTCTTCCCACGGTCCGGGCTCCGGCGCGAGTGAGCGCGATGCGCATCCCGAGCCGCGTGCGGTGGACCCAGTCCCCCGAAAGTCCCCGAACACCCCTCCCAACGGCGTTTTCGCGATTCCGCACATCTCCCCTCGACATACATATCGAACGTTCGTTATGTACTGCGGCGCCGATGGCGAAGGCACTCGACCACGACGACCGCCGACAGCAGCTCGCGCTCGCATGCGCGCGCCTGTTCGCGAAGAGCGGCTACGCGGCGCTCAACATGCGCTCGATCGCGGCCGAGCTCGGCGTCTCCACCGGCGTCGTCTATCACTACTTCCCGAGCAAGGCCGCGCTGTTCGAAGCGGTGGCCCGCATCACGGTGGAAACCGACGTCGAGGCCGGCACGCGATTGTTGATCGCGGCTTCGACCGATCCCCGCGAACGGCTCGCGCTGCTGCTGCACTTCATGCAGAAGCGCATGGGCGAGTTCGTCATGCACTACCGCGTGCTCGTCGAGTACTCGAGCCAGCTCGACGACGAGGATCAAGTCGCCGCGTGGACACGCACGCTCGCATCGCTGCGCGAACGCTACGCGCGTGCGATCGGCGAGATCCTCGAGCTGGGCGACGCCGGCGCGCGCGACCACGTGTTGCTCACGATGTGCGGCCTGATCCTCCGCGCGATGTGTGGCGACGCCACCACTGATCTCCAACGCGTGAGCGAGTCGCTCGCACGCGTCATCGGATGGGAACGGAAGCAATGATCATGATGAAGCGATTGCTGACGATCGCGCTCGTCGTCGTGGGCTGCCACGGCGGGTCGAGCAGCGGCGACGACGGGCCCAACTGTGTCGGGGCGAAGTGCGACGACATCGACGGCATGGACGAGGGCGGGCCGCTCGGCAAGCTCGATCTCCCGCCACCGCGTGCCGACCTCGGCGTCGTGCCGCCGCAGGTGTGCGATGCGAGCTGTGCGGTGTTGTCGAGCTGCCTCGGCGTCGCCGAAGACGACTGCTTGCTGCAGTGCTCCGGCGAGCGCGATGCGGCGAGCGAGCACTCGAGCGACTGCGCCGCGAGCTACGACGCGGCGTTGCAGTGCATCGCCGCGCTCGATTGCGAAGGCGCGGCCGCCTACCAGGCCGGCGAAGAAGGCTACCCCTGCTCCGCCGAAGACGAGGCCGTCGCAGTCGCGTGCGCCGAGTCGGCACCGCCGTCGGTGTGCGACGCGTTCTGTGCGCTCGCGGGCATGTGCCAAGACGGCGCCGCGGATGCGTGCGCGACCAGCTGTGCCGACGCGCTCACGGCCGCGGCCGAGCTGGGCTCGGGCTGTGCCGACGCGCAGAGCGAAGTGTTCGCGTGCGTCGGTGCGCTCGCCGATTGCGAGTCGTTCGGCGCATGGGCGGCTGCGGACGGCGAATACCCCTGCGCGACGCAGGACGCCGAGCTCGTCACGGCTTGCGAAGCGGGAGCGGGAGGCTGACATGACCATCACGAATCACCGCTCCATCGGTCTACTCGGCACACTGCTCGCGTCGGTCGCGTTCGCATCGTGCGACAGCGGCGACGACGGCGACGGCGGACGCAACACGGTGTGCGTCGACGGCAAGTGCGACGACGTCAACGGGGCCGAGGACTTCGAGTTCATCATCATCGGCTCGGGTGCCGGCGGCGGGCCGCTCGCAGCCAACCTCGCGCGCAACAACCACAAGGTGCTGTTGCTCGAGGCCGGCTCCGATCAGGGCGGCAACACCAACTACCAAGTACCCGCGTACCACGGCTTCTCCACCGAAGATCCGGAGATGCGTTGGGACTACTTCGTCGATCACTACGGCGACGACGCGCAGGCGAACCGCGACAGCAAGATGGTGCTCGATCAGGCCGGCAATCCGGTCGGCATCCTCTATCCGCGCGCAGGCACGCTGGGCGGTTGCACGGCCCACAACGCGCTCATCACCATCATCCCGCACGACAGCGACTGGAACAACATCGCCGAGGTCACCGGCGATGCGTCGTGGAGCGCCGACCGCATGCGTCCGTATGCCGATCGCGTGCTGCGATGGTTGGGCAACGAGCACGCCGACACCAACCTCGCGCTGTTCGACTTCAAGCTGCAGCGCGTGGTGATGGCCGGCGTGTTCGCGTTCGGCAGCTCGACCGGGCAGAACGTCTTCAAAGATCTGGTCAACAACATCTCCGGGCTCGTCAGCCTGTTGAAGAAGGACATCAACGAGGAAGGCCCCGAAGAGGGCGTGTACTCGTTCCCGCTCGCGATGAAGGACGGCAAGCGGCACGCGGTGCGCGAGTACCTGCGTCAGACCGAAGCGGAGGGCTTCCCGCTCACCATCCAGACCGGTGCGTTCGTCACCAACCTCGTCTACGCGGACGAGCTCGACGACAACGGTCAGCCGCGCGTCGTCGGTGTCGACTTCGTGGCGGGCGATCATCTCTACAAGGCCGATCCCGCCGGCAAGGGCGGCGACGGCCTCACCAAGCAGCGCGTGCTCGCGGGCCGCGAGGTGATCGTCGCTGCGGGTGCGTTCAACACTCCGCAGATCCTCAAGCTGTCCGGCATCGGCCCGAAGGCCGAGCTCGACAGCATGGGCATCCAGGTGCGTGCCGATCGCCCCGGCGTCGGCGAGAACCTGCAGGATCGCTACGAGGTCGGCATCGTCAGCAAGACGCGCGGCGACTTCTCGATCTTGAAGGACTGCTCGCTCACGCAGGATCCCAACACCGACGAGTGCCTCGAAGAGTGGGAGAACGGCGAGGGTCCGTATCGCAGCAACGGCGGCGCGGTCACCATCGTGAAGCGATCGTCGCGCGACCTGCCCGACCCCGATCTCTTCATCTTCGGCGTGCCCGGCAAGTTCGCGGGCTACGAGCCCGGCTACTCCACCGCAGCACTGCAGGACCGCAGCCTCTTCACCTGGCTGATCCTGAAGGGCCACACCAAGAACCGTGCGGGCACGGTGAAGCTGCGCTCGGACAACCCGTTCGATCGTCCGCTCATCGACTTCCACTACTTCGATCGCGGCACGAAGGGCGGCGCCGACACGCACGACCTCGACGCGATGGTGAAGGGCGTCGGCTTCGTGCGCGACATCGGCAAGAAGGCGCGCACGCTGCTCGGCGCGCCGTTCCTCGGGCGCTACGACGAGGTGTGGCCCGGTCCCGAGGTGCAGACCTCGGACGAGATCTCGACGTGGGTGAAGGACGAGGCGTGGGGCCACCACGCGTCGTGCTCCGCGAAGATCGGTGCCGACACCGACGACATGGCCGTGCTCGACAGCCGCTTCAACGTGCGCGGCGTGTCCGGCCTGCGCGTCGTCGATGCCTCGGTGTTCCCCGAGATCCCCGGCTTCTTCATCGTGATGCCGATCTACATGGTCAGCGAGAAGGCGACCGACGTGATCCTCGCCGACCTGGGCGAGACGCGGATCGAGGCGAACCAGCCGTAGCGCGCGGGCCGAGCGCGCGCGCCACCGCGAACACGTGCTCGCGCAGCCACGCGTGCGCGGGCTCGTTCTGGGTGCGCTCGTGCCAGAGCAGCATCATCGAGAAGCCCGGGACCGGCAGCGGCGGTGGCAGCATCGCGAGCCCGAGCTGATCCGCGAAGCGCAGCGCGATGCGTTCCGGCAGCGTCAGCACGAGGTCGGTCTGGGCCACGATGAAGGGCGCGACCAGGAAGTGCGGGATGAGCAGCGCGACGCGGCGCGAGAGGCCGCGCTCGGCGAGCGCGTTGTCGACGGCACCACCGGGCTTGCCCACCGGAGCGATGAGCGCGTGGTCGAGCGCGGCGAAGCGTTCGATGGTCCAGCGCTTCGCGAGCACCGGGTGCCCCTTGCGTACGATGCAGACGAAGCGCTCGTCGAACAGCGCGCGCGAGCGCAAGCCCGGGCGCTCGTACTCCGGTCGCACGACGCTGATCGCCGCGTCCACCTCGCCACGCGCGAGCGCATCGGGCAGCGCGTCGTCGATCGGACGCAGCCACAGATCGATCCCCGGTGCGACCTGAGCGATCGTGCGGGTGAGCGACGGCAGCATCACCAGCTCGGCGTAGTCCGGCGTGCCGAGCAAGAAGCGGCGCTTCGCGGTCGCGGGCTCGAACGGCTGCGGACCGGTGACCGCCGA
>DASZPU010000812.1:0-4915 GCA_035550195.1 Nannocystaceae bacterium
CCACGCCCAGCTCGATCAAACGCGCGACGGCTTCGCGCACCGTGGCCTCGCCCGCGATCCGACACAGCTGCGCGAGGTGGCCGATGTCGCGGCTCGCCCGCGTCTCGCTGCGTTCGTCGGCCGGCAACGCGGCGCGCACCCGTCGCGATGGGGCGCCGCGCGGGGTGATGCCCGCGAGCGGCAACCAGCCCGACAAGACGTGCAGCGTCTCGCGCGTGCATGCAGGCGCGAGCGCGAGCACGCGAGGGCGCATGCGCGCGAGCTCCGAGTCGACGAGATGCCCGCGAAAGAGCGCGACGATGATGCGCGCCGCCGACTCGCCGAGCTCGGTGTCGAGCATGCCGATCAACATCGGCAGCGTCTCTTCGGTGAGACCGCGCGCGACGCGACGATGCTCGCCGCACCACGTCCAGCCCGACAGCACCTGCGAGACCGCATGCCAGGTGATGCGCCGCGTCCAGCCCGACGGCAGCCCCAGCAAGAAGCGCAGCGCACCGAAGTGGCCGCCCTCTTCCGCATCGAGCCACACCGCGAAGCCCAGCGCGCTGCGGTCGAACGCGATGAGCGTCGCGTCCACGAGCGGCGGCACGGCCTCCGCGTTCTTCCACAGTGCGAGCGCCGCGTGCAGCATCGCCTCGTCGAACGCCGCATCGTCGGCGCCGAAGCGTGCGAGCTCGCGCGCGACCGGTGCGAGCCCGTCGACGCACGCGAGCAGTGCGGCACACACCGCGAGGTTCGGCGCGGGCGGCCGCGCGCGTCGTGCGAGCGCGTCGGTGAGGCCGAAGCACGGAGCCGACATCGCGGGCGCGACCGCATCGGCGAGCTCGGCCTCGTCGCACGACGCGATGCGTTCGGCGACGGCGGACGGCAGGCGCTGGATCGCGGACACGACCGAACGCGGCGCGGGTGCGGGCGCAGACGGACGCAGGATGCGGGCCGCGAATGCGCGCAGCTCGGCATCGTCGCGCGTATGCCAACGCTGCGCGAGCGCCTCGAGCAACGCGGGGTCGGGCACGAGCACGTCGCGGATCCACGCGAGCGTCTGCGTGCGCGTCTCGGCGCTCGCGTTCGACACCAGGTGATCGACGACGTCCGCACTGTTGTTCGCGAGCAGGCTCGCGAGCACGGCGCGGGGCAGCGCGCGATCGTGCGGGCCCGCGGCGGCCGCAGCCAGCACCAGGGGCAGATCGGCGACCGCGACCGCAGCGAGCATCACGCGCACCAGCGCGGCGGTCGTTTCGTGACTCGACAGCTCCTCGCCGTCGTCGCGCAACAACACCACCGACGTCGCGATCGGTGCGGCCTCGAGCGCGATCGTGGCGGCCGCGACGTGCTCCGGGTCGCCGCCGATCCAGCGCTTCACCGCGATCGCCGACGCGCGCGCGTGCAGCTCGGCATCTGCGTGCGCGAGCTGCTCGAGCCACAGCAGATGATCGGGCTCGAGCGGCAGGCGACACACCGCATCCCATGCGCCCGGCTGAGTGTGCACGCGCTCGTGCAGCGCCGCTTCGCCGAACGCTTCGACCAGCAGCTCGAGGCGCTGCGATTCCAGCAGCGCGACGACCGGTGCTGCGGCGACGAGATCGATCGCGCCTGCCTCGTCGCGCACGAGCTCGCTCGCGAGCAACGCGGTCACGAGCGCGCGCGGCAGGCTCGCGAGTGCGTCGCGACGCGCCCAGATCACCTGCGTCGCTGCGCGCCGCATCGCCGCAGGCACGAACGGGAACGCGAGAAATTGCGCATGACCGATCAACGCGAGCTGGGCGAGCGGCTCGCACCAACCCATGCGGCCTGCGACCGCGCATGCCGAGAGCGTCGCGCGCGGACGCAGCTCGGGCGTCGCGGGATCCACGATCGCATCGCGCAACCCGCCCCACGCGGCTCGCCCGGCGTCGCCGGCCGCGACGAGGATCTCGAGCAACGGATCGAGCGCATCGTCGCTCACGATCTTCGGCGGCGTCGCGCTCTTCTCCGCCGCAACGAGGAAGCGCGCGACCTCGCCGACGTCGCGTCGATTCGCGAGCGTGAGATGGGCGCGCAGCTGCTCGACGGTCACGGCCGTCAACGCGGCCGCCGCATCGTTCGCGGCCACGGCCCGCAGTCGCCACAGATCGCACAGCAGCGGCAGCGCGTCGGCCGGCCACGGTGCGCCCTGCACGAGCTCGGCGAGCTGCGGATCCGCGCGCGCCCACGCGAGCATCCAACGCGCAGGCTCGGGCGTCAGCGGCACCGCGGCTCGCCGCACCTCGACGCGTGCGTGGAAGATCGCATGGGCCCATCGTGCAGGTGCGGCGACGCAAGCCGACGCCAGCGCAGCGATCGCTGCTGCGCGCACCATCTCGTCGTCGTCGTCGAGCGCATCGACGACGTGACGCAGACCCGGCACCGCGGTGGTGCCGTCGAAGAGCGCGATCGCAGCGGCGCGCAGCTCGGGTGCCTCCGCCTTCGCGAGCGCGATCGCAGCCGACAGCCACGGTCCGCGCTCGGCCATGCTCAGCGTCGCGAGGCGACGCAGCGGTGGCAGCATCTCGATGCTGCGTTCACCCGCCTCGAGTCGTTCCCAGAGCTCGAGCAGTCGCACGGCGCGGCGGAAGTTTCGCAAAGATCGACAACGAAGTGGTCGAAGGCACGACCGAGTCGATCTTCCGCGTCGTCGGCGGCCGCGCAGGGGGAGCGCGGCAGGCTTTCGCCCAAGCGCCGCGTGCTCCATCGCGTGGATTCGCCGCTTCGCGGAAGTTCACACGAACAGCGGGTGGATCCTTTCGGGACCCGACCGGGGGCGCCCGAGCAGGGCGGCCCAGAGGGTCCACGTCCGATCCGTTCGTCGACGGCCTGGAGGGGTCATCGATCGCACCATGCGATCGATCCCAAAGGTGCTCCATCGATGGTCACGGAGCACCGGGGCCCGCGCTCGACCGCTCCCATCCGAGAGGTCGCCAAGCTTGGCGCGGCCCTGCTCCTCCCGAGAAGATCGCGAGGAGCTCGTCTGACCCGAAGTTCGCGCTCGCGGACGTGTCGCCACGCCCGCACCCGAAGGCGAGGAAGTGACGCTACGTCCGCGAACCCCGGTCGTGTCTGCGACCGTTCGGTTCGAAGCTGGACATGTCGTCGGTCTCTCTCACGCGGGGTTCATCTCCTGAGCAGGGAAGCTCGTCGTCGGTTCGGCAACATAAGGGCAGCGCACCGCGGGCGTCAAGCGCCCGATCGTCATCGTCTGGTCTCGGAGCAATACGCGCCAGCCCGCCGAACGATTCATCGGCCTCGTTGTGTGCGAACGTGACGCCATCATGGGCGCATCGTTCACCCAGCTCGACCGCGTCTACCAACACGAGCGCGAGACACCGGATCGCATCTGGCTCACGCAACCCATGCCCGGCGGTGCGCTGCGCGAGCTCAGCTTCGCGGCCGCGATGGACGAGGCGCGCCGCATGGCCGCGCACTTGCGCTCGCGTGATCTTCCCCCTGGCAGCCATGTCGCGATCTTCGCGAAGAACAACGCGTGGTGGTTCCTCGCCGACCTCGCGATCTGGATGGCCGGTCACGTGTCGGTACCGCTCTATCCGGTGCTCACGGCCGAGACGATCCGACAGATCCTCGAGCACGGCGACGTGAAGCTCGTCTTCGTCGGCAAGCTCGACGGTTGGGACGCGATGGCGCCGGGTGTGCCCGCGGAGCTGCCGCGCATCGCGTTGCCGCTCGCGCCGAAGCTCGACATCCCGCAGTGGAGCGAGCTCATCGCGAAGCACGAGCCGCTGAAGGATCCGAGCAAGCGCACGCCCGAGCAGCTCGCCACCATCATCTATACGTCGGGCACCACCGGCACACCGAAGGGCGTGATGCACAGCTTCGCGTCGCTGTGCAGCGCGCAGGGCTACATCGACGAGCTCGGCATGCGTCCCGACGATCGCATGCTCTCGTATCTCCCGCTCGCGCACTCGCTCGAACGCACGCTCGTCGAGATGAACGCGATGCTGCTCGGCTTCCACGTCTACTTCGCGGAGAGCCTCGATTCGTTCGTCGAGGATCTCAAGCGCGCACGCCCCACGCTGTTCGTCAGCGTTCCGCGGCTGTGGCAGCGCTTCCAAGCCGGCGTGCTCGCGAAGATGCCGGCGAAGAAGCTCGCGCGGCTGCTCAAGATCCCGATCGTGCGCGGCATCGTGCGCAAGAAGGTGCTCGAAGGCCTTGGTCTGCCCGAAGTGCGCTTCGCCGGCTCGGGCTCCGCACCGATCCCCGCGGAGCTCATCGCGTGGTACCGCGCGCTCGGGCTCGAGCTGCTCGAGGGCTACGGCATGACCGAGAACTCGTCGTACTCGCACATGTCGCGACCCGGCGAGGTGCGCGTCGGCTACGTCGGTCGCCCGCAGCCCGGCGTCGAGCAGCGGCTCTCGGCCGACGGCGAGATCCTGGTGAAGAGCCCCGGCAACATGATGGGCTACTACAAGGACGACGCGCTCACGAAGGAAGTCCTCGACGACGAAGGCTTCGTGCACACCGGCGATCTCGGGTCCATCGACGAGACCGGGCGACTCAAGATCACCGGGCGCGTGAAAGAGCTGTTCAAGACCAGCAAGGGCAAGTACGTCGCACCCGCACCGATCGAGAACCAGATCCTCTTGAACGAAGCGATCGAGGCGGTGTGCGTGACCGGCAGCGATCGCCCGCAGCCCTTCGCGATCGCGGTGCTGTCGGAGCAAGCGCGCAAGCTCGCCGACGACGACACCAAGCGCGCCGAGCTCAAGGCCTCGCTGCGTGCGCACGTCGAAGGCATCAACCACGGCCTCGATCAACACGAGCGGCTCGCGAAGCTGGTGCTGGTGCGCGATCCGTGGGCGGTGGAAAACGGCATGCTGACGCCTTCGCTGAAGATCCGCCGCTCGGCGATCGAGGCGAAGTACGCGTCCGCGGTCGCCGGTTG
>DASZPU010000813.1:0-23942 GCA_035550195.1 Nannocystaceae bacterium
TCGCCATATGCACGTCTTCTTCGTCGTCGGGCAGCACGACCTCACCGCTCGCGACACGCTCGGGCAACGACGACAACGCATCGATGAGCGTGCGCGCTTCGTCGGCCGAGACCAGCCCCGCGCGCGCGAGCCCTTCGACATGCGCGATGCTGCCGCGACAGTCGTGCGCGAGCATGCGACGGTCGCTGCGATACGAGCTCGACCATGCGACGAACGCAGGGTCGAGCTCGCCACCGGTGGCCGCGGTGCGAGCGATCTTCGTCACAGGCCCTTGAAGTCGAACAAGTCGCGCAACTTGGTCAGCGCACCCACGTCATTGGTCTTGACCTTGCCGCGTGCGATGTCGATCGGGCCGGGCATCTTGCCGTGCAGCACCATCTTCTCGAAGAGCTCGGGTGTGGTCTTGAGCACGCAGTCCGCGTTCTCGATCGTCTTGCCGTCTTCGACCTTGCAGGAATCCTTGTCGAGCTTGACGGTGTACTTGTGGTCGCCGATCGAGAAGTAGTAGCTGGTCGGGCGGTCGATCTTGCCCGCGCGGTAGCGTGTCGGCATCGCGGCGAAGAGCTGAGGGATCGTCATGAAGTGAGCTCCGGGGACGGCCACACCCTAGCAAAACCCACCACGCTTCGAGCCGGTCGCGCGCGCGAAAGCGTGCTGCGGCCCACTCTGCACCTCCGTCGCCCCCGCGTTTGCATCGAGTCGCGGCTATGCTCGTCTGAGCCGACCAAGTGCACCCGCGTGCGGGGCCCGGGTCGGCTCCTGCACCCCAACACGGATTGAAACTGCCATGCATCGTACGCTCCTCACCCTGGTTCCGTTCGCTGCCCTGCTCGCCCCGTTCGCGTGGTCGAGCGATGCCCACGCCGGTATCGGCGCTTGCGGCAACATCCACGTCGAAGCCGAAGCCGAATGCGAGCTGAAGACGGGCGTCGAGTGCGAGGCCCAATGCACGCCGGTCAGCTTCGAAGCACAGTGCGCCGGCAATCTCCAAGTGCAGTGCGACGGCGAGTGCGGTCTCTCTGCCGAAGTCGAGTGTACCGGGAGCTGCCAAGGCGACTGCATGGCGCAGTGCGACAACATCACCGCGCCGGAGTTCGACTGTCGTGGTGAGTGCGTGGGCAGCTGTGAAGGTGATTGCAGCGGTCGCTGCGGTTCGGGCGACGGCTCGACCGAGTGCTTCGCGTCGTGCCAAGCGAACTGCGAAGGCCATTGCTCGGCGCAGTGCGAGGCGACACCGCCTTCGGCCGACTGCAGCGGCAAGTGCGAGGCCTCGTGCGAAGGTCGCTGCGAAGCCGAGGTGAATGCAGAGTGTCAGATCGACTGCCAGTCGAGCGGCTACTTGGAGTGCAAGGCCGATCTCGAAGGTGGCTGCAAGGTCGACTGCAACACGCAGGACGGCGGGCTCTTCTGCGACGGCCAGTGGGTCGACCACGGCGGCAACCTCGAGGAGTGCATCGACTCGCTGCGCGCCGTGCTGAACATCGAGGTCGAGGGTTGGGCCGAGGGCGAGTGCAGCAACGGCATGTGCAGCGGCTCCGCGGGCGGATCGATCTCGTGCGCGGTCGATCCCGCGAGCGACTACGGTCGCACCGGTGCGCTGATGTTCGCGTTCGGCCTCATGGCGGTCGGCTTCCTCGCCCGACGCCGCATTGCGGTGTGAAACGAATTCGCCGAAGGCGATCAGCGACTGCGACCGAAGGGCGCTGTCGCAACCACGACGCCCGCGCTCTTCCGCGGGCGTCGTAGTTTCTGCGCTACGCTGTCGGTCGATGGCCGAGAGCACCTACGAAGGTCAGCTGCGGGGCGATCGCGGCGCGTACGAGCGCTACCTCGCGGGCATGGATGCGTCGATGCAGCAGAAGGTCGCGCTGACCGCTGCGCACATCCTCTGCCAAGGCACGATCGCCGACATGGGCATGGGCTCGGGCACCGGCAGCCACGCGCTCGCGTCGCTGTATCCCGGGCTCGAGGTGGTCGGTGTCGACGTCAGCGAGCAGATGGTGGCGATCGCCCGCGAGCGCTGGCGTCTGCCCAACCTGCGCTTCGAGCTCGGTGACATCGCGCAGCGCGTGTTCGCCAACGACTCGCTCGACGCGATCCTCGACTCGTCGGTGCTGCACCACGTCACGTCCTTCGGTGGCTACGATCGCGGCGCAGCCGTGCGTGCGCTCGGCGTGCAGGTCGACGCGTTGCGACCCCACGGCGTGCTCGTCGTGCGCGACTTCCTCGACCCCGGCGAGACGCCGTGCGTGCTCGAGCTGCCCACCGACGACGGCGACGACACCGACGCGACGAAGACCTGCAGCAGCGCGCGGCTGTTCGAACGCTTCGCGCGCGAGTTCAAGAGCCTCGCGGATCCGCCGGGCTGCGCGTTCGAGCGCGTCGACGGTCCGGCCAATCGACTGTGCGTGCGCGTGCCGCTGCGGCTCGCGGTCGAGTTCGTGCTGCGCAAGGACTACCGCGCCGACTGGGAGAGCGAGATCAAAGAGGAGTACACCTACGCGACCCAGCCCGAGCTCGAGCGCGCCTTCGCGGCGTTCGGTCTGCGCGTGCTCGCGTCGGTGCCGATCCGCAACCCGTGGATCGTGCGTCATCGCTTTCGCAACCGCTTCGTGCTCCGCGACCTCGAGGGTCGCGAGCTCGACGATCCCGCGACCAACTACGTCATCGTCGGCGAGAAGGTGCCGCGCGGGTTGGGCGTGCGCTTCGTCGAGCGCCGCCTCGATGCCGCGCCGAGCTTCCTCGCCCACGATCGCCACCGCGATCGCACGACCGGCCGCGTCTTCGATCTGATCGCGCGGCCGCACCTCACCATCGACGCGTTGCCGTGGTTCGAGCACGACCACGATGTCTTCGTGCTGGCGCGCATGGGCTATCCGCGGCCGATCCTCGCGGCATCCGCCGATGCGGCGCAGGACGGCAGCACGAGCCCGCAGTACGTGACGGAGCCGATCACCGTCGTGCAGAACGACGCACCGATCGCGCAGAGCATCGAGGACGCGCTCTTCCAACGCGCCGGCATCGCGCCCGAGTCGATCCGCGGCTTCGCCGAGGGGCCCGCGTTCTTTCCCTCGCCCGGTGGCATCCGCGAGGAGGTCCGCACGGTGCACGTGGAGATCGACAAGCTGTTCGTGCAGCCGCGCACGCCGAGCGGCTCGGGCTTTTCGGAGTCGGGGCGCATCGCGGCGATCGAAGCACGACAGCTCCTGCGTGCGGCCCAGGTCGGTGGGCTCGCCGATGCGCGGCTCGAGCTCGGCGTGCACGCGCTGTTGCGTGCGCGCGGCGAAGCGCCGGGTCCGTGGATCGGCGAGCGCATCGTGTTGCGCGACGCTGCGCCGCCGCGCACCGTGACCGCGGCGGAGCTCTCGGCGCGCCCGCACCGACGCGCCTTCACGCGGGTGCCCGCAGACGCGAGCGGCTTCCTCGTGCTGCACACGAGCGCATTCGACGAGCTCGACGCCGATGCGCGTGTGATCGGCACGCGCACGCTCGAATACGTCGTGCCGCGCACGGTCGGCACCAACACGATCGCGATGGCGCTCTTGCGTCGCGCCGGCGATCGCGTGTGGCTCGGCCTCGTCGACGACGATCGCCCCGCCGCGCAGTGCATCACCGGACACAGCGAGCTGTTGGTCACGCCCGCGTGGCGCGTGCCACGAGACGTCACGGGCGTGCGCGCGAGCCGAGCGTGGGCCTGCGCGCGCGCGATCGCAGAGCACGATCTGTCGCTCGGCGAGTGCTACGAGCTCGGCGGCCGCTTCCATCCCTCGTCGGGCACGACACCCGAGCTGGTCTTCCCACTCGCGCTCGAAGTGCTCGACGGCGGCGCCGCGCTGCAGTGGATCGAGCTCGCCGACTTCCTCTCCGCCGACGCATTGCAACGCGACGGCCACAGCCGCGTGCTCGCCTGGCGAGCCGCACACGCACTGGGCCTGCTCGGCCGCTGATGCGGCCTACTCGCCGTCGGCGTCGCAGCGCGGTGACGCGGGGGCGTCGAGCTCTTCCGCCGGCCAGCGCTTCAGCAGATGTCCGTTCGCGCGGCCGCTCGGTGGCTCGAGGTACGCGCGGCGGTGCTGCATCGTGCGACCCGCGTTGTCGTTCGCGATGAGTCGGCTCTCGCCGAACGACCACGGCTCACGATAGGCACCGACGCGCACGTCGACTTCGCACAGATACTCGCGCGCGGCGTCGGTGGAGAGCCCGCGGCGAACGATGCGGTTGAGCGCGCCCTGCAAGAGGTCCCACTGCGCGGCCGACCACGTCGTCGACTCGTCCATGCGTGCGATCCAGTCGCGTGCATCGGGGCTCGCACGCAAGCGCGCCGGCAGCTCGTCGAGCATCGCGATCACGGTCTGCGGAAACGGTGCGATCGCGGTCCGGGTGTAGCGTTCGATCGGCTGGTGCGGGCAACGGATCTCCACGATGCGCGGGCGCGTAGGGCTCGAGCAACCATCGTGGTGATACGACTCGCCCTGCGAGAGCCGGCCGCGGCTCGATCGCCCGCGCACGTCGCGATAACTCGGATGCGCGGTGTGGACGTCGCGGCAGATCACCAAGCCTTCGCGATCGACGAGCTCGAACAACGCCTCGCGATCGGCGGGCGCACGCAGGACCTCGTGCAGCCAGTCGCCGGGCGGTGCGTCGACCAAGCCGTCGAGCACGAGCCCGAACGCGTGGACGCGACGCGTACGCACTCGCCACGCACCGATGCGGACCTCGTCGTCCGCCGTGGTCGCGAGCGCGTCCACGATCACAGCCCGGGCTTGCCGACGCCGGCCTTCGCGGTGGACATCAGCTCGTCGTACACGCCGGCCCGCGACACACCACGCGCAATGAGCTCGTCGGCCTTCGCGATCTCGGTGTCGACCAGCGTCTTGAACGACTCGAGCGGCTGCGCGCCCGACAGGAATCGGCCGTTGATGAAGAACGACGGCGTGCCCCGGGCGCCGACGTCGGCGGCCTGCTTCACGTCCGCATCGACGAGCGCCTTCACGGCCGCGCTGTCGCGATCCTTCTTGAACCGCGCCATGTCGAGCCCGAGCTCCTTCGCGTAGCGCTCGACGTCCGCTTCGCCGAGCACGCTGCGATTCTCGTAGAGCTTGTCGTGCAGCTCCCAGAACTTGCCTTGCTTGCCCGCTGCCTCGGCCGCGAGCGCAGCGCCCATCGCGTTGGGATGCATCGCGAGCGGAAGGTGCTTCGCGACCACACGCACGTCCTTCGGATACGCGGCCTGCAGATCCTTCAACGTCGTCTGCACGCGCTCGCAGAACGGACACTGGAAGTCGCTGAACACGACCACGGTCACGCGTGCGTCGGCGGGCCCGCGCGCCTGCGAGTCGCCGATCGCCACCACGTAGCGCTCCGCGGGATCGGGGCGTCCTGCGACCGGCTTCACCGGCGGCGTCGTCGGCTTCGGCACGCTCTCGAGCGCGGTGATCCGCCCCTTCAGCAGCTCGATCTCGTCCTTCGCCGCGCCGAGATCCAGCTCGAGCTTCTTCCGCGCTTCGGCCTCGGCGGTCTTGCCCGCGTCGGCTTCGTCGGCGCGCTTGCGCAGCGCCGCCTGCTCGTTCGCGACGGTGTCGAGCCGCTGCTGCAGCCCGTCGACGTCGCTCTGCTTCGCGGCGTCACAGGCGAAGAGCGCGACCAATACGAGTGCCGGGAATCTGCGTGCCATGCGAGCGCTCCTCACAACGGGTAGACGATGAAATCGTCGTGGATCTCGATCTGCGGAAACTGCATCGCTTCGACCGCATCGCGCAGCTCGACGAGATGGGACCACTGCAGCTCGAGCACGTGCTCGCCGGGATGCTGGTCCGCGCCGAAGTCGAAGTCGACGCCGGGCATGTCGGTCATCTCGACGTGCGTGCCCATCACGTGGCACACGTCGGCCTCGGCCACGGTGTCGACGAGCCGGCCCACGCTCGCGACGTACGCGTCGAAGTCGTCGATGTAGAGCCGCCCGGGATAGAGCGTGTCGCCGGTGAGCAGCATGCCGGTGCCGTGATCGAACAGCGCGATGTGGCTCTGCTGGTGTCCGGGGATCGGGATGACGTCGACGACGCGGCCGCCGAGATCGAACGGGACGGACTGGGTGGGCCAGTCGTCGATGCCGAAGTAATCGCTCACGCCGGCGACCGACGGCGTGACCACGACCGTGTTCGGCTGCCCTTCGAACTGCGGATTGCCCGCGACGTGATCGCCGTGCGCATGCGAGTTCACGACCACGAGCTCGATCGACGCGCGGCCCTGCTCGGCGAGCCAGTCGTCGATGATGCCGTAGACCACCTCCGCGATGGGGATGCCCCCGTCGCCGGTGTCCTCGAGCAGCACGCGGCCGTCGCCGAACATCAGGTACATGAACGGCCCCTCGAACGAGGTGCACAACGACTGCCGCAGGATCCAGGTGTCGTCGTCGTAGCGGTGCACGAAGATCGCAGCTTCACTGCCGCAATCGGTGCCGTCGGGCCACGCGGCCGGGAACGTGCCCGCGCACGTCTCGGGCGCGCCGGTGCTCGTGCTCTCGTCGACGGCCGTGCTCGTGCCCTCGCTGCTCGACTCGACGCCGCTGGTGCTCGTCGTGGCATCGGTGCCGACGCTGGTCGTGGTCGACACGTCGTTCGTGGTCGACGACATCGATGCGGATGCGCCGCTCGTGTCTGCGCCGGTGCTCGCAGTGCTGGTGTCTGCGGTCGCGTTGCCGTCGTCGGGCCGATCACCGCAGCCGCACAGCAGGATCGCAGCGAGCAGCCCGAGGTCCGCGCGGTTCATCGCGTCCGCGACGGTAGCGGCCTCGGCCGCGCGCGGTCAATCGCCGCCGAACGCCGCACCGATGAGCCCGCCCGGCAACCACGCACCGCCGTCGGCGACCAGCACCGCACCGGTGACGAGCGACGCGGCATCGCTGGCCAGGAACAACGTCGCGCTGGCGATCTCGTCGATGCGACCGAAGCGACGCAGCGGGATCGTGCGCTCCAGCTTCTCGCGCGTCCCGCTGGGCATCAGACGATCCATGCCTTCGGTGGCTTCGATCGGCCCCGGCGCGATCGCGTTGACGCGCACGCCGGCGGGCCCCCACTCGACCGCGAGCGTGCGCGTCATCGCATCGACCGCGGCCTTCGCCGACGCGGCGTGCACCTGCATCGGCGTGCCACCGTAGTGCAGCGTCGCGGAGATGTTGACGATGGCGCCGCCGTGATCGCGCATCCACGCGAGGAACGCTGCGCGCGAAGCGTTGTATGTGCCGACCGCATCGATCTCGAGCACGGTGCGATAGCCCTTGCTCGACAACGTGGCCGCGGGCGCGAGGAAGTTGCCCGCCGCACCGTTGACGAGCACGTGTACGCCACCACTTCGGTCGATCAGCTCGGCGGTGATCTTCTCGAGCGACTCGACGTCGCGCACGTCGGCCGGCAACGCGATGCACGACGGACCGATCTCTGCGGCGGCCGCCTGCAAGCGCTCGACGTTGCGTCCGACGATGGCCACGGTCGCGCCGTGCTGCGCGAGCGCGACCGCGATGCCTTTGCCGATACCCGAGCCGCCCCCCGTGACGAGCGCGACCTTGCCTTCGAACAGATCCGCACGAAACGGCGACATGCGCCGCAGCCTACCGTGGGATCACGGCAGCAGCTCGGGAATCAGCTCCGTGACCTCGCCGAGCGTCGTCTCCACGCCGACCGCTCGCATCGCCGTGTTGAGCACCGCGACCGGGTGTGCCCCCGCGCCGTCGATGTGCTCTCCCGCCACGAAGCCGCCCGCGCGGCCGGCCACCGTGACGATCATGTTCTCGGTGGAGTGCGTGCGGTTGGGATCGCCCGTCGCAGGATCGAGCCCGTGTCCGCCTTCGTACAACTGCACCATCGCGGTGTTGTCGAGCACCGAGCCCGCGCCCTCCGGCGTGTCGCGCAGCTTCGCGACCAGATACGCGAAGTGATCGAGCTGCCACGCGAGCACCTCGCTCACCGCGTCGGTGGTGCCGACCGAGTGACCGACCTCGTGCTGATCGTAGGGGATCGACGTGGTCAGCGAGTACACGTTCATGTGCGACTGCGCCATCGTGTAGAGCATGGCGACCGAGCGCGACAGATCGCAGGTGAAGGCCATGTGCACGAGATCGGAGAAGATGCGCGCGCGCGAGTCTTCGTCGCTGTAGCCGGCGTTGACGTCGAAGCCGTCGCCGCCGGTGCCCGCGTTGTCGCCACCGATCGCCGGGTCGGGCCCCGGGTCGGGGAACATCATGCACTCTCCGCCCGCATCCGGCGGGATCGCGGCGAGCCGCGTCTCGAGATCGCGGATCTCGTCGTAGTGCCGCTGCATGCGGATCTGATCGGCCGCACCGAGCTTCGGCATCAGCCGCTCGATGTTGCCGGCGACGAGATCGAGCACGCTCTTGCGTCGCTGCAGCTCGCGCTGGGCCGCGAGCGCATCCGCAGGATCGGGCGGCACGAAGCCGGTGAACAGCGCCATGTAGGCCGCGCTCGGCGACACCTGCCCCGGCACCTGCACGACTGCACCGCTGCCGTCGAGCTTGTACGACATGATGTCGCGACCATACGGCGCGCTGTCGGTGAGGTACCACGACGCCTGCACTTGGTACTGCAGCGACGGGAACACCGTGCCCGCACCGATCGCATCCGCGACGACTTGATCGGCCGTGACGCCGCGACAGTAGCTGCTGTCGTCGGGGTTGCTCACGCCGCACAAGAGCGGCGGCAACGCTCCGAGGTGGAACTCGGTGTTCCAGCTGCCCGGCCCCGAGTTGTTGTACGGGATGAGCAGGTTGGAGATGATCGAGACGTCGTCCTTCACGTTGCCGTAGTTGGCCAGCGGCATCGTGGCCTTCTTCAGGTCGTAGCCGGGGCCGAGCGCGTCGGGCACGTACATGTTGGGGATCGGATCGCCGTCGCCACCCATCGCTTGCCCGTGGAAGCCCACGAAGAAGCGCCGCGGAATGGCGCCGCCGAACGCGAACGCCTCGCCGTGATCGTCGAGCATGATGTCGAGCACTGGCAGCGCCACCGCGACACCACCGATGCCGCGCAGGAACGTGCGTCGATGCAGAGGTTGGATCTTCTTCATGGCTACTCCTCCTCCTTTCGGTAGAGGAACGCCTCGTCGGCGACGAGGTCGAGCATGAGCTGGTCGAAGATGAAGCCGTTCTCCGCGAAGTTGTCGGTGAGGTCGTCGACGTAGCGGAGATCGTCGAGATCGGGCGGATGGCCCATCGCGAACTGGTAGACCTGGCTGACGATGCAGGTGTCGAGCAGGCCTTCTTCGAGCAACAGATCGGCGAGGCCGTCGGGCCCTTGGAAGCTCATGCCGTCGATCACGCCTTCACCGTCGATGGTGCACTCGGGCAGCCCGTTGTCGGTGGTGCGGAAGCGTCCGGCCTGGTCGTAGTTCTCCAACCCGAAGCCGACCGGATCCATGAGCGCGTGGCAGTCGGAGCACCCGCTGATCGAGCTCATGTTGTAGCGATCCTTCTTGCACGGGCTCGTCACCTCCGGCGGCGGCTCGTCGACGTTGACGTCCGGTGGCGGTGGTGGAATCGCCTGACAGAAGAGTCGCTTGCGGATCAGCTTGCCGCGCTGCGTCGGGCTGGTGTCACCGAACTTGCCGGCGACCGAGAGGAACGAGCCCTGGCTGAGCAGACCTTTGCGGCCCGAGTCGCCGTAGTCGACCCACGTGAACTCGTCGCTGCCCGGCAGCGGCAACCCGTAGTGCGTTGCGAGATAGTCGTTCAAGTAGGTGCCGGTGGAGCTGAAGAGCGTGCGCCAGTCGGCCTTGTCGGTGACGATCGTCTTCTCCAGCAGCATGCGCGTCTCGGTGCGCATCGCCGCGGTGAGCTCGGGCGCATGCGGGAGGCGGTAGTAGCCCAGCCACATCGAGTGGAAGCGATCGATGCGCGGGAGCGCACGATCGTCGCCGAGCATGTCGATCGCCGCGGCGCGCACGTCGTCGGGCGTGACCAGCTCGCCGGCCTCCGCGAGATCGAGCAGCGCGTCGTCGGGCGTCGTGCCCCACAGGAAGTACGAGAGCCGCGTCGCGACCTCGAAATCGGACAAGCGATAGATGCCGGGCTCGTCGGTGGGCGTGCCGAGCTCGACGCGATACACGAACTCGGGATCCTGCAGGAAGGCGCGCACGATCACGCCGACGCCCGCGTAGAAGTCGTCCTCTTCGGCCGATTGCGCGAGCCCGAGATCGACGAAGCGCTGGATCTCGTCGTCGGCGAGCGGACGTCGCAGCGCGAGCCGACCGAAGTGCGCGACGAACGACGCGTAGCAATCGGCGTCGTCGGGGCCGGACGGCGTGCAGCCGACCACCATGTCGCGGCGCGCCGTGTCGACGAGCAAGCGCTGCGTGATCTCGCCGGAGAGCTGCTCGAGCGCCTCGATGAGCGTGCGGCTCGCGATCTGGTTGGCGAACTGGTTGTCGAACGGATCGACGACGTCTTCGGGCAGCAGCGCTGCGCCCGGCGCAGTGTCGTCGCCGAGCAGATCGCGGATCGTGTTGTCGTACTCGTTGGTCGACAACCGCCGCATGCCCATCATGCCGACGCCGCCGAGCTCCGGTGCATCGGGCACGTCGCCGGTCGAGTCGGCACTGCCCCCTTCGGAGGCACCCGAGCCTCCGGTCGCGGAGCCATCGGCCCCGGCATCGTGCCCACCGGCGCCCTTGTAACAGGCAGTGAGTACGAGCGCGAACGCGAGTGAGCCGGCACGTGCGTGCGTCATCGGGACCCCCAATCAAAGCTAGGCGAGATCATCTTTACCCCACAAGCAAAGACACGCTGCGCGATCGCGTGTCGCCCGCTGCGAAAGCGCGCTCGAGTCCATCGCCGCGGTGAGTGACGTGAGCGCGGGTTTGATTACGCGCATGCGCGCTGCGATCGCACGCGCACGATCGAAGCGTCGTGTCGCCAACGAAGCCGACGCGCATGCAGCCCCCACCCGTGGGGGCCCTGGGCCGCGATCACGGCCGTGCGTGCGTGGTGGTCGTGATCCACTCGCGCAGGGCGGCCGGGTCGCCCGCGGGTGGGAGCTCGAGCGCGCGGGGATTGCCCCACGCGTCGACGGCCACGAGCGAGCGCTCGCTGGTGAACGCGATCCGCTGCAGCGCGGGTCGGCGCAAGTCGTCGAGCTCGGCGCTCGACTGCGGCATCAGCGAGTCGGCGATCGCATCGTCGACGATGTTCCACAGCGTGAGCGCGCCATCCATGTCCGCGATCGCGAGCACTCGACCATCGGGCGAGAACGCGAGCGTGCGTCCGGGGCTGCGCGGCAGTGCACGTGCATGCTGCGAGCCGCTCGCGAGCGCGACGATCACGACGTAGCCGTCGCTCTGTGCGACCGCGAGCCGTTCACCATCGCGAGTGCCCGCGAGCGCTTCGATGCCGTCGCCGCGGCCACCGAGCGCCTCGAGGCCCGCGGCGACGCTGTGCTCGCGCGCATCTTGCCCGTCCGCGAGCGCGACGCAGCGCAGCTTCGTGTCACCGCGCGTCGCGTGACAGAGGCGATCACCGGCGATCGCGGCGATCTGTCGCCCCTCCACGCTCCAGCGCTCGCGCAGCGTCGCGATGTCGATCACGGCCAGTCGCTCGTGGTCCCACGAGACGATCGTTCCCGGCGCGAGCATGACGTGGCGGCGACTCTCGGCCGCTGCCAACCGCAAGCTGCGCTCGGCGTCGGTGCGACGATCGATCACCCGCAGCGCGCGATCGTCCGCGAGCACTACGTGCGCTGCGTCGAGCGCGACGGCGCCATGCTCCGCGATCGTCGTGAGCTCGCGCGGCGCGTCGCCCCACGTCTGCACCGCGCCACCGCGCACGAGCGTCACGAGCCCGCTCTCATCTCCGGCGAGCGCGAGCACGTTGCCGGCCGTCACCGGCGGATCGCGAACGATCCACGTGCGGATCGTCGGCGTGGGTCTCACCGCGAACGTGCCGATCGCGTCGCCGTGCTCGTCGTGCAGCTCGTTCGTGCTGCCGCCGCGCGTCGTCTGCACGACCACGCGACCGTCGTCGCCGATGTACGCATCGTCGAGCCCATGCAGGCCGCGCAGCGTCGCGAGGTGGCGCCGCAGCTTCCAGCTCCACACCGAGCACGTGCCGCCCGGGCTGCAGCCGAGCGCACGCGTGCCTGCGGGGCTCCACATCACGCCGTACGCCGCGGAGTCGCTCGGCCCGGCCAGCGCGATCGCATCGCCCGACCACGCCGTGACGTCGACGAAGCGCGGCGCGGATCCCATCATGCCGGCCGCGAGCACGGTGCCGCTGGGATCGAACGCGAGCTCGCCGAACACCGGCGGATCGAGCTGCGCACCGTCGGCGAGCCGCACGAGCCGCGTGCCGATGCCCACGTCTGCGCCGAAGACGTCGAGCGCGAGCACGCCCGCCGGCAGCACGGCATCACCGACGCTCGCGTCGCCGAGCGCGAGCGGGGTGCGCTTGCCGTCGGCGGTATCGACGATCGCGAGCGCGTGCGCGGCGGACACGAGCGCGCGCGTTCCGTCGGGGCTGAGCTCGTACAAGAACGTGGCGTCGCCGAGCTCGCGCGACGTGCCGTCGTCGAGTCGCCACGCGATCAACTGGCCCGCGACGTCGTGGTCGCCGCCGACGATCCCCACCGCGAGCTCGGCCTCGTCCGCGATCCGCAGCATGCGCGGCTCGTCGGTCGTGATCATGCGCGCGTCACCCTCGGGGATGCGCGTGAGCTCGATGCCTTTGGTGCGCAGCGTGGTCAGCACGCGCGTGCCGTCGGGGTCGACCGCGAGCGGCGTGCCGTAGTGACCATCCAGCGGATGCAGCTCGCCGTCGTCGACGTCGAGCAACGCGAGCGGCGGCCAGTCGGGCTGCGTGCGGTGGACGAGCGCCTGCCTGCCGTCACCGAGCACGATGATCGGATGGGTTGCGCCGGGCCACGACACCTCGTCGAGCGCGGGCCCGAGCGCGCTCGCACGCGCAGCGATCGCCCATGCCTCGCCCATGTGCCCGTCGAGCGTCGTGACGCGCTGCAGCGCGACCAAGGCGTCGGTGGGATCGTCGGCGAGGCGCTCGCGGGCTTCGGCGAGCACGAGCTCGTCCGCGCTGCGCCCGAGCGCTTGCTCGGCATCCGCGATCTCGTCGCCGAGCTGCTCGGCGCGCGCGGACTCGCGATACCACGACCACGCGAGCACGGCCACGACCCCGAGCACGAGCACGAGCGCGAGCACGAACGGTACGCGGCTGCGGTGCTCGAGCTCGCCGACGAGCGCGTCCATCGACGCATGGCGCAGCGCGGGATCGTGCTGCAGCCCGCGCAGGATCGCCTTGCGCACGCGCGCGGGGATCGGCACGCGCGGCGCCGGCTCGACGATGTCGCCCGCGGCGATCGCCGTCGTGACCTCGCCGATCGAGCGCCCGCGGAACGGCCGCTGCCCCCACAGCGCCTCGAAGAGCGCGACGCAGAATGCGAACTGATCCGCGCGCGCGTCGACGCTGGCACTGCGTTGGATCTGCTCGGGCGCCATGTAGGCCGGCGTGCCCAGCAACAGTCCGGTGCGCGTGAGCTGGGCGTCGTCGATCGCGAGGCGTTCGACATCCGCGACGCTCGTCGAAGGATCCGTGGTGCCGGCCGCGAGCCCGAAGTCGAGCACGCGCACGCGCGCTTCCCGTTGCCCGCCGCGCGGACTGATCATCGCGTTGTCGGGCTTGAAGTCGCGGTGCACGAGCCCTGCGCGATGCGCCGCTGCGAGCCCGCGCGCCGCCTGCACGAACATCGCGAGGATCTCGCGCGTGTCGTGCTGCTCCTGCGCGAGCCACTGGCGCAGCGTCATGCCGTCGACGAATTCCATCGCGACGTACAACCGACCGTCGTGCTCGCCGACCTCGTACACCTGCACGATCGCCGGGTCCGACAGCCGCGCGAGCGCCTTCGCCTCGCGCCGCAGTCGCGTCCACAGCTCGCCGCCCTGCTCGTCGGCGCCCGGCGAGATCAGCTTGATCGCGACCTTGCGATCGAGCTCGTCGTCGTACGCCGAGTACACGACGCCCATGCCGCCGCGACCGATGCGACGCAGCACGGTGTAGCGACCGATCCGCACCGGCTCGATCGGCGTGCCGAAGATCTTCGCCTGCACCGCGTTGCGCAGCTGCGCCGTGTCGACACCGGCGAGCAGCGTGTCGGCGTGCGGCTCCGGTGTCGCGTCCTCGGGCTGCGGGCCCGCGTCGGTGTCCGCGGCCGCGGCGGTCACGTCGAGCGCGAGCGGCTTGCCGGGCGTGCTCATCGTGCGCCTCGCGTCAGCATCTCGCGCAGCTGTGCGGCCCAGCGCGGCATCTCCAGCAGGTTACTCGCGTCGGTGTCCGTCGCGGTGGCACCGAGCTCGATCGCGAGCAACTCGTGTGCACGACGGAGTCGGCTCGCGACCGTGCCCGGCGGCAGCGCGAGCGCGTCGGCGATCTCGCTGCGACTGAGCTGTTCGAAGTAGGTCAGCTCGAGCACGACCTGGAACATCAGCGGGATCGCCCGCAACGCGGACAGCAGTCGCTGCAGCTCGCGCCGACGCGCGAGCGCGGTGATCGGCGATGGCCCGATGCTCGCGACCGCATGCACGCTCTCGTCGAACGGCTCGTGGCCGCCGCGTCGACGCAGATGGTTGCGCAGCACGTTGTGTGCGATCGCGAAGACCCACGTGCGCACCGAGCTGCGTCCCGCGAACTCGCCGAGCCGGCGCGCGAGGATCTCCAACGTCTCGGCGGTGAGGTCCTCGGCATCACCGGTGCTCGCGACCTTGTTGACGAAGAAGCGCGCGAGCGGTCGCACGTAGCGATCCACGAGCACGCTCCCGGCGCGGCGATCGCCGAGTGCCCAGTCGCGATAGAGCTCGTCGTCGGTGGCGGCAGTCGCTGGCAACGGGCGCATCCGCCCTCCGCGATCGGTAGTGTCGTCACACGGCCATCCTGATCGGTCGCGCGCCGCGGTACCGTAGGGGCATGTCCCGTGCACTTGGCCTCGCCCTGCCCTTCGTGTTGCTCGCCTGTGGATCGCCCTCGGCCGACGACGGCGACAGCGGCAGCAGCAGCACCGGCGCCGACGAGAGCGAGAGCAGCGCGGCCACCACGATCGCGAGCACCAGCACCAGCACGAGCACGTCGACGACCGGCAGCCCCGCCGACCCCGATGCGATGTGCATGCACTGGTTGGCCGAGCGCGAGGATCTGACCGAAGGCAGCTGGACGGGCGACGTCGCGAGCTGCAACGCGGGCGACATCGATATCGGCGCGCGCGGCCGCACGTTGCGCGTGCTCAACCTCTATCGCTGGCTCGCCGAGCTGCCCGCGATCACGCTCGACGAGACGCGCAACGCGAAGGCACAGGAGTGCGCGTTGATGATGCACGCGAGCAACACGCTCTCGCACACGCCGACGCCCGACTGGCCGTGCTACACGATGGACGGCGCGGAAGCAGCGGGCAGCAGCAACATCGCGACCGGTCCCGCGGTCGCGTCGATCGATCTCTACATGATGGATCCCGGCAACCCCGACACGATCGGTCATCGTCGCTGGATCCTCTCCAACAGCATCGGGCCCACCGGCGTCGGATCAACGGACAGCTACTCGTGTCTGTGGACGATCGGCGGCAGCGGCGTCGCCGATGCGCCGTGGATCGCATATCCCACGCCCGGCGCGTTCCCGCTGGCCGCGACCGATCTCGGCTGGACCAACCTCGACATGACCGGTTGGTCGATCCAGAGCGACACCATCGATCTGTCGACGGCGCAGGTGGAGATCACGCGCGCGGGCGAGACGTTGCCGGTCATGCTCCATCCGCTCGGCGCGGGCTACGGCAGCATGTTCGCGGTCTCGATCCTCCCGAGCGGTTGGCAGACGACCGTCGGCAGCTACCACGTGCGCGTCACGGGCGTCGCACAACCGATCGAGTACGACGTCGAGATCGTCGACTGCGGCGGTTGATCACGCGTGATATTCTGGCCGCATGCGCGGGATCGCGGTGTGTGCTCTGCTGACCATGGTGGGCTGCTTCTCCGAGTCGGACGTGGGCGGCAGCGACGACGACATGGGCACGAGCGGCACGTCGAACACGGGCACCGGCATGACGAGCTCGTCGGCGAGCTCGAGCTCGACCACCGCGACGTCGAGCAATCCCAGCGAGAGCTCGACGATCGATCCGGACACCGGATCGAGCAGTCATGAGGACGGCAGCACCACGCTCGTGTCCACCACGACATCCACGGCCGACACCAGCGGCGAGCTCGACAGCAGCGCGAGCGCATCGTCGGAATCCGGGCCGACGATCACCTGCCCACCCGGCGAGTGTGCCTCCTGTGTGATGTGTGCCTTCCAGGGCCCGTGCATGGCGCAGCACGTCGAGTGCATGGACGACGACACCGGTCCCTGTCCCGAGATCCTCGACTGCGCGATGACGTGCCTCGGCGCCGGCGATCCCGTCGACTGCTTGGCGAACACCTGCATGTGCAGCCAGTCCGACCTCGCATACGAGCTCGTCATGTGCGTCGTGCAGGAGTGCCCGACGTCGTGCCCGATGTTCGAGTGCTGAGCCGCTATTCCTGGTCGTCTTCGGTCGGCACCGGCGGATAGCTCTGCCCGTCGGATTGCGTGCCGTCGGGATCCAACGACGCGCCGTCGTTCGGTCCCGGACACGCCGCCCACTCGCAGTGCTCGCCGACGCGCCCCACCGGCGTTCCGTCCGGACACACCTTCGTGTCGTGCGCGCAAGCGTACTGGCCCGGGACGTTCGTATCCGGCCCCGCCGGCTTCTCGCAACCGATCGCGCACACCATTGCGATCATCGTGATGCGCCGCTTCATGCCGAGAAGCTAGCAACGTGAAGGGCATCGTCGAGCGCGAGCCCCGGCCGCCGACGGCGCCCCGTCGCGTGCTGACTCAGCTCTCGGGCACCCAGAAGTTGCAGGCGTCGACGATCTGCGCGATGCCGGCGACGGTGAGGAAGTTGGTGTAGTCGGCGGCGCAGGCGTCACCGACTGCGTGGTGCGGGAACGACTCGGCGGCCTCGCGCAAGCGCGGCGCCAGCTCGGCACCTTCGAGCCCGTTCCACTGGAACGGCGGGCACTCGTTGGGCGGATCGATGCCGATCAAGAACAACGGGATCACGTCCTGCACGTGGCCGTCCTGCGTCGCAGCCAACGCATCGACCCAATCGGGTGGATCGCCTTCGCTGCCCCACTCGGTCAGCTCTTCGAGATCGTCCTCTTCGTCGGTGACGACGATGAGCACGAGCGGCCCGCTCTCGCGCAAGAAGCCCTCGTTCGCACCGTCGACGCCCTGCAGCTCCGGCGACAGCGCCTCGATCGCCCACTGCATCGGGCGCTCGTCGGGATCGCCCATCGTGCCCTGCGCGGCCGCACACGTCAGCTCGGTGGTCAGCGTCTCACCGAAGGCCATCCACGTCGCCCCGCTCGCGTAGGGCGTGCACGCCTGCATCGGATTCGCGGTGACGAGCTCCGGCGCGTCGGTGGTGATGACCCCGACTTGGATCGACTGCATCACGCCGGGAAGCTGCGTGTCGAGCATCGTGAAGAACGGGGCCAACGCGAGCCCGAGCTTCGCCTGCTCTTCGGCCATCGTGTCGGAGTTGTCGATGACGATGAGCACGTCGAGCGTCGTGCACGCCTCGGTCATGATCTCGCCGGTCGACGATTCCTCGCCGCTGCTCGAGCCGCTGCTGCTCGACTCGGAGGAGCCGCTGTCGGCCACGCCGCTGCTGCTCGACTCGCTGCCGCTGCCGCTCTCGGTGGTCGCGACCGTCGTCGTGAGCGTCGCGGTGGACGTCGGATCGGTGCCGAAGCTGGTCGCTTCGCCTTCACCACCGCCGTTGCAGCCGAGCACGAACGCGAAGAAGCTGACTTCGAACCCTCGGCGCACGCGGAGCCTCCGCATCGATTCTATCGCGTGCTCAATCGTTGGGCGCGCCGTACGAGATCCAGGTGCGGATCACCTCGATCTCCTCCGCGGAGAGCGGTTGCGAGCCGAGCGGCATCTGCACGCCCTGCAGACCGTTGCCGGTGAGCTTGGTGATGAGATAGCTGTTGGTGGGGTTGCCGGGCGTCACGCGCGGCACGTCGGGGTTCTGCATCGCGGGCAGCATCAGGTTGTCGTAGGACTTGCCCGCGGTGAGATCGAGCCCGGCCTGCGGCGCAATGTCGCCGTGGCAGCCCGGCGTCGCACAGCGCGCGTCGAGGATCGGCTGCACCGCATCCGCGAAGGTCGTGCCGCTGCCCGTCGGCGTCATGCCGAACTCCGCCGCGTAGTCGCAGCCGTCGTAGTCGATGCTCGCGTACGGGCTCATCGCCTCTTCGTCGGTCGCGCCTTCGATCCAACACGCGAGCGCGATGATCTCCGGCGAGCTGAGCGGCTTGTTCGCGAGCGGCATCGGGCTGCCGGGCACGTTGCCCTGCAAGCGCTGCAGCAGGTACGACTTCCACGGATCACCGGGGAGCAACAACCGGTAGGGATCCTCGCTGAAGCCGAACGTGCCGTTGCGGTTCGGATCGCCGACGCGCACGTCGGACTCGAGCAACGTCTTCACGCCCTCGGGCTGGTTGACGTAGTCGTTCACCTGCAGCGCCATCATGCCCGGCGCGTACGACACCGCGTTGTCGATCGCACCCACCGTCAGCATGCCGCCCTCGGTCTGCCGCTGGAACGCGATGCTCTCGTACTGTCCAGGCACGAGCATCGCGTTGGGGATCGGCTCGGCGAGGTACACCACGGCATTGATGACGACGCCCATCGCGTCGGTGCCGAACTCGATGTAGCCGACCTCGGCCACGTAGGTGGTGTTGTTGCCGGTGGTGAAGGTGAGCTGGTCGCCCTGCGACTCGCAGCCGTCGAACAGGTTGAGCGGCTCGGTCTCCGCGAGGTTGCACGGCGCATCGAGCATCGACAGCATCGTCTGCGGCGTGTGGAGATCGGGGTACTCCTTCTCGTTGTGGCACACGCCGCCGTTGGGCGAGCACGTGCGCGTGATGACCTTCTCGTGCAAGTCGAGGTAGGTCGGGAAGTTCTCCTTCGCATCCTTCACGTACTCGTCGGCCGGGTTCTCGCCGGTCGGATCGACGGGCTCGCCGGTCGACTCGTCGCCGCCGCTGTCGCCCATCGGCGCGCTCTCGCCCGAGCCTTCTTCGCCGACCATGCCGGTGTCGGCCTGCTCGACGTCGCCGAAGCTGCCCTTTTCGCCGTCGCCCACCGTGCACGCGACGGCGGAGATCAAGAACGCCAAGCTGATGCGCCGCATCGATCTCTCCTTGGGTGGATCAGAAGATGACGTTGACGGGTTCGATACCTGGCCAGATCGGTTCGACGTCGATGTCGAGCAGCGACAGCATCATCGCGTAGTAGTTGGTGGTGCCGAAGACGGGCTCGTCCTGCAGCACTTCCATGGTCAT
Source organism: Nannocystaceae bacterium (assembly GCA_035550195.1). Taxonomy (GTDB): domain Bacteria; phylum Myxococcota_A; class Polyangia; order Nannocystales; family Nannocystaceae; genus Xiheibacterium. The sequence continues at coordinate 19,426 of DASZPU010000813.1, forward strand.
CGCATCGGTCTTGCCGAACTGCTTGCCACCCTGGGTGACGAGCCCGCCGCTGACGAACCACGACTGGTAGCGCGAGCCTGGACCACCGGTGTGATCGGAGCCGCCGCCCGAGTTGTAGCCATCGGCGTTGGTGTTGTCGCGCCCGAACTCGGTGAACATGCCGATGAGCGTGTGATCCCAGAAGGTGCCGCCTTCGGGGTGCGGCATCATCTTCAGCGCGTAGTTGAGCCCGGCGAGCACGCGTGCGAGCTCGTTCGCGGCGACCGGATACGCGGTCATCTCGCCGGAGTGCGTGTCCCAACCGCCGACCGATGCACCGCCATCGCCGCTGTGACCGACGACGACCGCAGCGGATCCGTAGCCGAGGAAGCGCAGCGCGAGCGCGGTGTCGCGGCCGAGCTGGCTGGTGCCGAGGATTGCCGCGAGCTGGGCGTTGGTCAGGCCGTTCGCCGCGCCGGTCGGCTCGGTCTCGACCTTCAGTGCGGGATCGAGGAACACGTTGCGGAACGCTTCGACATTCGCCTTGCCGTTCGCGAGGCGCGAGATGACTTGCTTGTCGAAGTTGCCACGCGACTTGATCGCGTAGCCGTCGAGCCCAGCCTCGAGCGCGCGCGCCCACTCGGGCTGCCCACCGGCGTCGTCACCGTTTTGCGCGACGAACTCGCTGTGCGACGGCACCATGACCGGCGTGATCGAGCCGTACGGGATGCCGATCGGCGTCGTCGCTTGGCCGGTGCCGATCACCGCGGGCGGGAACACGAGGCCGTTGCTGCCCTCGGTGTAGAGCTTGTGACCGGCGTAGATGCGGCTGATGATGCCGGGTCCGCCTTCACCGAAGCCGCTGCCGATCCAGTTGCGCGCGGTCTGATGATCGCCGACGCCCGAGCTCGCGCCCGGCGTGTGATCGATGGTGCCGAGGATCGCGATCTCGTGGCTGATCTGCGGCAGCGAAGGCACCGCGGGCATGCCGAGCGCGACGGTATCTTGATACGGCATGTTGTCGAACACGCCCGACACCGACCACTCCGTGCCCGGGCTGCCGGTCTGCACGCCGTACGGTGCCCAGCGCATGTCGAGACCGGCGTTGAACATCGGCACGGTGCGACAGCCACCATCGAGGCTGAAGAGCAGCACATGGTTGTGCTTGGAGGACGGGATGTCGAGATGAGCCTTGCTCATCTTCGGGATCCACACGTAGGGCGCGACCGCGGCACCTGCGATGGCTGCCGACGCGACCTTCAGGAAGTTGCGACGATTGGCTCTGCTGATCGACATGATCGTGTCTCCCCTTCGTCGTCCTAGTAGTAGAAGAAGTCCGCCGACTTGAGCACGAGCCTGCAGGCCTGCACCGCGAACTCGGTGGGCGTGCACTCGAGATCGTCGCGGCACAGCTCGATGCCCTCGCCGACGCCCTCACCCGCGCCTTCCATCACCGGACGGATGAGCGCAGCGGAGTAGACCTGATCGACCGCTTCCCACAGCGCCTCTTCGGACTTGTCGGTCGGGTCGTCGACGACCGCGAGCGGGTAGATCGGCGCGCTCGTGCTGGCCATCGCGCAGAGATCGGCGGTGAGCGTCGCCTGCGTGAGCGCGGCGATGAGGCCGGTCCGCGACTCGCGGAACTGCGCGACGCGATCCGGGCAACCACCGAGCAGCTGGGCCTTGTCGCGCAGCGTGTAGTCCGGCGCGCCGCTCTCCATCATCGCGTAGTTGTGGGGATGGAAGCCGCTCGCACCCGACTGCACCTCGGGATAGCGGTGATCGCAGGGCACCTGCGGCATGCCGGCGAGCTTGTACGCGCTGCGCAGCCAGTCCTCGGCGTCCATCTGCTTCACCGGTCCGTGCCAGTACGGCGGATCCCAGTTCTCTTCGTCGGGCGACTCCGCTTCGTCGTAGCGGTTCGTCGACATGTAGAGCATCGAGGTGAGGATCTCGCGATCGACCGCGCGCACGTTGCCGTTGGTCGCGGTCATGAGATCGACGAGCGCCTGACGCACGAGCGGGAGCTGCGTGCCGGCGTCGTAGCCGAGGTAGCGCACCAGTGCGCGATCGACATACGACTCGTAGAGGTTGACCTGCTGCGCGATGAGCTGACCGGGCGTGCGCAGCGTCTCCCACTGCTCCGGCGTCAGCGTGCTCTGATCGATGATGTTCGGACCGGGGTCGCTCACGTCGCCCGGCACCGGCGGCGCGATGAGCACGGTGTGGTCGCCCCAGAAGTCGCTGTTGCACAGCGACTCGTTCGGCGCGGCGCACTGCAGCGTGTCGACGACGACGTTCTTCGCGTTGGCCTGGTAGGGGTCGGCCACCATCCGCTCGCCCCACAGCCGCCACAACGGCAAGAGCGCCTCGCGCTCCGCCGGCGTCGCCTCGCGACCGAGGAACGCGCGGAAGCTGAACGCGACGAGATCGGTGCCGTCCCAGCGACCGGTGAACGCGGGGTGCGTCGCGCCGAGCTCGGCGAGCTGATCGAGCGTCATCGTGCCCGCGTAGAGCTCACCGATCTTCGCGTCGAGATCCGCGATGTACGCGTAGTGCGTCACCGCCGAGTTCATCTGGAACAGGTCGGCCCACATGCGCTGGCTCGTGCGCACGTACTCGGGGCGGTTCATGAACGCGTCGACGAGCTCGATGCCCGTGAGGTACTTGCAGCTCTGCTCGTACTCGGTCGCGGTGGGCGACTCGCCGAGCAGGTCGATGTAGACGCGACGGCAGAGCTCGACCGAGTCGGCCGGCTGCGGGTCGATGCCTTCGCCTTGGATCTGCGGGCACGCGGCCTCGTCGATCACGTTGTCGAACTGCATGTCCATGCAGATCGACGTCGGGTCGCCGGTCTCGCCTTCGTCGCCGGAGTCGTTCGATCCGTCGTCGACGCTCGCGGACTCGGGCGCCGAGTCGGAGACCGACGCAGTGCCGGTGTCGCCTTGGCTGTCCTCGGTCTTGGTGGAGTCGCCACCTTTGCAGGCACAAAGGGCCATCACGACCCCGATCGAATGTCGCGGCAATCCTCGAAGCATGACTGGCCTCCCCGCTCGTTCAGCTCGTTGGGACACGAGGCACGAGCTCAGGCGGAGCACGCAGATCCGTCAGCGGATCGCGATCGAATGCGCGAGGATGAAGGGCCCGCCCGCGGACTCGGACGGCATCCCCCGCACTTGCTCCGACGTGTGAGACCCCGGACGCCGTGGGGTTTCCGGTGGCCTCGATCGAAAAGTAGTCGCTAGGGCCGCTGCGGTTCCGCGCGGGCTGAAACCCCGGGAAAACGCGGCCGTGGGAACCGTTTCGCGTCGAAGTGACGGACGCTGATCGAGCCGTGCGAACGCGACTGCACGCGCGGGAGATCGTGCGCGCGAGCCATTCCTTCCAATCCTGGCGGCGGGTAGAAGGGCGCGTGGCTGCGTCGCCGATGCTCGTGCTCGCGATGCTGTGTGGGGCGGTTGCGCTCGCGCAGTGGCTCGCGCAGCGCACGTGGTTACGCCATGCCGGTGCAGCGCTGGTCGTCATCGTGATCGTCGCAGTCGCGGCGAACCTCGGGGTGATGCCGACGGGATCGACCGACGCGCATCCGGTGCCGGTCTACGACGTGATCCTCGGGCGCGTCGCGCCGCTCGCGATCTTCTGGCTGCTCTTGCGCGTCGAGCTGCGGCGCGTGCTGTCGGCGGGGCCGACGTTGCTCGTGCTGTTCTTGCTCGGGGCGGCCGGCGTGGTGATCGGCGCGCTGCTCGGGCACGCGATCTTCGGGGGCGCGAACATCGGGCCGCAGTCCGAAGAGCTCGCGGGCATGTACACGGCGACGTACATCGGTGGCTCGGTCAACTTCAACGCGCTCGCGCTGCACTACGGCGTCGTGAACGACGGCGCGTTGTATGCCGGCGCGACCGCGGTCGATGCCGGGCTGACCACCGTGTGGATGATCGCGACGCTCGGCTGGCCGCGGCTGTGGAAAGCGGAACGCGCGACGGTGGCGGAGAGCGCACCGGCGGCGATGCAGGTGGCGATCGTGGATCTCGCGCTGCTGCTCGCGCTGGGGCTCGCGAGCGTGTGGGTGTCCGATGCGATCACGACGTGGCTCGCGACGCACGGCTACGCGGTGCCGAGCATCATCGTGATCACGACGCTCGCCTTGGTGCTCGCGCAGGTGCCCGCGATCGCACGACTGCGCGGCACGGAGTGGCTCGGCATGTTCGCGGTGCTGCTGTTCCTCGCCGTGATCGGTGCGCTGTGCGACGTGCGAGCGCTCGCAGGCCTCGGCGCGCTCGGCCCTGCGCTCGGCGGCATGGCCTGCACGATCATCGCGGTGCACGGGGTGATCGTGTTCGGCGCAGGCATCATCGGCCGTAAGGATCCGCTGCTCGCCGCGATCGCGTCACAAGCGAACATCGGCGGCGGCACGACGGCGCTCGCGGTCGCCCGCAGCTACGGCCGCGAGGATCTCGTGCTGCCTGCGATCCTCGTCGGCGCGCTCGGCAACGCGCTCGGCACCTACGCCGGTTTCGGCGTGGTGGCGCTGCTGCAGT
>DASZPU010000814.1:0-27987 GCA_035550195.1 Nannocystaceae bacterium
CCATCGCCGTGGCGTGCTGCACCACGCGACGCAGCACCGGCGGGCGCGGCAGCGCGAGCACGAGCGTGATGCCCGACTTGCGCGGTGGCTCGCGATCGAAGCTGCACTCGATCGTGTAGCGCGCACCGTCGTCCGCGACGATGCGCGCCTGGCCGAGCAGACCGCCGATGCGTCCGACGCCGAGCGTGTCGCCCACCGTCTTCTTCAGGATCGTGCGCACGTGCTCGGCCGCGGCGCCGTCGAGCACCGCGCGGTCGTCGACGAGCTGCTCGTCGCGCACGAGCACGACGTTCATGCGGCCCTCGGATGGCGGCGGCGCCACGACGCGTGCACGACGACGGCGATCGTGGCCGCGACGCACAGCCACGCGAACAGCCAGCCGCCGCGCGCGAAGATCGTCGGCGCCGCGACGGTGTTGCGCGGCAGTGCCACGTCGACGACGAGTCGCTCGGGATCCACCGGTCGATCGATCCTCGGGTCGCGCACCGGCAACGATGCGGCCACGCGGCCGGCGTGATCGATCACGGTCGCGGGACCCGCTGCGACGCTGCGCACCATCGGCACGCGGTGCTCGACCGATCGCAGCTGCGCGAGCGCGAGGTGCTCCCACGGCTCCGCGGTGTCGCCGAACCACGTGTCGATCGTGAGATTGACGAACGCCTCGATGCCACCGGGCTGCGCCGCGACCTCGCGTGCGAAGCCGGCGAAGATGTCCTCGTAGCAGACCAACGGACCCACGGCGAAATCGTCCTCGTCGCCGATCGGCTCGACCACGAAGCGCGCGGGCGAATCACCGGCGTGGTTGTGCGACATCGTGGGCACCTGCCGGATCGCCCAGGTGGGATCGACGATCGGGATGTACTCGCCGAAGGGCACGAGGATGGTCTTGTCGAACTGCCCGGTGATGCGGCCATCGGCCTGCAGCATGTAGACGGTGTTGTACTCGTAGCGATCGCCGCGCTCGATGCTGGCGGCCCCGAAGATCGTCGGCAAGCGATGCGCCTGCAGCACGCGACGCTCGGGATCGTCGAAGTCGTGCGTCATCGGGCGGAAGGTGCGAAACGGGAACGCGCCGGCCTCGGGCCACACGATGACGTCGGCACCTTCACGCTCGGCGAACAGCGACATGGCCCACAGCCGCATCGCGCGGTCGCCCATGTCGAGCGCCATGAGCGGCACGTTGGGCTGCACGATGCCGAAGCGGATGCGCGGTGCGTCGGCGGCCTGCTCGTCGACCGCGCGCATGCGCCATTCGCCGAGCCCCCACGACAGCACCGGAATGGCGAGCGCGAGCGCGCCGAGCTGCACCCGTGCGCGCATCGTCGGCGCAGCGATCGTGCGCGCGAGCGCCACGCCGCACAGCACGACCTGCAGCTCGCACGCTGCGACACCGACGAGCTCCGCACCTTGCAGCCACTGCGGCACCTCACCGAAGCCGATGACCGCGGTGTACGGGAACATCGCGGGCCACACGTGCGCGAGCGCGACCCACGAGATCGCCGGCCATGCCCACGCGCGCGCAAACGATCGCGCGTGCGGATCGAGCAGTGCGCACCAGATACCGAACGGGATCGCGGTCCAGGCCGAGAAGACCGCGAGCCCGATGCCCGCGACGAACAGCGGCGCGTCGGCGAAGCGCACGAGTAGCTCGGCGATCCACGGGAACCCGACGAGCCCGACGCACATGCCTCCGATCCAACCCGCGACGAAGCGTGTGCGCCACGGTCGATCCGCGAGCTGCTGCACGGCCCAGACGAGCGGCGCGAAGCCCAGCCAGATCGTCCAGGTGGTGCCGTGCGGCGGTGAGCCGAGCGCGAGGAAGAGGCTCCCGCTCGCGGCCACCGTGTACACGCGCCACGGGATCGGACGCCGCTCACCAGCCACGGACGATCTCCACGAGCGCGCGCACGACCTCGGGCCGCTTGCGCAGATCGGGGTTGGCCGCCATGTTGCCGTCGAGCCCGACCGCCGCACCGCCTTCGACGATCGTGATCGCGATGCGCTCGTCGTCGGCCTGATCCTTCCAGTGGCGATCGGAGAAGTCCCGCGGATGCACCGGCAGGAGCTTCGCGCCCGGGCCGTCACCGCGACCGAACTGACCGTGGCAGTTGCTGCAGCGCTCCTTCCAGATCGTCTGCGCCGCCGCGCGATGCTCCTCGGTGATCTGGCCGGGGCCACACGCGAGGATCACGAGCGACGCGCAGAGCAGCCGCTTCATCGCCGCCGCTCCTCGAGCTCTTCGAGCGTCTTCGGCCAGTCCTGCCCGAGCAGTCGCGACAGCGCACGATCGGCCAGCCGCTTGCCGTCGGTCTGGCAGCGCGCGCAGTAGTTGGTCTCGCGATCGGCGTACACGATGCGCTCGACCGGCGTGCCGCACACTGGACACGGCTGCTTGAAGCGCCCGTGCACCGCCATGCCTTCGCGGAACGCCGTGACCTTCTCGGGAAAGCGTTCACCGACTTCGGCGCGCAGGCTCGCGGTCCAGTGCTCGAGCTGACGGCGCATGGCGTCGTAGATGCGCGCGATCTCCTCGTCGGAGAGCTTGCTGGTGAGCGCGATGGGCGAGACGCGAGCCGCGTGCAGAATCTCGTCGGAGTACGCGTTGCCGATGCCGGCGACGATGCGTTGATCGGTGAGCGAGCGCTTGATGGTGTGGTTCTCGCGACGCAGCGCTTCGGCGAATTCGTCGAGCTCGCACTCGAGCGGCTCGAGCCCGGGTGGACGCAGCTCCTCGAGCGCGGCCGTGCTGTCGAAGATGTGCAGCTGCGCGCGCTTCTTCGGCCCGATCTCGATCACGCTGAGCGCCCCGGTGGGGAACGTGAACGTCGCGTGCAGCAGCTTGAGACCGGGTGACTTGCCACCGTCGTCCCACTTCAGCCGGCCCAGCTTCATGAGATGGATGACGAGGTGCATGTCGCCTTCGAGCGACAACACGATGCGCTTCGCCAGGCGCGACACCGATACGACCTTGCGGCCCTGCGCGTCCTGCCACTTGGGGATGACGGTGCGCAGGAAGATCGGCGTGACCAGGCGAATGCGCTCGAGCGGTTGATCGAGCACGCGCGGACGTAGGCGCTCGACGTAGACCGTGATGTCCGGCAGCTCCGGCACTTCGCGGCATAGTCGTAGCACGGGCCGCGAAGCGATCGTGTAGCTTCGCGGCATGGTCCACGGGCGTCGGCGATTCCTCGGCCACGCGGCTGCAGCCGCGCTCACCGGGTGCGCACACCGCCGGGCGCGCCCGCAGGCGAGCGGCAGCGCGGAGCTGGTGGTGAAGGGCGGCACGATCCTCACCGGCGATCGAGCGCGGCCCAGCGTGCACGCGATCGCGATCGCCAAGGGTACGGTGCTCGCGGTCGGCGACGAGCGCGATGCGTCGGCGTGGATCGGCGAGAGCACGAAGGTCGTCGATCTCGCCGGTGGCACCGCGACGCCGGGCCTGTGTGATGCGCACGCGCATCTGGTGGGGCTCGGGCGCTCGCTGGCGATCGTCGATCTGCGCGGCGCGACCTCGATCGACGAAGTGGTCGCGCGGCTGAAGCAGGGCGCGCCGGCGAGCGGTTGGGTGTTGGGCCGCAGCTGGGATCAGAACCTCTGGCCCGATCGCGCGATGCCGACCGCGGCCCCGCTCACCGCCGCGTTTCCCGATCGCCCGGTATGGCTGCGACGCATCGACGGGCACGCGGGTTGGGGCAACGCGGCGTTGCTCGCAGCGGCGAAGATCGACGCGACGACGACTGCACCGGCCGGCGGCGAAATCCTCCGCGACGCGGCGGGCCAGCCGACCGGTGTGCTCGTCGATGCCGCGATGGGGCTCGTGCCGGTGCCCGACGTGACCCACGACGAGCTGCGCACCGCGATCATCGACGGCCAACGCCACGCGCTCGCGCGTGGGCTCACCGGCGTGCACGAGATGGGCATCGGGCCCACCGAGGACGCGCTCTACCGCGAGCTCGCGGGCGCGGGCGAGCTACGCATGCGCGTCGTCGCGTATGCGGCCGAAGATTGGTTGCAGCGCGACCTCGACACGCGCACGCCCGATGCGATCACGCCCGCGGCGCGCTATCTGCTGCGCGGCGTGAAGCTCTACGCCGACGGTGCGCTCGGCAGCCGTGGCGCGGCGCTGCTCGGCGACTACGCCGATCGGCACGGACACCGCGGGCTCATGCAGCACTCGATCGCCGAGCTCGACGCGCTGACGCGCAAGTGCGTCGCAGGCAACTGGCAGATCGCGACGCATGCGATCGGCGACGCCGCGAACCGTGCGGTGCTCGACTCCTACGCGCGTGCGCTCGCGGGTGCGCCGGCCCGTGATCGACGGCTGCGCATCGAGCACTGCCAGATCGTCGCGGCCGAGGACATCCCGCGCTTCGCTCGGCTCGGGGTGATCGCGAGCATGCAGCCCACGCATGCGACCAGCGACATGCCGTGGGTGCCCGATCGCATCGGCACCGCGGGCCTGCCCGGCGCATATGCGTGGCGACGCTTCCTCGACGCGAAGGTGGTCCTCGCGTTCGGCAGCGACTTCCCGGTCGAGAAGGTCGAGCCGACGCTGGGACTGTACGCTGCGATCACGCGGCAGGATCTCGACGGGAAGCCCGACGGTGGATGGCTGCCGGATCAGCGGTTGTCGCTCGCCGAAGCGGTGCACGCGTTCACGCAGGCCGCCGCGTGGGCCTGTCACCGCGAAGGCCACCTCGGCCGGCTCGCGCCCGGTCAGCGCGCGGACGTGACGTGCTTCGCGGGGCCGCTCGACGAGCGCGCGCCCCGAACGATCGCCGATCTCGCGGTGCGCGCGACGATCGTCGACGGCGAGATCGTGCACGAGGCCTGAGGTATTCTCGCGGGCATGCGTTGGACTCCGCTCTTCGCCGTCGTCGCGATCACTGCGTGCTTCGATCCGACCAAGTCGGAGGGTGACGACGACCCGAGCACGGGCAGCGACAGCGGCACCGGTACGAGCGTGACGACGACGAGCGCGACGACGACGAGCGCGAGCACGTCGGACGCCACCGTCACGATGACCACCGATGACACGTCGACGTCGGCGACCACGAGCGTCGACGACACGACGAGCACGGACGGCAGCAGCGACGACGCGAGCGACACGACCACCGGCGACATGCTCGGCCCGATCTGCGAGCACATGGCGCCGACGCTCGGTGCCTGCGGAACCCCTGGCGTCGACGACACGCCGAACTACAACTCGTTGCTGTGCGACAACACCGTCACCGACTTCTCGGTGTTCTACGAGGACGTGTTCACGCTGGAACTCGTCGTCGGCCAGTGCGTCTACGTGCACGTCGACAACATCGGACTCAGCGGCGCGTTGGGGGCAGAGAGCTCGGACATCGCGTTTCAGCTGCGCTCGCCCAGCGGCGCGTACGCATGGCAGGACGACGACGTCGCGTGCACGGATCCCCCGTGGACCGGCGGCGCGTGTCCGCAGGGCATGTTCATCGCCGACGTCGACGGCACCTACGAGCTCGCCGTCGTGCAGGCGTCCGGTGCGGGCTGCGTGTCCGGTGCGGAGTACACCGCATACATCGCGATCGATGGCGTTTCGGTGGGCCCGGGCTACACCGAAGACGTCTTCTACGACTGCACGCCCTGAGGCTTGCTACCATCGTCGCATGCGCTGCCACGCGCTCGTGCTCGCGATCGTGATCGCCTGCGGCGGTGACGACGACTCCGATTGCTCCGGCGTCGGTTGTTTCGCCGACACCGGCACGACGGCGACGACGAGCGCCACCGCGACGACGAGCACGACGGCGACGACGAGCACTGCATCGACGAGCACGAGCGCGAGCAGCGAAGTCACCGGTGACGTCGAGTCGAGCTCGAGCGAATCGACCGCGACCACGACGAGCACGACGACCGCCGCGGAGTCGAGCAGCAGCGAGTCCGGCCCGCCCCCGTGCGAAGGCGCCGATTGCCCCGCGCTCGCGGAGTGCTTCGGCCTCGGTGTCTGGCAATCGTGCACGCAGTACTGCGAAGCCGGCAAAGCCACGTGCGTCGCCGGCGGCTGCGATGGCGCGACCGTCGTCTACTACGGCGACGTCGACGCGTGCGTCGCGATGGACGCGAGCGGCTCGTCCGCAGAAGGCTGCGACGAAGGCTTCGACATGGGCGGCGGCAACTCCTTCGGCCGCTGCTGCTGCGACTGAACGAACGCGCGACGCGCTGGCGCGATACCCACGCGCCCGTTCGGCCACGCAAGGATTGCCGCCGCACCGCGCTTGAGTCGTCGCGCGCGCAACTGCATGCTGGGCTGACCGATGCTGCGCCGCGCAGGCTCGATCGCACTGTTGCTCACCGCGTGCGCGCAGCCGCGCGACGCGATCGACGACACCGACGCGAGCAGCACCTCGAGCACCAGCGACGGTACCTCCGGCTCGACCGAGACCAGCGACGCCGAGCCCCCGCCGCCGCGCCCCGATGCGATCGCGTGCTCGTTCGAAGGCCACGCGCCGGGCCTCCTGCCGCCGGTCGTCGCCGCTCCGATCGCCGCCGACCTCGTCGGTGCGATCGACCTCGCGCATGCCGACGCGCGCAGCTACGTGCTGAAGAGCGACGGCACGATCGCGCTGCTCGTCGGCGACGACACCACGACGCTGTTCGATCTCTCGGATCGCGCGAGCCGCATGGTCGCGCTCGCCCTGCCCCCGGATCACGCGCAAAGTGGGCACGTCTATGTGCGCTACGAGGCCAAGAGCGGCTCACCACGCATGGTCGTGCTGCGCCTCACCGTCGTCGACGACGCGATCGATCCCGCGAGCGCGCGCGTCGTGTTCGAGCTGAACGACGTCGTCGGTGACGCCTCGGGCGGCGCGCTCGCGTTCGACGAAGACGGACGTCTGTTCATCGGCGTCGGCGACGGCGGCGTCGATCCGCAGATCAGCTCGGCGCGCGACAAGAGCGTGCGCATCGGCAAGCTGCTGCGCATCGATCCCACGACGCTCGACGACACCGGCACGTGGGCGATCCCCGACGACAACCCGTTCGTCGACAATCCCTCGGGCATCGACGAGACGATCTTCGCGAGCGGCGTGCGCGATCCGTGGCGCTGCACGTTCGTGCCCGGCGATCCCTCGCCGTGGTGCATCGATCGCGGACTCGCGGAGCAAGAGATCGACCACGTCGAAGGCAGCGTCGATCTCGGCTGGCCGCTCGTCGACGGCGGCGTGTGTCGCTTGCCTTCGGGCGATTGCAGCGACGTCGGTGCAGCGCCACCCACCGCCGCGTATCCGTTGGTCGACGACGACTGCGGAGCCGCGGGCATCGTCGTGCTCGGCGACGCGATGCCCGAGCTCGCGGGCGCTCTGCTCACCGCCGATCGCTGCTCGGGTCGCGTGCGCGGGCTCGACCTCGCCGACCCGGGCACGCTCGTGCACGAAGAAGTGCTCGGCGTCGTCGAGCCCGAGCTCGACACGCTCGCGGTCGACGACGCCGGTCGCGTGCTCGCGATCGGTGCCGCAAGTGCGAGCGCGCTCGCGGTGGAGCCGAGCGACGCAGTGTTCCCCGCGCTGCTCTCGCAGAGCCGTTGCTTCGACGATCTCGCCGCGTTGGTACCCGCCCCCGGCGTGGTGCCCTACGACATCAACGCGCCGCTGTGGACCGACGGCGCGATCAAGCAACGCTTCATGGTCGTCCCCCCGCACCAGACCATCGCGGTGCGCGACGACGGCAAGCTCGACTTCCCGATCGGCACCGTGCTGATCAAGAACTTCGCGTTCCCCACCGCTGCGGATCCCGACGAGGTGCGCGTGGTCGAGACGCGCGTGATGGTGCACCACGAGTTCGGCTGGCAGTTCCACACCTATCGCTGGGACGACGCGGGCACGGACGCGGAGCTCCTGCTCACCGGGTTGCACGCGCCGATCGAGCTCGCGGACGGCACACTCGACTACGACTGGCCGAGCCGCGACGACTGCCGCACGTGCCACGGCACGGGGGCGGCGGAAGCGTTGGGACCGCGCCTCGATCAGCTCGATCGCACCGTGGGCTACGGCGATCAGCTCGCCGCGCTCGCCGACATCGGCATGTTCTCCGCGCCGCTACCGGACGCGATCGCAGCGATGACCGACTATCACGACGACACCGCGCCGCTCGAGCAACGCGCACGCGCATGGTTGCACGGCAACTGCGGCCACTGTCATCGTCCCGGTGGTTGGGTGCCGCCGGATCTCACGATGGATCTGCGCTGGTCGACGACGTTCGCGAACACGAACACGTGCGACGTGCCGCTGCAGTACTTCAACGGCACGGTGCCGGGCACCGTGCGCATGGTTCCCGGCGATCCCGAAGACTCGGTGATCTGGCAGCGCTTGCAGATGCGCGGCCCGGGCCAGATGCCACCGATCGCGACGTCGCGCCCCGACCCCGCGGCCGATGTCGTGCACGACTGGATCGCATCGCTCGACGGCTGTCCCTGACGATCAGTGCGCGCCGGCGTCGGGCATGCACACGTTGCGCATGTCGCCGCCGACGAACGACTCCGCTTCGATACGCTCGTAGAGCGTGCCGTCGCACGCATCGATGAGCGCCTGGTAGGCGCCCGCGGCCGACTCGCCATGGCTCGTGACGCGGTGATAGCTGACGCGAAACGCGGTGGTCTGCGTGTCACGCGTGCCGCAGCGCGCCATGCAGCTCCATCCGGGCATCGGCGTCGCGACCGTTGGCGGTGGCGCGCGCTCGGCCTGCTCGAGCACGCGTACGCGCTCCTCGAGCGCATCGATGCGCGCGCGCGTGCGCGCACCTTCAGCGTCGTCGGCAGCAACGGTCGCGACCGGCGTCGGCGCGCACGCGATCGCGAGTGTCAGCGACAGCACCGCGCCGATCGACCCACAACTCGTCACTCTCCTTTGGACCGGCGCCGGGGCGAATCGATCACTGCGGCGGATCGCCGACCGGCCCACCCGAGCCGCCGAAGCTGCCGTCGGGGGGAAGCGCGGACGGGAGCTCCTCGGGTTGCTCCGGCGGCGGCTCCGGTGGCGGTGGCTCGGGGCTCGGCTCGGGCTCGACCGGTGGTTGCTCGACCGGCGGCGGCGGCTCGGCAGGCGGTTGCGTCGGTGCGGTGCCACCGGGTTGCACGCCGTTGTTCGGATCGTTGTCGACGTCGAGCGGGTTCTCGCCCGGCTTCGTCGGCTGCGGCGTGGGCACACCACTCGGTGGCGCGTTCGGATCGGTCGGGGTCGGCTGCACGCCGGGCACCGGACCGCCCGGCAACGCCGGTCGCGTGTCGATGCCCGCGGCTGCGTCGCCGTCTTCCTTCTTCGACTTCGCCTCTTCCTTCTTCCGCTTGGCCTCGTCGCGCTTCTTCTGCTTCGCGCGCTTGTCGGCCCGCGACTCGCGAGCGGTCTTCGCCTTGATGCCGCGGAACTTCGGATTGTTCACCGGCCCCGACAGCACGTAGCCGAGGCCCTTCTCCGGCGGATCGAGCCGCGACTTCGCGTCGGCGCTCTGGAACACCAACCGCAGCTTCTCGCTGCGAGCTTGCAGCGCCTCGGTGAGGTTGATCTTCATCGTCATGTCGAGGCGCGACTTCGGGAACGGATCCTTCAGCTTGATGCTGCCCTCGACCGAGACCTCGACGTCGTCGCTCTTGGTCTCCATCGGCACCTCGGTCTTCGCGGTGCCCTTCTCGACGATCATCTTGCCGACGAACGTGCCCAGATCGATCTCCGGGATCACCGTGCCGTCCTTCAAGCCCTTGCTGCCCGGGATGTAGAGCTTCGACTCGCCGTCGCCGATCTTGCAGCCCGCACAGGTGATCTCGATGCTGCCCTCCGCTTTCGCGAACTTGTTCTCGGGCATCACCAGGTCGACCTTGAGCGCGAAGTAGCCCATCAGCGTGGTGCCGAGGGCCTGGCGCGCCTTCGGCACGTCGTAGAGCGGCAGCTCTTCGATCGACACGTGGATCTCGGACTCGTCGCTGTCGCGCGAGTACTCCGCAGTGATGATGCCTTCGTCACGGCGCGCCTCGATCTCGACGTCGATGTTGCCGATGAGCAGCGACAACAGCGACAGATCGATCTCGACCTCCTTGACGAAGAACTTCTCGGGGATTGTATCGGGTCGCGACGGCGTGTACGTCCAGGTGACGTTCTCGAGCGTCACCGAACCGAACAGCGACACCGACACGTCCTCGACGTCGACGATGTAGCCGGCCTTCTTCGCCTCGTGACCGATGCGCCACGCGATCGCGCGCGTGGGCAGGCTGAGCCAGGCGAAGAGGATGAAGAACGCGAGCGAGATCGCGGCCCAGCCCGCGTACCCGCGAGCTCGCCGTAGCACCTGGCGGAAGCCGCCCGCAGTGGGCACTTGGCCCCGCGTGATCGAGAGGCTCGGAAGCTTGAGTCCGACTTTCACGGTCTGTCCTCCATCGGCTCTTCGTCGCCTTCGGGCACCGCACCTGCTGCGATTCCGCCTTCACGTCGGAAGGTCACCAGCGTGACGTCGGCGTTGAGACGGTCCTCCGCTGCCGACAACGAGCGCACCACCAGGCTCTCGGTGGTGATGATCGCACCGGGCTTGCTCTCGATGAACGACAGCAGCTTGGTGAGATCCTCGAGCGTCGAGCCGCGCACCTCGAACTTGTACGCGCACTTCGTGAGCCCCGCGCCCAGCTCGAGCGAAGGCTCTTCTTCTTCGTTCGCGATGCTGACGTTCTCGACGGCCGCGCGGGCCTCTTCGAGCACGGTCGCGAACTGCACGCACTCGAGCGGGAGCTCGGCCTCGCGCGCCTTCTTCTGCTCCATCTTCGCGGTGTAGACCGCACCGCGCGTGTTGAGATCGTCGAGCGCGAGCCGGTACTTGCCGATCTCCTGCTCGGTGGCCTTCAGCGCGTTGCCGCGGAAGTAGAGCAGCACGAGCGTGCCCATCACGAAGAACACGAGCACCAGCACGAGGATGTACGTGCGCTCGCGCGGGGTGAGCCGCGCCATGAATCCGTTGCCGCCGGGTACCGCCATGTCAGCCAGCCCCTTCCCCTGCGGGCTCTTCGCCCGCGGGTGCGGTGTCGTGCTCCTCTTCGCTCGGCGACGGCGACTCCGAAGCCGTGTTCGACTCGGCCGTGCCGATCGAGCTCGCGTAGTAGCAGTTGTTGTCCATCACCATGTCGAAGGTCTTGCGCTCGTCGCCCTTCGCCTTGCCCTTCTCGATGTTCGACAGGCACGCTATGTCGCGCAGCTTGTAGGCGAGCCGCACCTGCGCAGTGGAGCGGATGGCCTCGAGCTTCAGCTCGATCTTCCGCTCGCGCACGTCGACGCGTTGGAACACCAGCTCGTCGGACACGACGATGCCGGCCTTCTCGTCGATGATCTCGTTGACGGGCGCGGCGGGTGTAGCCGCGGCTTCGGGCGGCTGCTCGCCACTTCCGCCGTCGTCTGCGGCCACGCCGTCGCCTTCGCCCTCCGCCGGCGCAGCCCCGGGTGGTGGCGGCATCGGCACGCGTCCGAGATCGCTGGGCGTCGCCGCCTGCGCGAGCAGTGCGAGCACTTCGAGCGCACCGCGCTGCGGGATCAGGCTGGTGACGTCGGAGCCCTCGGCTTCGTCGAGCTTCGCCTTCACCTCTTCGACCGGCACCGCGGTGCCGAGCACCTTCTTCGTGGCTTCCTCGAGATCGGCGGCGTACGCCTCGCGCTCGGCGTCGAGCGCCTTCACGCGCACGATCGTGTCGATCGCTCCGAACGCCATCACCGCGATGCCGATCGCGGCGAGCGACGAGATGCGCTCCTGCACCCAGCCGCCGTCGCCCTGCCCGGCCGTCGCGTCGTGCAGCTGGATCGCGGGACGTCGCGCTGCGCCGAATGCCGCACCGATCGCCGCGAGGTACGGCAGCACGTCGCGGCCTTCGATGCCGCGCACGCCACCTTGCACCTTCATCCGCGCGAGCTCGCACGGCAACGCGGTCTGCTCGCCGAGATATCCGACGAGCCCACCGAGGTGCGCACCGCCGCCGGCGAGCACGAGCCGCACCACCTCGCAGCGATACGTCGAGCGCAGCCACAGGCGCGTGTGCTCGATCTCCCGCACGATCGGCTCGATCGCCTGCGCGACCATGGTGCCCGCGCGCAGCTGCTCGTCGGACATCGCGCCTTGCCCACGATGCGGCACGAACGCATCGCGCTGCTTCGCGGCCTCGGCATCGCCGGGCTCGAGCCCGTAGCCCTTGGCGATCGCCGCGGTGACGTGACGACCACCGCGTCGAATCGAGCGCACCGCGAGCGGGCCCTTGTGCCCGATCGCGACGAGCTCCGTGCTGTTGTGCCCGAAGCTGACCACCAGCGTGACGCGCTGCGCGGTGGGATCCGCACCCGCGGGTGCCGGACCGGGATCGGTCTCGATCACCTGCGCCATCGCGGTCGCACCCGACGTCACCGCCTTGAGCTCTGCGCCCGCGCGCTTGAAGATCGTCGCGAGCTGATCGACGCGCTCGCGCTTGGTCGCGACCAGCAACGCACGCGCCGAGCCCTGCATGCCCGGCACCACCGCGTGGCCGTAGGCGAGCTGCTCGAGCGGCACCGGGAACTGCCCGTCGGCCTCGAACGCGATCGTCTGCGCAATGCGTCGCTCTTCCGCGAACGGGAAAGTGAGCAGGCGATACGACAGCGTGCCGGTGGGCAAAGCGATGCCGACCGCCTCGCCCAGCAACCCACGCGCGCGCAGTGCCGTGAGCGCGGCCTGCAACGACGGCAGATACGGATCGGCGTCTTCGGTCTTTCCGCCCTCGCCCGGCACCGCGCTCGCGACCGGCTCCTCGAAGGTATCGACGAGCTGCGCGCCACGGAAGCCCGCCGTGACCACGGCGATCTTCACGCGATGCGAGCCCAGATCGATCCCGACGTACTTCTGCGCCACGTCAGTCCTCCCTCAGGTACAGCCACGCGCCCTTGCCCTGGCTCTGCGCGCGTGCGTACTGCATGTCGTAGACCGCCTGCATCCGCTTGTTCACGGCACCGACGGTGGTGAGCACTTCGACGCGATAGATCCGTTCGGCGCTCACGGTCGCGACGTCCTTGAGCGCACCGTAGGTCTCCTCGGGATCCTTCGAAGGATTCACGCGCACCTCGATGCCCTCGGGAATGCGCGGCAGCTGTTGCTGCGCCGGATCGGCCATGCCCATCGCGAGCATCGGGTTCACGTACTGGTCGGGCTTCGCGACCAGCTCCTTGAAGTCGTCGAGCTTCTCGAAGAGGTTGTACTCGCGCATGTCGACGACGTAGTTCGCGAGCGGCATCACCTTGAGCATGAACTGGTCGCCCTCGGTCTTGTGGCGATCGGCCGCCGACGCCGAGTGGCGGATGACCAGCGCGATCTGCTCGGCGCTCGCGAAGTTGAGGTTGACCTTGCAGCCGCCGTACACGGTGAGCTCGGGGCCGAACGCGGTCATCCAGTCGTCGTCGACACCGGCGACGAGGTGCAGCTCGTCGATGCTGTCGAGGCGCGCGTTGCGGGGCAGATAGGGATCGAAGAGCTCGCCGTAGCGATCGTTCTCCTGCGCCGAGCCCGAGCGCAGCTTGATGATGTCGAAGCGCTGGCGATCGTCGTCCACGTAGTCCGCGATTGCACGAACGATGTCGGCACGCGCGTAGTACTGCCCGTTGCTCTTTTCTTCCTCGAACAGCGGGTCGTACAGCGTCGGCGACATCAACGCTTCGAGCGTCTCGACCGTGCGCCCCGCCGGGTTGTCGCGATCGCCGGCCTTGCCGGCCTTCGCCGCGCAGTTGACGTTGACCTTGCCGCTCTCGGCGGTGACGCGGAACTCGAAGCTGCCGTTCTCGAGCGACAGCTCCTGCAGCGCGGTGGTGTCGATGCCGACCAGATCGCCGAGGCCTTCGGCACCATCGGGCGTGCCGAACACCGACATCAGGTAGGGCGCGACCTGGGTGATGTCCATCGTGCCCATGAACTCGCGGAACTGCCGCTGGTTGAACACGAGGCGCTGGATCTCGAAGAGCAACAGCGAGAGCTGCATCGCACCGCGCTGGATCTGTCGCGCGGCGACTTCGTCGCGCACGTTCACCGCCGACTGCCAGTCGACGCGCGCCTGGTAGTTGAAGGTGGCGGTGAAGGGCGCGAGGATCGCGAGGCACGCGAGCACGAGCAGCACCGCCACGCCGTGCTGACGCGACTGCCTACGACGCTTGGTCTTCTTCGCGCCGCTCATTCCTTCCCCAAGTCGATCTTCTCCTGCATCGGGAGGTAGGCCTGGGCGGTGAACTTCACCAGGTCTCTACCATCGCGCACACCGATCGTGATCTTCACGCGCGGCGGCAAACGGTCGGGCTGCATGTCGTTGCGAGTGGTGCGCCACTCGTCGAGCCAGTCGCGTAGACGATCGTCCCAGTACTTGATCTCGAGCGTCTCGACGTCCTCGATCATCATGTACGCGGGGAAGTACTCGTCGAGCTGATCGGCCTTGTCGCCGGTGAGCCGTCGACTCTCGCGGCGATAGAGATGCGTGCGGCTGCTGTCCTCCGGATCCTTCTGCAGGAAGTACTGGATGACGCACTGGTCGCTCTCGTCGGAGTCCTTGCGGATGCGCAGGTGCGCGAACGTGGAGAACGTGAGGTCGTCGTGGTCGCCGTTGTCGATGCCGTCGAGCAGCGTGTACTGCCGGACGTCGTCCATCGGGCGGTTGAACGACAGGTACGTCATGCCCAGCTCGGACTGCATGCGCACGAGCCCGTTTCTGACGATCGCGTAGCGGTTCTGGATCGCTTCGGTGGACTTCATGCCGTCGAGCGTGCCGCGGAAGCCGCTCCACACCGACACGACGATCATCGAGAGCACCGCGAGCGAGATGAGCACCTCGATCAGCGTGACGCCGCGTTGTCGCCGGAGGATCACTTGCGACCTCCTGCGGGCTGCGGCAAGGACGATCCACCGGGGCTCATACCGCCGCCCGGCTTCACGCCACCGGTGGATCCACCACCGCGACCGCCACCTTGGCCCGTGCCGTTCGGATCGGTGCCGTCTTCACGGCTGTCGTCGGTCTCGTCGACCTCGCCGCCGGCCTGCGGGAGATTCATGAGCTGCTTCGGATCCGTCCAGTAGGTCTCGACGGTGAAGTCGTGCTCGAGCTTGCCGTCGCTCCAGAACACCTTGCACGACGACTTGCGGATCGACTGCTCGATCGCGCCCTTGATGATCGGCCACACCATGCCCATGCCGGCGAACGCTTGATCGTCCGCGCCCGCGACGAACATGCCCGTGCCCGGCGACGAGCCGTCGGTGTCCTCGGCTTCCTTCGCCTGCTGCAGCACCGAGAAGTCGGGCACCTCGATGAAGTCGACCAAGCACTCGTAGCGGATGTCGGGCCAGCCCTCTTCGCTGAACTCGCCCTCGAAGTTCTTGTCGTCGGTGCCCCAGCCTTCGATCTGCAGCTGGGTCTCGATGTCCATCAGCTTGCTCTCGGCGAGGAAGGCCGCGACCGACACGCCGCGCGCGTAGCGAGTGGCCCGCATCGCCGCCATCTGCGACGAGAGCAGCGACGTGAGCGACAGCGAGAGGATCGCGACCGCGATCATCACCTCGAGCAACGTGAAGCCGGCGGCGGGACGATCGTCGTCGCCGTCTTCGTCTTCACCGATGTCGTCGCGCTCGCTCATAGGCTCCTGCGGTGGTGGTCCTTGCCGAGGTCGTCTTCCTCGTCGTACGCGTCGTCGGGCAGCTCGAGATCCTCGTGGCCGTCGACCACGGTGACGCGCCCGGTCAGCGGCTCGACCTTGATGGTGTACTTGCCTTCGCCGTTGGCACTCTCGAGCTGGATGTGCACCTTCTGCGTGCGCCCGCGCGGGAAGAAGTAGATGCTGGCCTCGCCCTTCGTGATGGGCTTGAGATCGTCGGCGGTGCGCACGTAGACGATCTTCACGCCCTCGGGCAGCGTGAACGGCTTCGCGAGATCGGAGAGCGAATTCTCGTCCTCGAACGCGGCGAAGAGCGGCGGGCGGGCACGCGGCACCTTCTTCGGCTGCGGCTTGTACACGTTGCTCTCGCCGTCGGTGTCGCCACCGCCACCGCCCGCGGGCGCGTCGGGATCCATCCCGTCGCGATACGCCGCCGACTGCACCGAGCGGTTGAACGATTGCTCGGCACGATAGTCGCGATCCGCCTGCTCTTCGGCCTTGCTCTCGTCGAACTCGATGATCTTGCCGTCGCGATCGGTCGCGGGCAGGTACATCGCATCCTCGGCGTTTTGCAGCGAGAACGTGCTGTCGTCGAGGTTGATGAGCAGACGGAAGTACTGACCGTTGACGCGCGCCTTGTCGAAGCCGTAGCGGATCGTGTTCGCGACTTGATTGGTCGCGCGCCCGACCTCGGCCTGTCGACCTGCCCCGAAGCCGACCACGAGCATTCCGACCATCATGCCCAGCACCGCGAGCACGATGACGATCTCGATCAGCGTCATGCCACGCTGTGCGCGCAACACGGCCGCACGATCGCCGACCGCCCCCGCTTGCGGGGGCAATCCGCGCGTCAGCGCGTACCGTCGCGCCCGTAACGGCCGCTGGGGGCAAAGAGTCACTTGGCCTTGGGGTCCTTCGCGTTGTCGCCCTGGTTGCCGCCGGCCGATGCCTGGCTGCTGATGTCGTCTTCGGTGTTGGGCTGGCCGTCGGGCCCCGACGACACCACCTCGATGTTGCTGGCCTGATCGCAACGGATCTCGAACTCGTTGCCCCACGGATCCTTGGCTTCACGCGCTGCGAAGCCCGCGGCCTTGAGCTCTTGCACGTTGCGCGGGCACTTGCGCTTCTGCAGCTGGTACTGCTCGCTGAGCTGCTGCACCTGCACCGCGTTGTTGCGCGCGTCCTCGAGCTGCGCGTCCTTGAAGCGGTTGAACGCCATCACGCCCACACCGCCGAGGATGAGGCTGATGATCGCGAGCACGACCATGATCTCGATGAGCGTCATGCCGGCCTGGCGAAGGCGACGGCGGCGCGCGGCTTGTTGTTCGGTCTGGGAAACGGTCTGCATGGGCTGGTTCTCCTGGGGCTCTCGCGAGCTCTTGCGGCGGGTCAGGTCTTCCCCGCCATCTCGGTGATCATCATGATGGGCCGCATGATCGAGTAGATCACGAAGCCGACGGCGCCGCCCATGATGACGATCGTCAATGGTTCGAGCAGCGTCGTGAACTTGTCGATGGTCTGGTTGGTCTCGCGATCGTAGGCGTCGGCGAGATCGTTGAGCATCTGCTCGAGCTGACCGGAGCGCTCGCCGACCGCGATCATGTGGGTGACCAGCGGCGGGAACTGCTTGCTGCGCTTGAGCGCATTGGCGATGCCTTCGCCTTCGCGGATGTTGTCGCGCGCCTCGCCGACCACGCGCTCGAGCACGACGTTGCCGAGCAGCGAGCGCACGATGTCGAGCGCGCCGAGCAGCTGCACGCCCGAAGCGAGCAGCGTCGACAGCGTGCGCGCGAAGCGGGCGATCGCGATCTTGCGGATGAGCTCACCGACGACCGGCAGCGCGAGCAGGAAGCGATCGCCGGCCCACTTGCCACCCTCGGTGGCACGCCAGCGCCGGAAGAACCAGACGCCGCCGATCATGCCGATGATGATCAGCCACCAGTAGCCCTTGATCGTGTCCGACAGCCAGATGAGCAGCTGCGTGTTCCACGGCAGCTCGGCCTGCATGTCGGCGAACATGCCGGTGATCTTCGGCACGATGCTCACCATCAGCACGGTGACGATCACCGCTCCGAGGATCGCGAGCACGATCGGATACATCAACGCCTTGCTGACGCGGCCGGAGATCTCGATCTGCTTCTCGAGGAACTCGGCGAGGCGGAACAGCACGGTCTCGAGCGCACCCGAGGCCTCGCCCGCGCGCACCATGTTGAGGTAGAGCGCGGGGAACACCTTGGGATAGCGCGCGAGCGAGTCGGCGAACGAGCTGCCCTCGTTCACGCGCACTGCGACGTCGCTCAAGATCGACTTCAGTCGCTGGCTCTCGACCTGATCGGTCATCGCCTTCAGCGACTCGGGCAACGTGACGCCGGCGTGCAAGAGCGTGCCGAGCAGTCGCGTGGTGGCGGCGACCATCTTCGGCGTGACGCGATCGAAGAGCCCCGATAGATCGATCTCGCGACCGCCGTCGGCGCTCGCGGACTTCGGCGCGCCGGACTGGTTGGTCTCGGTGACCGCCGTGAGGAACACGCCGTCGCGCTTGAGCGTGGCCTTGAGCGAGCCCACGTTCTCCGCCGTGGCGACGCCCTTGATGGCGCGGCCCTTCGCGGTGACGCCTTGGTACGCGTAGGCCGGCACGGCGCTATGCTTCCTCCGCGGTCACGCGCATGACCTCTTCGATGGTGGTGATGCCCGCGAGGATCTTGTGCGCACCGTCGTCGCGCAGCGTTCGCATGCCTTGCGCGACCGCGGCCTGCTTGATCTGGCTGCTGTCGGCGTTGCGGATCGCGAGGCGGCGAATCTCTTCGGTGATCGGCAGCACCTCGTACACGCCGGTTCGTCCGGTGTAGCCGCTGCCACCGCAGCGATCGCAGCCGGTGGGGTTCGCTTCCCAGAGGTGGCCCTTGGGCGGCAGCGTGCGCCCGGCCGGCGCGACGATCGGCATCGGCAACCCATCGGCGTCGATGAGCGGAGCACGCAGCGACAGCTCGCCGGCGAAGAACTTCTCGGGCTCGATGCCGACGTCGGTGAGCTCGACTGCGATCGGCGTGTGCGGCCGGCAGCAGAACGGGCACACGCGACGCACGAGTCGCTGCGCCTGCAGTGCGACGAGCGACGACGCCACGAGGAACGGCTGCACACCCATGTCGACCAGACGCGTGATGCCGGTGGCGGCGTCGTTGGTGTGGATCGTCGAGAGCACCAAGTGACCGGTGAGCGACGCCTGGATCGCGATTTCCGCGGTCTCGACGTCACGAATCTCGCCGACCATGATCACGTCGGGGTCGTGGCGCAGGAACGAGCGCAACCCACCGGCGAAGGTGAGATCGATCTTCGGCTGCACCTGCACCTGACTGATGCCGGCGAGCTGGTACTCGACCGGATCCTCGATGGTGAGGATGTTGAGATCGGGGCTGTTGATCTTCGACAAGCACGAGTAGAGCGTGGTGGTCTTGCCGGAGCCGGTGGGACCGGTGACGAGGAAGATGCCGTGCGGGCGGTGGATGACCTCGTCGATGATGCGGTAGTGATCCGGCGCGACGCCGATGGCCTCGAGCGTCAGTGCCATCGCGCTCTTGTCGAGCAGACGGATCGTGACGCGCTCGCCGTGCGCCGTGGGCACGGTCGCGACGCGCATGTCGACTTCCTTGCCGGCGATCTTGCGGCGGATGCGACCGTCTTGCGGCAATCGCTTCTCGGCGATGTTGAGGCCCGCCATGATCTTCACGCGCGCGATGATGCTGGCGTGGTGGGCCTTGGGCGCGCGCTTGGTCTCGTGCAGCACGCCGTCGACGCGGTTGCGCACGATGATCTCGCGATCGCCGGGCTCGATGTGGATATCGGAGGCCTTCTCCTTGCTCGCGTTGAAGATGAGACCGTTGACGAACCGGATGATCGGCGCGTCCTCGGCGGACGCGTGCAGGATGTCCTCGTCTTCTTCGTCGAAGGTCTCTTCCTTCTTCTCGAGGTCGACGTCCTTGGTGCGCTTCGCGTAGACCGCGTTGATGAGCTCGCTGATCGCCGCGGGCGGCATCAGCGTGATCGACACCTCGGCGTCGTAGATGCCCGCGAGGTCGTCGAGGTCGAGCACGTTGCTGGGATCGCCGGCGAAGACGTGCAGCACGCCTTCTTCGGCGTCGAGCTTGTAGGGCAGCACGTCGTTGTCGCGCGCGTAGCCGATCGGCAGGCGCTCGACCAGCTCGTCGTCGACCTGATCGGTCATCGCCGCGTCCTGACACGGCAACGCGAACTGCTTCGCGAGCGCTTGGCACACGTCCCAGTCGCTGCAGTGACGCAGACGCGCGAGCGTCTCGCCGACGCGCTCGTCCTCGAGGTGCTGCACGTTGAGCGCCTCGGCGAGGCCTTCGGGCGTGATCGCGCCCATCTCGATCAGGATCTCGCCGATCATCCGCGTGTCGGGTCGACGACCCGGCGCGGGGATCAGCGGACCCATCGGGACCTGCGGTGCGATGACGCTCGAGATGAGCGGATCGACGCCGAGCGGGTCGAGCGGATCGAGCTGTTGCACTTCGGTGGCCATCGTCTGCGACTCAGCCTGGCTTGCGCGGCGTGGGTTGACCGGACGACGGCGGCGGCGAGGCCGGTCGGCTCGGGGTTGCGGGCGTGGGCGGCGTGGGCTCGCTGCCCGGCGCGCCGTCGTCTTCTTCGAGCTCGCCGTCGCGACGCGGCGACAAGCCGATCTCGCCGGTGATGTCGGTGCGCTGCATCTCCGCTTCGGCGACGGCACGCGACTCCTCGTAGTCGACCATGCGATTGGCCTCGGCGTTGATGGTCGCGAGCAAGCCGCTCTTTTTGCGGTAGTTCACGCTGGTGTCGAGGTCGCGGCGCTTGAACGCGGTGTAGCGCTCGATGAACTCCATGCGCTCGTCCATGCGGCGCTTGTGGATCCGTCGCGCGTCGTCCGGCGTCTCGAGGATGTGCGGCACGAGGATCATCAAGAGGTTGACCTTCGTGCGCTGCCGACGCTTGCTCTTGAACAACCAACCGAGCAGCGGCACCTGACCGAGACCCGGAACCTGCGACACGCTCTCGCGCTCGACCTCTTGGATGAGGCCGCCGAGCACCACCGGTTGATCGTCGCGCGCGACGACCTTGTCGAGCTTGAGCCGACGCTTCGTGGTGGTCACACCGAGCGTCGGGCTGATGTCCGCGATCTCGTTGTTCTCCATCTCGATGTCGAGCGTGACGGTCTTCTCGTCGTTGACGTGCGGCGTGACCTTCACGCTGAGCGACACGTCTTGGCGCTGGATCGACTGGAACGGCACGAGGCCGCCGGCCGGACCACCACCACCGGGGTTGAAGCTCACCGCACCGGGCGTCGGCACGTTGCGACCGACCTCGATGCTCGCTTCCTGGTTGTCCGCGGTGTAGAGGTGCGGCTCTGCGACGAAGTTGACGTCGGTGTCGGTCTGCAGCGCTTGGATGATCACGCCGAACGCGGGGATGTCCTGGCCGAGGCCGGTGAGCGCACCGGAGCCGGGAATCTGCGGACCGAGCACGCCGGCCGCGAGCCCGGGCAACACGCTGGGCGACAACAACAACGAGTTCGCCTTCGAGCTCGGCGCGTTCGCGACGAAGCCGACGCCCTGGCCCGACGTACCGGGTGCGTTGACGTTGAAGCCCGCACCGAAGTGCGCGCCCACGCCGGCTTCGATCACCTTGTCGACGTTGAGCTCGAGCAGATACACCTCGAGGTAGACCTGCTTGCGCTCCGCATCGAGCTTCTCGATGACCTGCTCGAGCGCGGCGAAGTCGCTCTGCGATGCGAGGATGACGAGCGAGCGCGTGGCCGGATCCGCGGTGACGCGGATGTCACCGGAGAAGCTGTCGCCGGGCTGGGCACCCGGGGCCGGCGTCTGTGGCTGCGCCGGTTGCTGCTGGCCCTGCGCTCCACGCTGACCGCCGCGTGCACCTTGCGTGCGCGCCTGCGCGCCCGAGCCGAGCTGCGTGAGCACGTTCGCGACCTCTTCGGGATCCGCGTTGCGCAGCTTCACGACGTGGATGCGACCGGAACCGGTCGACAGCGGCACGTCGAGCTTCTCGATGAGCCGACGGATGACCTGGTAGTCCTGCTCCTGCGCGACGATGATGAGCGTGCCCGTGCGATCGTCGACGATGACGCGCGAGAAGCTGGGCTCGTCGCCCTTCGCGGCGCCGGCCATGGCCGCGCCCGGCTTCGCCGCACCACCGCGCGCGCCCGGCTTCGCAGCACCGCCCGCCGCCTTCGCAGCACCTTCACCGAAGATCTCGCGCAGCGTCTCCGCGACCGTCTCGGGGTCGGCGTACTGCAGCTGATAGAAGAAGATCTTCTCCGCCGACACTTCGGGATCGTCGAGCTCACGCACGATCCTCAAGAGGCGTCGCACGCTGCTGCCGGTGTCGGTGATGATGACGAGGTCACCGATCTGATCGATGCTGCCGCCCTTGGTCTTGAGCTTGTCGAGCAGCGTGACGATGTCGCCGGCGTTGCCGCTCTCGACGCGATAGAGCTGGGTGACGTAGCGATCGTTGTTGGGCGCGCGCGCACCGGGGCCGTACACCGGCAGCGTCTTGCCCTTCGCTTCCGCGGTCTCGACGATCTTGAAGTACTCGCCCGACGGCTCGACGGTGAGGCCCATCGTCTGCAGCGCGGCATAGAACGCGCCGTAGGCCTCTTCGACGGTGACCGGCTCGGGCGACAAGATCGTCACCTTGCCGCCGCGCACCTTGGGATCCCAGATGAACTTCTGGCAGCTGACGCCCATCATCCAGTTGACGAGGTCGTCGAGCTCGGCTTCTTTGGCGAGCGTGATGCGAAACTTCGCGCCGCGCGGCTGCTTGTTGCAGCGGTTGTGACCGGTGGGCCCGCCTTCGTCGCCGGTGAGCTCGCCACCGGAGTCACCACTGCCGCGCGAGCTGCCACCGCCACGACCGCCGCCGTCGTCTTCCTTCGCGTCTTCTTTCGCGTCTTCCTTCGGCTCTTCCTTCGACGGCGTCGCGCTCGGTCGAACGGTGGGCGCACGCGGAGCACCGGTGCCACGCGTCGCCGGCGGTGCGGCCCAGGCCACCTGGGGAGTCATCAGAGCGGCGGTCACCGCCACGGCTGCGATCGATTGCAGTCTCATTGGATCTGGATCTCTTTATTGAGGGTCTTGCCCTTGCGCTCGATCGTGACCTGCAGGTTCGAGGCGCGGCGCAGCTTGGTGTAGAGGCCCATGGCCTGATCGATGCCGGTCATCTCTTCGCCGTTCACGGCGACGAGCTTGTCGCCGTTCTTGAGGCCGAGCAGCTTGGGAAGGCTGCCCTTGCGGATGCCGTAGAACTTGAAGCCGACCTCGCCGTCCTTCGCGGGGACGATGCGGGCCTGCTTCGCGAGCGCCATCGGATTCGAGATGAGCGACTCGACGAACGCACGCTCGACGATGCAGAGGTTCTCGTTCGGACAGTTGATCGCTTCTTCCGCGCCGGGAATGTTGCGATCGTCCTTCTTCTCCTCGGTCTTCTCGTCTTCCTTCTTCTCTTCGACCGCGGGCTTCACCGGCTGCTCGGGCGGCACCGCACCGAGCTCGATGTACTCGAGCGCGGCGTTGTGGCGCAGATGCAGCATCCCTTGATCGATGCCGGTGACGACGACACCGGGCTGGATGACGTCGTCGATGCCGAAGAGACCCACGGTGCCGGTCTGCGTGTCGAACACCGTCGCGAGCGACATCTCGGGATCGTCGACCGACTCCATCGTCGCCTGCAGCAGCAGCGGCAACGAGCTGCGCACCTCGCCGGGTTGGATCACCGGACCGATCGGGCGCCCTTCGGCGTCGTACTTCATCGGGCCCGTCGCACCGGTGGCGCCAGGGCTGCCGGGCTCGGGCTCGGGCGGCAAGCAGGTCGGACAGAAGACGTTGTGCTTCTTGAGCGTCGACGCTGCGCGATCCTTGCCCGCGCGCGAGCCTCCGACCTTCGCGACGGTGGGCTTGGGCTTGAACGGGTTGTCGGGATCGAGCTTGTCCTCGTCGTCGTCGCCTGCATCCGCGCCGTCGGTGTCGCCGGCTTCGTCGGACGCCTCGGTGACGTCGAGCAGTGCGGAGCTACCGAACTGGGTGATCGACGCGCTCGCAGCCAAGCCTGCCGCGGCCCCGATGCCCAGCACCTTGACGATCCAGAAGTGTCGTTTGAAGAGCGCTTCCATGGCGGGTGTTTCGGGTGCGCCGGCTTCGCCAGCGGATCAGTGCAGGACCTCGTCGGGATCGCCGGCGTCTTCGGGCACGGCGGGATTGCTGCCGGTGTTCTGGCGGCGCTCGCCTTCGCCGATCGACACGAAGCCCGACTCGAGCTTGCGGTAGATCGTGCGCGTCGCGATGCCGAGCAGATCGGCGGCGAGTCGCTTGTCGCCGCGCGTGAACTTGAGCGTCTCCAAGATCATGCGGCGCTCGATCTCTTCCAGTCGAGTGCCGACCGAGAAGGTGATCTGGCGACCGTTCGCGGCCTGCGGGTCGCGCAGCTCGGGCGGAAGATCGGTGGCGTCGATGCGCGGGCCCTTCGCGAGCACCACCGCGCGCTCGATCGAGTTCTCGAGCTCGCGCACGTTGCCCGGCCAGCCGTAGTTGCTCATCACGTGCAGCGCTTCGTCGCCGATCTGCGTGACCGGCTTGCCGTGCTTGCCGGCGTACAGGCGCAGGAAGTGCTCGGCCAAGAGCGGCACGTCTTCGATGCGGTCGCGCAACGGCGGGATTCTGATCGGGATGACGTTGATGCGATAGTAGAGATCTTCGCGGAAGTGCCCGGCCTTCACGTCCTGCGCGAGATCGCGGTTCGTGGCGCACACCAGGCGGAAGTCGACCTTCATCGTGCGGCCGCCGACCGGCTCGACCTCGCCCTCTTGCAGGGCGCGCAGGAGCTTCACCTGCACGGGCTGGGTGATCTCGGCGATCTCGTCGAGGAAGAGCGTGCCGGTGTGGGCCTCGACGAAGCGACCTTCGCGGCTGCGCACCGCACCGGTGAACGCCCCCTTCTCGTGGCCGAAGAGCTCGCTCTCGAGGATCGTCTCGGGCAAAGCTGCGCAGTTCACCGGGATGAACGAGCGCGAGGCGCGGGGGCTGTGCGCGTGGATGTAGCGCGCGAGCAGCTCCTTGCCGGTGCCGCTCTCGCCGAGCAAGAGCACGGTCGCGGTGGAGTTCGCGGCCTGCTTCGCGACCTCGAGCGTCGCGCGCATCACCTGGCTGGTGCCGACGATCTCGCGGTACGTCGCGGCCGCGAGCTGTGCACGCAGCTTGCTGTTCTCGGCGACGAGCGCGGCCTTGTCGAGCGCCTTGCGTACTGCAGCGACCACCGGCGCGCGCTTGAGCGGCTTCGCGATGAAGTCGTACGCACCGCGCTTCATCGCCTCGACCGCGGTCTCGACGGTGCCGTACGCGGTCATCACGATCACCTCGACGTCGGGCACGATCGCCTTCGCGGCCTTCAGCAGATCGTCGCCGCCCATGCCCGGCATGCGCAGGTCGGTGATCATCACGTCGATGCGTTGACGACGAAGCACGTCGAGCGCCTCGTGGCCGTTCTTCGCGACGACCACGTGCATGTCTTCCTTCTCGAGCACCTTGCCGAGCGCATCGAGGATGCTGGCCTCGTCGTCGACGACCAGCACGGTGGGCTTGGGGCCGAGTCCCGACGGCGCGGCGGCGTCGGAGCCGGAGCTGTTCGGCGGGGTGTGCGTGGCGACAGGCTGCATGGGTCTTCTCCTTCGAGCAAGAGCGGCACCGCGAAGAACCGCGAGGGATTTCCAACGGTTGACCCGCGTCGGACGGGGGTCGGGCCGCCGTTTTGTCCGGCTGTCCGGGGGGTCGAGACATTCTGTCATCCGGGGCCCGACGGGGCCACCGGCGCGTATGCTCCGGCGCAGTGAACGACGTGAGCCCCACGCGGGACACGATGCCCGACGAGGATCGGGGCAGCGACGTCGCGGCGGAGCAAGGGCTCGCGCGTGGCGGCGTCGTCGGTCGCTACATCGTGCTCGAGAAGGTCGGTGCCGGCGGCATGGGCGTCGTGTACGCCGCCTACGATCCGGATCTCGATCGTCGCGTCGCACTGAAGATCGTGCAGCCGAAACGGCTGCGCAATCCCGAGGCGCTCGGACGAATGCTGCGCGAGGCGAAGTCACTCGCACAGCTCGCGCATCCCAACGTCGTCGCGGTGCACGACGTCGGCGAGACGAAGGGCGGAGTGTTCCTCGCGATGGAGTTCGTGCGCGGGCAGACGCTGTCGCGCTGGCGCGCGCAGTCGCGTCCGAGCTGGCGCGAGTGTCTCGCGGTGATGATCGCGGCCGGTGAAGGCCTCGCCGCCGCGCACGACAAGGGGCTCGTGCATCGCGACATCAAGCCCGACAACGTGATGATCACGCCCGCGGGCCTGCACGAGCCGATCCGCGTGCGCGTGATGGACTTCGGGCTCGCGCGTCCGAAGAAGGGCGACGACAGCTCGCCGCCGGTGCGCGTCGATCCGGCCGACTCGATCATCGGCTCCGATTCCGATCCGAAGAGCGACGACATCACCCGCGACGGTGCGATCGTCGGCACGCCCAG
This sequence comes from Nannocystaceae bacterium, assembly GCA_035550195.1. Taxonomy (GTDB): domain Bacteria; phylum Myxococcota_A; class Polyangia; order Nannocystales; family Nannocystaceae; genus Xiheibacterium. The sequence goes on from DASZPU010000814.1 coordinate 26,207, forward strand.
CTACATGGCGCCCGAGCAGTTCGAGGGTGCGCCGGTCGAGGCGGCCGCCGATCAGTTCGCGTACTGCATCACGCTGTGGGAGGCGCTCTACGGGCGGCGGCCGTTCGCGGGGCTCACGTTCGAGGCGATGTCGATGGCGGTGACGCAGGGGCGCATCGAGCCGCCGCCGAAGAAGACCGCGGTGCCGCGCTGGCTGCATCGCGTCTTGTTGCGCGGGTTGTCGGCCAAGCCCGACGACCGCTGGCCGTCGATGCACGCGCTCTTGGCTGCGCTCGCCGACGATCCGCGGCCACGCCGCGTGCGCGCGCTCGTGGTCGCGGGCGTGGTCGGCAGCGCGGCTGCGATCGCACTCGGCCTGCAGTGGCAGGCGCAGCGTCGCGCGCAGGCGTGTGTCGATGCAGGCGCGGCGATCGATCGCACGTGGAACGCCGAGGTCGCGACGCACGTCGGCACCGCCGTCGCGGCGAGCGGCATCGCGGATGCCGAGGGCGCCGTCGCGCGCGTGAGCCCGTGGCTCGATCGCTACGCCCAGCAGTGGCGCGAGACCGCGGCCGAGGTGTGCACCGCCTCGACCATCGAAGCGCGACTCGATCGCGATCTGCAGGTGCGTGCGCAGGACTGTCTCAGCGAGCGCGCGGCGGAGCTCGACGAGGCCGTGCGGCTGTTGCTCGCGCCCACGCCGGAGATCGTGCGCGACGCGGTGGTCACCGCATCCGCGCTCACGCCGGTCGCATCGTGTCGCGATCTCGCGGCGCTGCGGCGCACGCCGATCATCGGCGACGATCGCCGCGACGACGCGACCGCGGTGCGCGAGCTCTTGGCGCGCGCATCGGTGTTGCGCACGGCCGGCGATCCCGGCGGTGGGCTCGTGCAGGCGCAGGCGGCCTTGATGGAGGCGCGGCGGCTCGACTTCACCCCGCTGGTCGCGCGTGCGCATCTCGTCGTCGGCGCTGCGTACGTGCAGCGCGACGAGGGCGAGCGCGCGCACACCGAGCTGCGCACCGCGTACCGACTCGCCGCGAGCACCGGCGCCGACGAGGTCGCAGCCGACGCCGCGCGACGGCTCGTGTACGTGCTCGGCTACCAGCTCGAAGAGCGCGAGCAGGCGAGCATGTGGGAGGACGTCGCGACGTCGCTGTTCGATCGCCTCGAGTACGCCGACGACGATCCCCGACGCGTCGAGCTGATGTCGGACCGCGCGGCGGTGCGCGCCGTGAGCGGGAAGATCCGCGAGGCGCGGGCCGACTTCGAGGAGGTGCTCGCGCTGCAGATCGCCCGCTTCGGCGAGGACCATCCCGCGGTGGCGCAGACGCTGGGGGCGCTCAGCGCGACGCAGCACCAGCTCGACGATCACGCGGCCTCGGAAGCCACCGCCACGCGCACGCTGGCGATCCTCTCGCGGCTCTACGGCGACGCACATCCCGAGCGCGCGATGGTGCTCGGCGGCTACGCGGCGATGCTGCAGTCGATCGGCCGCAAAGAGGAATCGATCGCGGCGGCCCGCGATGCGCTCGCGATCCTCGAGCGCGCGTTCGGGCCCGATCACCCCGCGGTCGCGGGTGCGCTCAACAACCTCGCGATGATGATCGGACCGAGCGACGAGTCGGTGCAGCTCGCTCGGCGCGCGCTCGCGATCATCGAGCGCGCGCGCGGTCCCGGTCACCGCGAGGTCGCGTACTGCCTCAACAACCTCGGGTACTTCGCGTACGCACGCAAGGACTACGCCGAGGCGATCCGCGATCACACCGACGCCGCGAAGATCCTCGAAGCGATCGGCGACG
>DASZPU010000815.1:0-3000 GCA_035550195.1 Nannocystaceae bacterium
CGAGGTTGCGCAGCGTGTCGAGCACCTTCGTCGCGGTCGCGATCGCGACGCCGGAGCGCCGCATGATCTCGCGTACCGAAGGCACGCGATCACCGGGACGCAGTCGACCGCTCTCGATCTGCGTGCGGATGTCGGCGACGATGCGCGCGAACGGTGCGGTCGTTGCGGCCATGATGCGTACTAGTACGGTGAGCGAGATGCGAGCACCGTACTAGTACGCGATATCGCACGATTGCGCGACATTGACGGGCTAGCAGGGCGATCGTAGACCAAGACTGCACCGAGCGTACGGCGTACGCAATACGGTGCACGAAGGAGCTGCATGCAGAATCGTCACGTCCTCGTCTCCGGAGCGAGCATCGCCGGGCCGACGCTCGCGTATTGGCTGCGCCGTCATGGCTTCGTGCCCACGATCATCGAGCGCGCACCGAGCCTGCGCCCCGGCGGTCAGGCCGTCGACATCCGCGGCGTCGCGCGCGAGGTCGTGCAGCGCATGGGGCTCATGAGCGCGATCCGTGGCGTGACGTGCGACAACGCGGGGCTGCTCTACGTCGACGCCGACAACCGTGCGCAGACGCGGATGCCGGCGGATCTCTTCGGCGGCGAAGGCATCGTCGCCGAGCTGGAGATCCTGCGCGGCGATCTCTCGCGCGTGTTGTACGACGCGACGCGCGACGACGTCGAGTACATCTTCGGCGATCACATCGTGGCGATCGACGATCGCGACGAGGGCGTCGAGGTCACGCTGAAGAGCGGGAGCCGCCGTCGCTTCGATCTCGTGGTGGGCGCGGACGGCATCCACTCCGGCGTGCGCCGGCACGGGTTCGGCGGCGCGGCGAGCTGCATCCGTCAGCTCGGAGGCTACATCGCGTACTACACGATCGACGCGTCCGCCGACACCGATGGCTGGTACGTGATGCACAATGCGCCGGGTGGTCGCGGCGCCGCGCTGCGCCCCGATCGCGACGGTCGCACCAAGGCGATGCTCGCGTTCACGTCGCCGCCGCTCGACTACGATCGCAACGACATCGCGGCGCAGAAGCGACTCGTCGCCGAGCGCTTCACCGACATGGGCTGGCGAGTGCCGCAGCTCCTGGCCGGCATGGCGCACGCGACCGATTTCTATCTCGATCTGTTCGGACAGGTGCACCTCGAGCACTGGTCGCGCGGACGGCTCGCGCTTGTCGGCGATGCCGGCTACTGCCCATCACCGATCACCGGGCTCGGCACGAGCCTCGCGATGGTCGGCGCGTACGTGCTCGCCGGCGAGCTCGCAGCGGCCGGAGGTGATCATCGCGTCGCGTTCGCACGCTACGAGGAAGTGCTGCGCCCGTGGGTCGACGAGTGCCAGAAGCTGCCGCCCAGCGCGGTGCGGGGCTTCTTGCCGCGCACCGGCTTCGGCATCTGGCTGCGCAATCGCATGATGCACCTGATGGGCAAGTGGCCGATCCGCCCGCTCGCCGCGCGCATGTTCACGAAGGCGAGCAACTACCGGCTCGGCGAGTACGCGCCCGCATGAGGAACGCGACGATGCCCAACCACCACGCGCTGCGCTCGTCGCTCGCGTTGCACTGACATCCGCCGCCGCCACCGTCGTCTTGCGGCGGTGCGCCGGTGCTCGTGTCGCTCGCGGAGTCGTCGGTGCTCGATCCGCTGCTCGTCTCGCCCACGCCACCGCTCGTCGTGGTGTCGACGCCACCGCTGCTGCTCTCGTCGCCGCCGGGCGGCGCCATGCCGACGCCGATCACGACCTCGGCGGACATGCCGACGTTGTCGTTCCAGTCGCGCGCGAACGCCTGCAAGGTGTACACGCCGTCGGGGAACGCGACGTTGGCGAAGCCGTACGGCGCGTAGGGATCGAGGTTGGGCAGATCCATGCCGTCGATCGCGATCCAGGTCTCCTTCACGCCCCAGCCCGCATCGCTCGCATCGATCGCGATGGTGATCGACGCACCGCTGGCGAGCTCGGCACCGTCGACGGGGTCGGTGATCGCGACCGTGGGCGCGTCCGCGTCGGCGACCGCATCGAACGGATCGCCGCAGCTGCTCGACGCAGCGGTGAACGGCGTGTCCTCGCACCAGTTCGACCAGATGCCGTACCCGGTCTCGCCGCCGCTGTAGAAGCCCGTGCACGCGCCGGTGGGATGCCACGTGCCGTCGATGTCGTGACACGGCGTGATGTCGATGCCCGACTCCATCTCGATCCACGGGATCGCGGGGTGCATGAGCGCGTGCACACCGGTCGCGCCACAGCCGACGCCGGTGGACGTCATCGAGATCGCGCGATAGCTGCCGTCCTCGAGCTGCACGAACGCAGAGCTGCCGGAGTCGCCTTCACACGTCGACGTGCCGCCGCCGCCGATGCTCGCGGTGCTGCCGAGCGTCGACACGATCGTGGTCTCGGCCCAGCGCTTCGTGCCGGCGCCACCGTTGTCGGTGTTGTTGCCGAAGCCCGCGATGACGACCGCTTGTCCTTGCGCGATGAGATCGAGCTCGCAGCCGTACGCCGGAGGCGTGATCGGGATCTCGGTGATCGGCTCGGCCAGCACGCAGAACGCCCAGTCGTGGGCCTGATCGCTGACGCCGAGATAGTCGGGATTGATCATGCAGCGTTCGGTCGGTCGGGTGTAGCCGCCGCTGCCCGTCGACTCGCCGAACTTGATGTCTTTCTCGTCGTCGCCGCAGTGCGCTGCGAACACGACCACCTGCGGATGCACGAGCGAGCCACTGCAGAGGTTGCCGTCGCCGAGCACTGCGACGGTGTCGACCCACGCGCACTCCTCGACGACCTGGCCGCCCGCGACGTGTTGCTCGCGCGGTACATCGGTCAACCCATCGCCGGCCAGCGCCAGCCACATCGCGATCACCATGACACCAACGCTATCAGACTTCCGCGGCCAGCTCTTCGCTGCGCGTCGACGCCTCGCCGCCGTCTTGCGCATCGAGCATCGCCGAGACGAGCGCGCGGTGGTGGCCCGCCGAGCAGCGCGCACAGAGATC
>DASZPU010000816.1:0-12721 GCA_035550195.1 Nannocystaceae bacterium
GTGCGCCCGGCATCACCACGCCGCCGACGCTCGTGCGTCGACCCTCGCGCACGATCACCTCGCCGTCGCGCAACCAGTGATACGCGAGCCGATCGCCGAGCACGTCGGACCACGGCACCATGCCGTCGTTGCGCAGGGTCACCTCCGCGGTGAGCTTCTCGCCCGCGCACAGCTTCGCCGGCAGCGCGCTGGCCTCGATCGCGACCTGCAGCACGTCGTCGGCGCGCGCGCGCGCGGGCCACACCACCGCGCAGACGAACAGCAGCGCCGTCAGCCAGCGTCGCGCGTGTAGCCGTTGCGCGAGCGCCTGCGCCACCAGCCGCATCCTAGCAACGACAGCGCGAGGAGGCCCATGCGATCGGGACCGCTGCTGCAGCCGCAGCCCGAGCCGCCGCCCTCCGCTGCGCCGCCCTCGGTGCCGTCGCTGCCGCCGCTGCTGCTCGTGCCGCCTTCGCTGCTGCCCGCCGTCGTCGTCGTCGTCGTGTCGCCACCCGTCGTCGTCGTGTCCGCGCCGACCTCCGGATCGGTGCAGACCTCCGCGCACGCACGCTGCCAGATGTGGCTCGTGATCACCGCACGCGAGTTGCCGTCGAGCAGCTCGGCGCGCACGCGGGTCTCGCCGTCGCTCGGCGACTCCAGCGTGAACGCGTGCACGAACGGATCGGCGTCGACGTCCACCGCACCGCCCTTGTCGCCGTCTCGCACGAGCCGCAGCCGGAAGCCCGTGCCACCGCGCACCGTGACTTCGTAGTCGACCGGCGCATCGGCGTGCACGGTGTCGCCCTCGTACTCGCGCAGCGCCACGAGCTCGACCATCGGATCCGCCGGCCCTTGCAGCTTCACCACCGTGCGGCTCGCACGGATGCCCGCGAGCAACCCGTCGACCGACAGCTCGGTCGCATACACCATCGTGGTGGGATCTCCGATCGGGCTGGAGAACGCGCCCGCGCTCGCGCCCGCGCTGTGATCGTCGCTGCCGGCGACCGCAGCCGCGTGCGCCCCCAGATCGCAGAGGTCGTCCCAGAACGCGATCGCCTCGTCGTCGAACAGGCGGCCCGCGGCGTCCCACCCCGTGGTCGCGATCTCCACCGCGTCGATGCTCAGCGGATCGATCTCGTGATCCCACGCGCACCCGATGCACACGTCGCCGAGATCGAGCACGGGATGGTTGATCGACACCAGCGCGCCCTGGTCGTGCAACGCCGCGAACGCGCCCGCGATCGTCACGTCGGGCTGACCGATCTTGTGATCGACCCACTGCGTCGCACCGATCGCGTTCGCGTGCCCGGCATACGTGGTGAATTCCATGCCGGGCACCAGCAGGATGTCGGCGTGCTCGGGCTGCACCGCGCCGACGAAGTCGAGCTGCGTGAGCACGTTGTGATCGGACAGCTCCACGAAGTCGAGCCCGCGACCGCGTGCGAACGTGACGAGCTCGTCGATGCTCGGCTGCGCGTCGCCGCTCTCGCGCGAGTGCGCATGGAAGTCACCGGCATACCAGCGTGCTTCGCCCGACAACGCGGCCACCGGTGCGTACGCGCTGCGCTCGGGCTGCGGCGCGAGCGTGGCGACGTCGCGCAGCACGACGGTGAGCGTGTACGCCACCGGGCTGTTCACGATCTTGGCCTTGCCGATCACCACGCGCCACGTGCCCGCCGCGATCGCTCCGGGCACGTAGCTGCGCGACGCCGCATCGATGCCGACGATCGCGGGCTCGCCGTTGCCACCGCCCCAGCCTCGGAAGCCGTTCGCGTCGTACAGCCCCCAGTCGAGGATGTCGGCTTCGGAGCCGTCGTCGTGCTGCACCTCGATCTCGACGATGCCGGCCGGCACCTCGAACTCGACGAACGCGTGATCGAGCCCGCCCGCGGCGATCTCACCATCGAGCGGAATCACGGTCTCGTCGGCACGCGCGAGCCCGGGCGCGAGCACGACGAGCAGCGCTGCCCAACGCGCGCTCACGGCCAGAAGTCGCCTTCGAACGCGAAGCCGAGCACGAAGTACGGAATGCCCGCGGACACGTCTTCACCCGTGCGCCAGCGGTGCTGCACCCACCACTGCACGAGCAGGATCGCGGTGGGGTTGTACCAGCGCTTGCGCGACAGCTTGGTGCGCTTCGCGGCCTTCTTGTGCCACTTCGGCGGACTATAGAGGATCGCCGGACCGACGCGGTGCGTCGGTGAGTTGCGGTTCGCGGTGGACTCGCCCGCCGGATACATACCGTTGGTATAGAACGCGTGCGTCAGCGTGTAGCGGGCACCGAGCTTGAGCCCGAAGTCGAAGAGGTAGATCGCGTCGAGATCGTTGGTCGCGACCCAACCCTTGTTGGGCTGCAGGATGTCGAGCGTCTGATCGTAGTAGACGGTGTCTTGGCGATGCGTGACCGGATCGCGCATCAAGTGGAAGTACGCATAGTAGAACTTGATGTTGTCGCGCACCGCGAAGCGCCCGACCTTCGCCTGCACGAGCGCGGCGAGCGTGACGTAGTGGCCGAGCCCCGGGTAGCGACGATTCGTGCGCTTGTCGAGGTCGGTGTCGGAGTACGACGCGTTGGGGCTCTGGAACGACTGCAGCTGATCGAAGGTCTTGAAGTAGCCGACCGCGTTGTAGATCGCCTGCAAGTTGAGGATCGCGAGCGGCTGCAGCTCGAGCATCGGCCCCACGCGACCGAACGCGGGATTGAGGAACGTGTGGGCCTTCAGCGCGAAGTAGCTGTCCTTGAACAGCGTGGTGTTCTTGTCGATGAGCTGCACGCGCCAACCGAATTGGAATTCGTTGACGAGACCGAGCGGGTTGTAGCGCAGCGCGGTGAGGTTCTTGTAGACGAAGCGATGGCGGCGCAGACCTCTACGCTTGCGCGAGTCGTCGAACGCTGCGGAGGTCGATGCGTCGACCGGCGCGGGCTCGACCGGCTTGGGCTCGGCGGGCTTGGGCTCGGCGGGCTTCGGCTCGCTCACCGGCTCGGTCGGCGCGGGCTCGCTCGGCACGGGCTCGCTCGGCACGGGCTCGCTCGGCGACGGCTCGCTCGGCAACGGCTCACTCGGCAACGGCTCGCTCGGCAACGGCTCGTTGACGGGCTCGCTCGGCGCGGGCTCGCCGATCGGCGGCTCGGGGCTGACAGGCTCCGGCGCCGGCCCACGCCAGAGCAGCGCCACCCAAACGAACGTCGTCGCGATCGCCATCGTCAGCCCCAACCTTACCCGAGCATCAGTCGCCCGCGATGACGACGACTTTGTCGCCCGCCGACAGCGTGAAGCGGTCTTTCTTGCGTGGGTTCAGCACGACGCCGAAGGCCTTGCCCTCGTCGCGCGCGTGCGCGGCCTGGCGCAGACCGATGGCGAGCTCGTTCCTGCGCAGCCCGGCCTCGACGATGGCGGCGAAGGGCAGCTCGACGTCCAGCGCGACATATTCGTGGGCGGGCTTGAGATAGATCTCCGAGCCGCGGGGCGAGAACAGCTCGTCGAACACGCGGACGAGGTGCTGGTTCTCCGCGACCTGCGAGAGCAGGAGCGACACCAGCGTGTTGCTGACGATGAAGTCGTCGGCCTCGGCGACGGTGGCGAGATCGCGGTTGGCGATCTCGAGGATCTCGCTGGTGATCGGCACACGCTTGCCGAGCTTGCGGAGGATGTCGCGCAGATGGAGCAGCGTGATCATCGTGCGCGCGTCGGCGAGCTCCTGTGAGCGCCCTTCCTGCTCCGAGAGCACGAGGATGTTGTCGAACGTCGCGATGGGCAGCACGTCGAGCAGCTCGCGGCGCGTGATGTCGCCGCGGCGGTGCTCCACCGTGGTGTTGACCAGCGTCGAGGTGTCGATCGCGTCGATCCACGGCGGCTCGCCGATCACGATCGTCTCGCTGCCGGGCGCGACGTAGGCGTCGAGCTCGCGCAGCACGCGAACGATGCGCTCGCCGGCGCCCAGCACCAACGTGCGCTCGCGGTGCCGCACTGCCTCGGGCGGCTTCGCGACGACGTGCTCGCCGGGGTACTGCTGCGGCTGACCGTTGAGCACCACCGTGTCGTCGTCTTCGCTGATCGCGATCACGTGATCGCCGGCCTCGAAGCGCCGCTCGGGATCGGGGCGCAGCAGCACCTCCTTCTGGGCCGTGAGCACGCCGATGAGCGTCGAGTCGTCGTAGGCGAAGACGCCGTCGCGGAAGCGCTTGCCCACGAGCTCGGGCTGCGGTCGCACGTAGATCTCCACGCCGCCGAAGTCGAGCAGCTCGGTGTAGATGACCGACAAGCCCGACTGGCGCCCGGTCTGCACCAACAGCCGACTGATGAGCGGCGGCGACACCACGATCGCGGCCTCGGGCCCCGCGACGATGCGCGCGACCGTCTCGCTGGCCTCCTCCTGCACCTCGGCGACGACGTGCATCTTGTGGTCGCCGCTGGTCTTCGCGATCGCCATCAGCGTCTTCAGCACCATCGCGTCGGCGACCTGCGCTTCGCCGCTGTCGGGCTGCAGCACCATCACCGCCTTCGCGGTGCGCAGACACGCGAGCTGCAGATCCGCGAGGTCCATCGGGTTGCCGCGTCGCGTCACCACGCGCAGGTGCGTGCGGCCCATGACGCCGCGCAGCTCGTCGTCCATCTCGACCTTGTCGCGATCGGCGAGGATCACGACGCACGCATCGCGTTGGTTCGCGCTCGCAGTCGCGAGCTCGCGCAACAGCGTCGGGATCTTCGCGGACCATCCGAGCAGCACGGTGTGCTCGTGCTCGATCACCGGCGAACGACCGCGTCGCAAGCCTTCGATGAGGCTGGTGAAGCCGTTGTTCAGCACGCCGATGAGTGCCGAGAAGATGAAGACGCCACCGAAGGTGGTAAAGAGCATGATGAAGAGAAACGTCCAGCCGCCGGTCTCACCGGCGACGGTGCCGGCATCGAGCGCGTGCATGAGCGCGACCCACAACAGCCGTGCAAACGACTCTTCGCTGCCGTCTTCGTCGGGGATGCCGCCGTAGAGCTGCAGCGCGACCGCGGTGACGATCATCAGCACCGCCGTCGCGGCCCCGAGCACGAGTATCTGGGCCCCGGCGCCCTGCGCCATGAGGTTGTCGAAGCGATAGCGGAGCTGTGCCTTCGTCCCGGCCATTTCGGCGGGACGATAGCGGTTCGGCGCAGCGTCCGGGCGCAAAGGCGCGAGACGCCGCGCTGCGGCTCACGGCAAGTGCGGCTGCGGCATGCCGGGGACGCCGACCTGCAGCTCGTAGAGCTCACCGCCCCAGTCGCCCACGTAGATCGCGTCGCGTGCCCATCCGCCGACGCCCGAGCCGAACGCGATCGCCGGTGTGAACGCGGCGTTGCCGAGGCACGCGACGATCTCCACGCCGCCATCGGGATCGACGCGCACCGCCGACGAGCCTGCGCACAGCGGACTGTTCACGTTCTGCGTGGCGATGTACACGTTGCCGCAGACGTCGGTGACCATGCCGTCGATCGTGCCTTGCGATCCCGCGAGCGGCGGACCGAGATCCTCGACCTCGCTGACCATGCCGTCGGCGAACAGCCCGCGGAAGAGCGAGCCGTCGCCCATCTGGAAGATCTCACCCTCGTTGAAGTAGAGCAGCGACTCGTCGGCATTGAAGGTGATGCCGTCGATCCCGCCCCAGTCACCGGTCGGCGCCCAGATCACCTCCGCCTCTGCGGTGTCCGGATCGATGCGCACGACGCCGGAGCCGTACGACGCGCCGTACATCATGCCGTCGCTGCCCACGGTGAGCCCGTTGCATCCCGAGATGCCGTTCGCGCCGTAGACGATCGGCGTCACCTGTCCGTTGTCGGGATCGACGCGCGCGATGAGGGCTTGGGCCTCGTCGGAGACCACGATGTCGCCGTCGGGAAGGATCGACGTGCCTGCGGTCGAGGCGAGATTGATATCGGGGTTGAGCAGCACGCCGTCGCCTTCACGCGGATACAGCCACAACGAGTTCGCGCCGCGAATGGGCACGACGACGTTGCCGTGCGCGTCGAACTCGATGTCCTCCGCGCCCGGGATGGTGCGTGCGACCGTGATCAACACGGGCAGCTCGGGCAGGTCGTTGCAGTCGACGCCCGGCGGCCCGCCGGTGCTGCTCTCGTCGCTCGCGCCCATGTCGACGACGGCGCCCGTGCTCGTGCCGGAGTCCGTCGAGTCATTCCCGCTGCTCGAGGAGCTCGATGACGTCGTGCCGGAGCTGCCCGTCGAGCCCTCCTCGGAGCTGCCGGCGCTGCCGTCCGACTTCGGCGCGGCTCCGCACGCCACCACGCACCACGCCGCCCAGATCGCTCGGGAAACCGTTCGCGTCGCCACCAAGAGCGTGGATGGCACGGCGCGGAACGTCCTTCGAATCTCGAAGGACGTTCGGCGGTGCGTCCATTCACGTGCGCCCCCTTGACCTGCGAGGTTCGATGATCCGCACCGCCGGCGACGCTCTCTTCTATTGTGCAGTGGTCGCGCTGCCGACCTTCGGGGTCGTGGCCTGTGGTGACGACACCGCCGGCGCAACCGCCGATTCCTCCTCCTCCGGCGAGGAATCTGGCGATGCGTCCGCGACGCTCAGCTCGACCACGGTCGCGACGATGACGTCGGCCGACAGCACGGGGTCGGACACCGACACGACGATGTGCGCCGAGGCCGAGATCGGCCAGACCCTGCCCACGGAGATCGTGACCTCCACGCTGACCGAGACCGACGAGATGCAGGGCAGCTGCGGGGGTGCGGGTGCGCCCGACATCGCGTTCACGTTCACGGCCGCGACCGCCGGGCTCTACACGTTCGATACCGTCGGCTCGACGCTCGATACCGTGCTGTACATCCTCGACGGCGAGTGCAGCGACACCGAGCTGGCGTGCGCGAACGACCCGGCCACGACCTTCTCGATTCTGGTGCTCGAGCTCGCGGCCGGTCAGACCGTCACGCTCGTCGTCGACGGCACGACGGAAGCCGGCACCGACGCGCGCCTGCGCATCCACTCAGGCGATCTCGGCTGCCCCGCCGGCGATCTCGGCTCGACCGTGCCCGCCACGGCCTCGGGCTCGCTGTCCGACTACTTCGATCTCGTGCAGTCGATGTGCGGCGGCTTCGGCACGCCGGATGCGACCTACCTGTTCACCGCGCCGGCCGACGACACCTACGTCATCGATGCGATCGGCTCGAGCTTCGATCCGATCATCACGCTCTTGTCGGGCGGTTGCGGTGGCAACCAGATCGCGTGTGCGCCGCAAGGGCTCGTCGCCGAGCTCGATGCCGGCCAGACCGTCGGCATCGTGGTGGACACCTCGTTCATGCTCGGCTCGTACGAGCTGCACGTGAGCACGCTCGGCGGTGCTTGTCCGGACTCCGATCTCGGCAGCACCGTGCCGCAGTCCATCGACGGCGATCTCAGCGACGCCGACAACACCACGGCCGGCTCGTGCGGCGGCGCGCTGCTGCTCGACGACACCTACTCGTTCACCGCAGCGATGGACGGCATCTACCGCTTCGACACCATCGGGTCGGCGATCGACACGGTCATGCACGTCCACGCCGACTCGTGCGACGGCGAAGAGCTGCGCTGCAACGACAACATCGACTTCGAAGAGATCGACTCCGCGGTGAGCATCCCGATCGTGGGCGGCAACGAGGTGCTGGTCGCGATCGAAGGCATGACCAACGGCGCCTATCAGCTCGCGGTCGATCAGCTGCCCTGCCCCGACGGCCCGCTCGACGCAACGGTGCCGAACACCGAGCTCGTCACCAGCCTCGGCAACGCCGATCGCTTGCGCGGCAGCTGCGTCGACGGGTTCTCGCAGGATTCGGCGGACTACGTGTTCACGTTCGTCGCACCGCACGACGGCACTTTCGTGTTCGACACCGAGGGCACCGGCTTCACGACCGTGATCTACGCGCTCGCCGGCACCACGTGCGTGGGCGAAGAGCTGGGCTGCGGCTACAACAACGAAGGCTTCCTCACCGCGCTCGCGTTGACGCTCGATGCCGGCGAAGAGATCAACCTCGTCGTCGATGCGACGCAAGGCGTCGGCGGTGCGATCCAGCTCAACGTGAACGAGCTCATCGGCACGTGCCCCGACGAGACGCTGATGGGCCCATTCCCGATCAACGTCTCGGGCACCACGGTGGGGGCCGAGAACGCGTCCGCGGGTCAGTGCGGCGGAGCGCTCAACGGCGACGTGTCCTACGAGTTCACGGCGCCGCTCGACGGCTTCCATCTCTTCGACACGGAGGGCTCTGCGTTCGACGCGATCCTGTACGTGCGTGACGGCGCCTGCGATGGCGCCGAGCTGAACTGCGTGCACTCGATGACCGCCGGTGGCTCGCGCGTCGGCGCGACGCTCGACGCGGGCCAGACCGTCGTCGTCACCGTCGACGGCACCTCCGAAGGCGCGTTCGACCTCACCGTCACCGCGCCGACCTGCCCCGAGGGCGATCTCGGCAACGAGTTCCCGGTGAGCTACGAGGGCACCACCGCGATCTCGTTCGACAAGCTCGACTTCGACGTCTCGTGCGCCATCTTCGACGACGGCGCGGCCGAGTACACCATGCGGTGGACGGCGCCCGCGGACGGCACCTACGTGTTCGACACCGTCGGCTCGGAGGTCTCGTCGGCGGTCACGATCCTCGACGCCGCGTGCGAGGGCGCGACGCTGGGCTGCGCGAGCAGCTTCACCAACGCGAACGTCGAGCTCGACGCCGGCCAGGAAGTCATCATCGCGGTGACCCCCGAGGCCATGGTGGACGGCATGTTCACGCTCAATATCAACTAGCTTTGGTCGCGCCGTCCGGCGCTCTTCCTGGTGCGCGCAGTCGTGCTCGCTGTCCGCCGTGGCAAAGCCACGTCGGGCTCGAGTCAAAGCGCGCCGTGGCGCTTCACGTAGCGCAGGAACTCGCGGCGCGTGCGGGGGCCGGGCGCGGGGATCGAGCTCCACCTTCGTGGGCCGAGCGTCGCGTCGCGTTCTCGTCGCGCGCGCGCCATCGCTTCACCGGGCAAGCGGCAGCGCACCGCGTCCGGATCGATGCCGAACACCGCCGCTGCGTTGAGGCCGAGGATCTTGCGCTTGCGCGTGTCGTCGAGCGCGGGATAGCCGTAGGTCTCCTGGAACTCCTCGGAGATCTGGAAGGCGAGGAACGCCTCGATGAGCGGCTGCGGTGAGCCCGTCCAGATGCAGTCGGTGCCCCACAGCACGTTGTCCTCGCCGAGGAACAGCATGAGCTTGCCGAGCACGTGCGCAGCTTGGTTCGGGTACGCGACGAGGTTGGTCCACACGCTGCCGAGCTCGGCATAGACGTTCGAGCCCGGGCCGAGCCCCGCGTCGATCACCGAGGTGATGAGCGCGTTGACGCCCATGTCGATCGGATACATCACCGGGTTGCTCGGATCGATCACACCTTCGGGATCGTAGGGGCCTTCGCCGTTGCCGAAGCCGCCGTGCAGCCACGCCGAGTGGTACACGACGAAGCGCACCTCGGGGAACATCGCGGCCGCGGGACCGATGTCGCGCGGATCGGTGTGCGTCGAGTCGAAGCCCGGCAGCGGGATGCCTTTGTGGATGCAGAGGATCGGCACCTCGAGATCGAGCGCGCGCTGGATGAACGGGATGCCGATGTCGGGATCGTCGAGGAACCACCCGGTGCCGGTGGGCCCCCACGGCGGGTAGCACTTCCACCCGGCGACGCCGCGCTCTTCGTGGACCATCTGCATCACCTCGAGCTGCTGCTCGAGATCGACGTTGGGGATGATCATGCAGTGGTTGAGCGAGCGCTGGCTCTGCGCGAGCATGTCGATCAGATCGCGGGTCTCGGCGATCTGCTCGTTGTCGAGCGGGCTGCCGCAGTCGCTGGTGACGGTCTTCGAGCACAACACTGCGGGCACGCTCGACAGCACCGCCATCGTGGTCTGGCTGCCCAGGAAGACCAGATCGATGTACTGCTGCTGCGACAGGCACTCGAGCGGATCCATGCCGCAGCTCGCCTGCTCGAGCCCGCTGAAGAACTCGGTGTAGATCGGGTTGGTCTCGCGCCACATCCCGCTCGGATCGACGTGGTGCGTCTGCACGTCGAGGATGAAGTAGTCGCCGTCGGGCGGATCGCAGTCGGGCTCGCCGGTGGACGAGTCCGCGCCCTCGCCCATGTCGTAGCCGTTGCCGCTGGTGCTGCCGAAGCTGGTCGAGCCGAGATCGTCCATGCCGGTGCCGCCGGTCGAGCCGCTGCCCCCGGAGCTACCGCCCGTGCCACCGCCCGTGTTGCTGCCACCGTCGCCACCGCACGCGAGCTGGTTGATCGCCCACAGCGTCGTGGTCATGCCGATCGAGCTCGCGAGGAACGAGCGGCGATCGAGCCCGAGCTTCGGTGCGAGCGCGTCGGCGCGAGCGATCGCGAGCTGTCGGATGCGACGCTCGTGCTCGGTCTGCGCGTGGAAGTACTCGCCGTTGCTGCGATTGCCCAGCGGTACCGGCGGCTCGGGGTCGGGCACCCGCTGCGACTTGCGCACCCGCTCCAGCCAACGCGACGACTTGCGCATTGCACGACGCTACCACGCAACCATCGACCTGCGGCGCCGTCGATACCGGGGGATGACTCGTCGCGCAACCGCTGTGCTCTTCGCCACGCTCGCGATCGTCGGGTGCTCGAAGTCGGATGGCTCGGTGCAGGTGCTCAACGGCTTCGACATCCCCGTCGTCGTGACGTTGATCAGCGACAGCGACGGCGAAACGACGTTGCCGGTGCCACCGCGTGGACGCGTCGGCACGGAGATCGGCGGCCGGGGTCGCGTGAAGGTGACGACCGAGTCCGGCACGGCGATCAGCGACGACGAGGTCGCGTTCGGCAAGCGGGAGCGCAGCCCGGGTTGCTACCGTGTGATCAACGTGGCGGGCGCGGCTGCGATCGCCACCGACGATGTCGTCTACGGCGACGGCTTCGGCACGCCGCACGGCTCGCTGCAGTCGGGCTGGATCAGCGAAGAGCACTGCTACATCGGCTGGGCGTTCGAGGAGCCGCCCGAGGCGATCAGCGTCGAGCGGCACGGCCCGCACGGTCGCAACATCACGTGGCTGCACTACGTCGGCGACGGCAGCTGGGTCACCGCGGTCGATCTGCTGCTCGACGACAAGGGCGAGCACGCGAGCCTGTCACGCGGCATGGCGCAGCGCATCGTGAAGGTCGTGGTCGCGCACGATCCCAGCAACACGTCGCTGCCAGCGATCGAACAGCGCTTCGCTGCGGAGCGGCTCGCGTTCCCGAAGTAACGCTCACGAGCGATCGCGCGTGGGCACGTGGTGATCGTCCATCACCCAGTAGATCGCGTCTGCGGGGAAGAGCGGGCGTGGGGCCGCGCGGCGCTGCGCGGCCCGCGGAGGCTTCGCGGGTCGCTTCGGTGGCTGCGAACGCGCGGCGATCGGCGCGGGCGGGAGCGCCGGACCGATCACCTCGGTCGTGACGAACGTGGGCAAGGACGGCGGTGTGATCGGCGGCTTCGCGACCCGCGGTGCGCCGAGCAGCACGATGCCGTCGAGCCCTTCGTCGTCGCGTGGGAGCGCCACTGCGAGCGACGTGGCGCTCGGCGAGTCGTGCGTCTGGGTCTCGTCGCGCGGCGCGAGCGTCGAGGCAACCATCGTGAGCGACGAGGTCGGCGTCGGCTGAGGTGGCGCGGCGGGGACGGTCAGCGAGACGAGGCCCGCTGCGAAGCCGCCGGTCAGCGCGCGCGGACCGAACAGCCGCCGCAGATCGAACGCGAGGATCGCTGCGGCATGCTCGCGCCAACGCTCGAGCGTCGCGCGCAGCCGCTGATGCGCGCAGCGCAGCCGATACTGCACCGTCGTCAACGGTAAGCCGTGCGCGCGCGCGATCTCTGCCGCGGAGCATCCGTCGGCGTGCGACTCCAACACGGCTTCGCGCTGCGCGGCTTCGAGGCCCGCGAGCTCGCGCGTGAGATCGATGCGTAGCTCGACCGCACCGCTCGCGCTGCCCCACTGCATCAACGCGCCGGGATCCGGACGATGCGTCTTGCGCCGATGATTGCGCGCGACGTGTCGCGCGATGCCGGCGAGATACTGGCGGATCGACCAGCGCGCGTCGAAGTCGGCGCGTCGGCGCACGAGCACCGCGAACACGTCGTGCACCGCGTCGTCGAGCGCATCGCGGCCGAGCCCGGCGCGCCGCAAGCATCCGCGCACGTAGCCGCGGTGCTCGCGATAGACCTGCTCGAGCTCGTCGTCCCGCATCTCTCGCTCCCCTCTCGAACCTTGTCGCGACCCCGCCCGACTTGGAGTCACGATCTGCACGGGGCTGCGGTTCCCGCTCCCGCGGCTCAGAACGGCGACCAAATGGTGGGTGCGGGCCGATGCGGCACCGGCGGCGGGGGCTCGGAGACCTCGACGATGGGGCGGCCGCGGGCGCTGCGGACCGCAACCACGCACTCGGCTCCGGGCGAGAGCCGGCAGCAGAAACAGCGCGGCGCGTCGCCGCTGCACTCACGGACGCTGCGGCACTCGATCGGCACGCGCGCGTCGGCGCGACACGAGTCGGCGTCCTCGCGTGCGATCGGTCGGCAACCGCGGCGCGACTCGGACGAGGCCTCGTCGCAACAATAGCCCTGCCACTCACGGGTGGTGCGCGGCGACGCGGCGGCGCAACCGAGCACGAATCCGAAGCCGATCGCGATCGCTCTCATCGCGATCGACTTGTCGCGAGCGCGACGAAGCTGGAGCGTCAGGCGCCGACGCGATCGCGCGCGCCGTGA
>DASZPU010000817.1:0-4898 GCA_035550195.1 Nannocystaceae bacterium
AGGCGCGCACGCGGGCTTTCCTCGATGCCGTGGTGAAGCCGCTGTCGTACGGATTCGGCGGGCTCGCGCTCGTCGTGCTCGCACCACGCGTGCCCGTGCCCATGTTGTCGATCGCCGCGCTCACGCTCGTCGGCGGCTGGCTCGCGATCATTCCCGTCGTGCGTCGACGTCACCTCGGCGCGCTCGAGCGCACACTCGGTGCGCGAAGCCTCGAGGGCACGGCGTTCGGCTGGGACACGCATGCGACGCGCGGCTTGTTGCGGGTGCTCGAGCACGGCCGCCCCTCCGCGGTGTTGGCCGCGCTCGAGCAGCTCGAGGGCGAGCGCGGGGCCGCGTACGCGCGCACGCTCGAGAAGCTCGCGCTGAGCGACGTGCCGACGGTTCGCGCGGCCGCACTCGATCGGCTCGCGGCGTTTCCCGGCGCCGATGCGGCGGTGGCAAGGGCGTCGCTCGATCATCCGAATCCGGCCGTGCGCGCGGCGGCCGTGCGCGCGATCGCGGCGCTACTCGCCGACGAAGCCATCGAGCAGCTCATCGCGGCGCGCGACGATTCTTCGCAGGACGTGCGCATCGCCGCGATCGCCGGCTTGCTGGTGAACGGCGGTGTCGAGGGCTCGATCGAAGGCGGTCGTGCGCTCGCGCAGCTGCTGGCTGCCGACGATGCCGATGCGCGCGTCGAAGCGGCCCGGGTGCTGCGTCATCTCGGTCCCGCGGCGTATCGACCGGTGCGGGCGCTGCTGCTCGATCCCAATGCCGAGGTGCGCCGCACGGCGTTGCGCGCCGCGGCCCAGGTCGCCGACGTTCGGCTCTTGCCGCTGCTCGTGGAGGCGCTGCGTCGTCCGGGCACGCGCGGTCGCGCTGCGGCTGCGTTGGTCGCGATCGGCGAGCCCGCGATCGAACCGCTCGCCCACGCGCTCGCCGATCCCAACGTGCCGCGCGCGGTGCGGCTGGTGTTGCCTCGCATCGTGCGCGAGATCCCCTCGCGTCACGCCTACGATCTGTTGCGCCCACTCGCGCTCGCGACCGACGGCCATCTCCGCTTGCGTGTGCTCGCTGCGATGGCCGCGGTGCGTGGGCGCGTGCCCGGCATCCGCGAGTCGCGGGACGCCACCTGCGAGCTCGTGCGCTTCGAGGTCACCGCCGGCTACGCGAACATGGCGGCGGTCCGCGTGCTGCGACCGCGTTGGTCCAACGAGCTGCTCGAGGAAGAGTTCGCGTTCCGGCGCAAGCGTGCGATGCGTCGCGTGCTCCGCATCCTCGAGCTCCGCTACGATCGCAGCGCGCTCAAGCTCGTGCGCAACGCGATCGATCGCGGCGAGGGCGGAGCGAACGTCGTCGAGATGCTCGACTCGCTGATGGAGCCGCCGCTGCGTCCGATCGTGCTGCCGTTCTTCGATGCCGGCAGCGAGGCCGAGCTGCTGCAGCGTGCCGGCGCGCTCGCGCCCAAGGCTCCGAAGCCCGAGCAGTTCCTGCTCGAGCAGATCGTGCACCCCAATCCCTACGTCGCTGCGCTCGCGCTCGATGCCCTCGTGCGCGGCCGCTCGGAGCACGCCGCCGAGCAAGCTGCGCGCGCGCTCGCCCATGTCGATCCGCTGGTCCGCGAGGTCGCGTTGCGGGCGCTCGTCTCGTGCGCGCGCGATCAGGCGCTCGCGCTCGCATCGGGCATGGTCCGCGATTCGTCACGCATGGTGGCGCGATGCGCCCAAGCCCTCGTCAACGACAAGGACATCCGCATGTCATCACCGCTCGAGAAGATCATCACGCTCAAGAGCACGCCGCTGTTCAGCAAGGTCGCCGCCGAAGACCTCGCCACGCTCGCGCGCCATGCCGAGGAGCGCAGCTATCCCGCGGGCACGCGCATCGTCACCGAGGGCGAGCCGGGCGACGAGTTCTATCTGATCGTCAGCGGCAGTGCGGAGGTGGTGCGCGGCACGCAGACGATCGCGAAGCTCGGGCCGGGCGATGCGTTCGGCGAGCTCGCAGTGCTGGACGCCGGACCGCGCAACGCCACCGTCACCGCGACCAGTGACACCGAAGCGCTCGCGATCAGCAGCGAGGAGTTCTACGAGATCCTCTACGAGCAGGCGGAGATCGCCGAGGGCGTCATCCGCATGCTGGTGAAGCGCATCCGCGAAGCCGAAGCGCGGCTGTGACAACGCGCGGGGATCTGTGCATGATCCGACCATGTTCGAAGCCGCCGAGGTCGACCACGAGATCAGCAAGGACGAGTTCAAGCAACAGCTCGAGCCGCTGATCACCGAGCTGATGAAGGCGCAACGCGCGATGCTCGACGCGAAGCGCCAGGGTGTGGTGGTGGTGATCGCGGGCGTCGACGCGGCCGGCAAGAGCGAGACCGTGCAGATGATCAACACGTGGCTCGATCCTCGGCACGTGCGCACGCTGGCGTTCGGCGAGCCCACCGACGAGGAGCGCGAGCGGCCGCTGCTGTGGCGTTACTGGCGGATGCTGCCGCCGCGCGGGAGCATCGGGATCTTCTTCGACTCCTGGTACGACTACGGGCTGCATGGTCGTGCGTACGGCGATCTCTCGCTCGCCGAGCTCGATCGCGAGGTCGAGGGTGCGCGTCGCTTCGAGCGCATGCTCACCGAAGAGGGCTTCGTGGTGCTCAAGCTCTGGTTCCACCTGTCGAAGGCGGATCAGCGTCGACGTCTGCGCGCGCTCGAGAAAGACAAGCGCACGCGCTGGCGGGTCACCCACGAGGACTGGGACCACTACTCGAAGTACGAGCGCATGCTCGCGGCGGCAGGTCGTGCGCTGCGCAACAGCAGCACCGAGTACGCGCCCTGGATCGTCGTGCCCGGGAAAGACCCGCGCTACCGCGGTATCACGGTCGGGCGCGCGCTGCTCGACGCGCTCAGCAACGAGGACGTCGAGGCCCAGCCCAGCGAAACGATGCTGCATCCGG
Organism: Nannocystaceae bacterium; assembly: GCA_035550195.1. Lineage (GTDB taxonomy): Bacteria > Myxococcota_A > Polyangia > Nannocystales > Nannocystaceae > Xiheibacterium. The sequence continues at coordinate 2,927 of DASZPU010000817.1, forward strand.
TCGCGGCCATCGACGACCACAACGTGCTGCGCGCGCTCGATCTCACGCAGAAGCTCGAGCGTGACGAGTACGAGCGCGAGCTCGACGAGCTGCAGCGTCGGCTCGCGCTCGCGATGCGACGCCGCAAGTTCAAGAAGCGCTCGCTGGTGATCGTGTTCGAGGGCATGGATGCCGCGGGCAAGGGCGGGGCGATCCGTCGCGCGGTCGCGGGCCTCGATCCCCGTCGCTATCACGTCGTGCCGATCGCGGCGCCCAGCGACGAAGAGCGGGCGCGCCCGTACCTGTGGCGATTCTGGCGGCACGTCCCGCGCAACGGCCGGGCCGCGGTCTTCGATCGCTCGTGGTACGGGCGCGTGTTGGTCGAGCGCGTCGAAGGCTACTGCACCACCAACGACTGGATGCGCGCGTACTCGGAGATCAACGACTTCGAGGAGCAGCTGGTCGAAGAAGGCAACGTGCTCGTGAAGCTGTGGCTGCACATCGATCTCGAAGAGCAGCTGCAGCGCTTCCGCGACCGCGAGCGCGAGCCCAACAAGCAGCACAAGATCGGGCCCGACGACTGGCGCAACCGCGAAAAGTGGCCGAAGTACGAGCAGGCGATCATCGACATGATCGACCGCACCTCCACCGAGATCGCACCTTGGACGCTGGTGGAAGCCAACGACAAGTACCACGCACGCGTGAAGGTGCTGCGCACGATCTGCGACCGCCTCGAAGCGGCGCTCGAAGACTAGGGATTCGCGGGCGGCGTCCAGCCCACGAAGCTCTGGCGCCACATTTCGCCGCCGGCGCGCGACAGGTCCGTCCACATCGCGAGCGAGGCCTTGCCGAGGCGCGCGCTCTCGTCGAGCGCCTCTGCGATGCGGGTGGCGCCCAGCTGCTGGGCCTGCTGGATCGCGGCCATGAATTGCTGCACGTGCGAGAAGAACGGTTCCATCGTCTGTAGCCTCCTGTGCCGCGCAGCCTAGGCACCGCAGCCGGGAGTGTCAAGATGAATTGTGCAGTGCAACATGAGCCGATCAGCGGCGACGACCCGCGACCTGCTTCTTCAACTGCTCGAGCTCACGCCGCAGATCCGCGACCTCGTCGGAGCGCACGTCTTCGCGTGGCGGAGGCGAGGGCGGCGGGGCGCTCGGGCTCGCACCACCGAACGGATTGCCACCGAACATGCGGAAGAACGCGTTGGTGGCTTGCATCGGGAGGTTACCGAACGGCATGAACGGGGCCGCCTGCTGCATGCCGTACTTGCCCGCCATGTACCATTCCAGGGCCATGGAGACGTACTTGCCGAAGAATTCGGCGACTGCGTCGTCGCCCATGCGCACGAGCTGCACGAGCAGCGGCACCGGCAAGAGTCGTGCGGCGTCACCCTCGAGGATCAGCTGCACGAGCGTGGCCTGCGTGAGATCGGATCCCGTCTTGGCGTCGAGCACCACGACATCGGCTCCGTCGCGCACGCGCTGCGCGAGCTCTTCGAGCGTGATGTAGCGGCTCGCGTCCGTGTCGTAGAGCCGGCGATTGCTGTACTTCTTGACGATCATCGCGCCCACCGTGCGGTGCAGCATGATACCTCATCGGCTCCGGAGCACAACCGCCGCAGATAGGCCTTGACGGCCACTATCGGCTTGGCTAGCTTCCATTCGCGTCATGCTGCACTGCAATATGGACGCGGGAGACAACGTCGTGCCGCTGCGTCAGCCACCACCCCCGAGCGACCCCACGGACCAGGTGTGGTCGGCGTGGCGGCGGTGGTTCGATGCGTGGGAAGGCACCACCGCACGCGTGCTCGAGCACGGGCTGCGCTCGCCGTGGCTGCTCGAGCCCGGCGGTGCGCTGCTCACCGGGATGATGCGGCTGAAGTCCATGGGCGATCGTTGGGCCGACGCGTGGTGGGGCGCATTCGGGCTCGCGTCGCGCCGCGAGCAGGAGCGGGCGCTGCACGAGCTCAACCGCTTGCACAGCCGGCTGCTCG
>DASZPU010000818.1:0-10073 GCA_035550195.1 Nannocystaceae bacterium
GGCAGCGATCGATCTGGTGCTGCAGGCACGGCCGCGTGCGATGGGTGAGCGCGAAGTCGCTGCAGGTGCGCAGCTGGAAGTGGCGATTGATCACGCGCAGCGATTGCCGGGCCGAGCGCGCGGAGTGATACGGGCCGAAGTACCACGCGCCTTCGTGGCCGACGTTGCGCACCAGCTCGAGCTTCGGCCACGCCGACTTGGGGTCGAGCCGCAGCACGAGATAGTTGGAGTCGTCGCGCAGCTTCACGTTGAAGCGCGGGCGATGCTCCTTGATGAGGTTGTTCTCGAGCAGCAGCGCCTCTTTGACGTTGGCGACCACCACGGTCTCGATGTCGCCGATGAGCTTCGCGAGCAGCGGCACGAACACGCGCGTGTCGGTGCCGTTGAAGTACTGCCGCACGCGGTTCCTCAGCACCGCGGCCTTGCCGACGTAGATCACCTCGCCTTGGCGATCGCGCATCACGTACACACCGGGCTCGGTGGGCAGACGCTCGAGCACGTCGGCGAGCTGGTCGTCGTTCGCGATGCGCGGCGTCCAACCCTCGGGCACGTTCAGCTCGCGCGTGCTCCGGCGCGTCGACGCCTTCGTCGACTTCGACGAGCGCTCCGTCGACGGCGGACCCTGCTTCTTGCGCGGCACTGCTGGCGCGGAGTCAATCAGCCGTGCGAGGCGCTCGCAAGCGCCGCAGGCTCCGCCAGCGGATCGCGCAGCAACAGCCGCCGCGGGCGTACCGCGCCCTTCAGCCCGCGAAGATGCCGCGGATGTCGCCGACGGTGATGACGGCGATCAGCACGAGTAGCGCGAGCATGCCGTAGCCATGCACCGCTTCTTCGATGCGTGCGGCGGCGCGACGACGTGCGAGCCCCTCGTACGCGAGGAACACCAGTCGCCCACCGTCGAGCGCCGGCAACGGCAGCAGGTTGAACAACCCCAGCATCGTGCTGATGAACGCGGCTTGCATGATGAAGGGCAGGAAGCCGACCTGCGCTTCGCTGGCCATCTGCCGGACCATCACCACGGGCCCGTGCACGCTCGCGTTGCCGGTGAACAACATGCCGAGGCCTGCGAGCTGCTTCGCGCTCTCGCGGAACGGCCACTTGAAGCCTTCGCTCGCGGCCACGCCGATCGGCACCGGCACGTGCTCGCTGACGAGCCGCGGCCCGATGCCGAGCGCACCTTTGCTGGGATCGGTGCCCAGCGTGGCGGGCAGCGTGAGCCGCTCGCCGTCGCGCTGCACGACGACGTCGACCGTCTGACCACGCAGGCGATTCGTCGTGGCCGAGACATCGCGACCGTCGAGGCTCGGATCGATCGTCGTGTCGCCGATCGCGATCACGCGATCGCCGGGAAGCACTCCGGCCACGGCGGCCGCAGAGTCGGGCACGACGGTGTCGATCTCGATCGCTGCGGTGACCGGCACGCCGACCGTCGCGTAGACGCCGATCAACATCGCGATCGCGGCGATGTAGTTCGCGATGGGCCCGCCCGCGATCACCAGCATGCGCGAGCGCAGCGGCTTCTCGCGGAAGGCCGACGGATCGGGCTCGGGCGCGTCGTCCGGTTCCATGCCGCGGATCTGCACGTACGCGCCGAACGGGATCGCACTGATCACGAACTCGGTGCCGCGCCACTTGCCGAAGCGCAGGACCGGCGGGCCGATGCCGAACACGCTGAAGCGATCGACACGCATGCCGGTGCCCACCGCCGCGAGATAGTGGCCGAGCTCGTGCAGGATGATCACCACGCACAGCGCGGCGATTGCGACGAGGACCGCCCCGAGATTCACCGCGAGACTATAGCAGCCTGGTTCGCAGAATCGAGGCGCGCTGCTTCACGGTGTCTTTGATCGAAAGCGGTCGATCGAGGAAGCCGAGGCCGACTCGGCCCGAGTGGCCGCGCAGGAAGACGAGCGCACGATCGAGCCGCGTCGCGCCCTCGGCCGGGCTGAACGCCGGGCGATGACCGAGCCGGCGGAGGTACCGCGCGACCTCGTGTTGCGCGACCGCGAGGCCACCTTCCACTTCGCGCAACACGTCGACACCGACGGTGCGATGCAGCGCGAGGATCTCACCGGGCACGATCGCTGCGCGTTGGCCCGCGATGACTTGACCGACCGCCCACGCGGCGAGCTCGGGCTCGACCGGATGATCGAGCACGAGCCACACGTCGCCGCGCGCGAGTCGAGCGGCGAAGCGCAGCGCGGTGCCGCGATCGAGATCTTGGAGCGTGCGCAGCTGCGGGAGCTGACCGTGAAGCACCGAGAGCACGCTCGCGGTGTTGTCACCGGAGCGCTCGTCGAGCGCGAGGATCTCGACCGCGAGCTCGGCGTGACGCGTGCGCAGCTGCTCGTGCACGAGCTCGGCGGTCTGCACGAGCGGGCCGACCATCTCCTCCGCATCCCGCAGCGGCAGCAGTACCGAGACGTCCACGCAGATCATCTGCACGATCTCACTTAGAGGGTCGGGGCCGCGGGGTCAAGCCGCCAACGTACGTAGACGCAGGCGCCACGCACGTTTGCGCGAGCGGGCCGCCCGCACTGGTGAGCGGACGCACGCGCGCACGAACGTGCACGACTCCGGTCGATCCGCTGCAACGGGATGGCAGCCGCGGTCGAGTGTGGCATCACTCGCGAAAGGATCGATCGAAGGCCATGGCCAGCGTCAACAAAGTCATCCTCATCGGCAATCTCGGGCGCGACCCCGAGATGCGCGTCACCCAGGGCGGCACTGCGGTGGCGCAGCTGAACATCGCGACCACGCGCGTCTACACCAACCGCAGCAACGATCGGGTGGAGGAGACGGAGTGGCATCGCGTGGTGGTGTGGGGCAAGCAAGCCGAGTCGTGCAACCAGTACCTGTCGAAGGGTCGACAGGTCTACATCGAAGGTCGCTTGCAGACGCGCAACTACGACGACAAGGACGGCAACAAGAAGTACATCACCGAGGTCGTCGCCGACGTGGTGCAGTTCCTCGGGAGTCGCGAAGGCGGCGGTGGTGGTGGTGGTGGTGAGCGTCGCGGCGGTGGCGATCGCGGTGGCGGACGCGGAGACGATCGCGGCGGCCCGCCCGACGACTTCGGTGGCGGCGGCGGTGGTGGTGGAGGAGGAGGGGGCGGCTACATCCCCTCGGATCCCGGCGACGACGACATTCCGTTCTAGTCGAGACGCGACCGACGTCGCAGCACCAACAAGAAGAACAGACCCGCGATCGCAGACGAGCGCTCGCGGGTCTGATCGCATCCACACCCAGCGCCGTCGTCTCCCGCAGCCCCCGCACCACTCGACCCACTGGTCTCCCCGAGACCCGAAGTGCCGCCATCGTCCACCGCCGTCGTGGACGTAGTCGTGGACGTAGTCGTAGTCGTAGTCGTGGACGTGGTCGTGAACGTGGTCGTGCCGTCCTCCGAAGAAGCCCCCGATTCCGAAGAGCCAGAACCGGTGTCATCACTCGGCGGCTCCGGCAAATCCCCGGTGACCCAAGCGATGAGCTGCCAGATCCCCGCCACCACCTCGTCCCCCACGGGCGCGATCTGATCCGCCCCGAGCAAGAACCCTTCCTCGAACTCGTCGACATCCGCCGGTCGCAGCTCGATCGTCAACGCATGCAGCCCCGCTTCGCCATACGTCCAGTCGATCGCATTCCCAGCCGCGGGATACAGGTTCACACCCTGCAGCGGCGTATACGTGCTGCCGCTCGCGTTCATCGCATCCGCGATCGCGACCGCAGTCGCCGACAGCTCCACATCGTCCGGCGCGGGCTCGTAGATGTCGCCCCACGGATACAGCACGAGCTCGCCGAAGCTGTGCAAGTCGACGTGCGCGACGAGCTCGTCGTGCGCGAGCACGAAGTCGCGCACCACCTGTGACTCCGGCTCGGAGAACGCCGAAGTGCCGGCGTAGTTCTGCTCCTCGGGCACCATGCTCGCGCCCTCGCCACCCCAGCCCCACCCGAAGTTGCGGTTGGTGTCGACGCCGACGCCGTCGCGCCGATTCTTGCGCCACAGTCGATCGCCGATCCACGTGAACGCGTAGCCGTCGGGGTTCACCACCGGCACGATCACGATCTGCACGGCGGCGAGCGCCTCGCTGTACATCGCTTCGTCGGCGTGCGCGACGAAATCGTCGGCGAGGTACATCGCCGACGTCACGCTGATCCACTCGCGCGCGTGCTGGCCCGCGGTGATCACGATCGTCGGGCGATCGTCGACGCCACCTGCGGCGATCCACAGCGCGCGGATCGGGCGATCCTCGAGCGACATGCCGATCTCGCCGACGGTGACGAGCTCGGGATTCGCCGCCGCCATCGCGTCGAGCTGCGTATACACCTCGTCGAGATCGCGGAAGTCGGCGAAGTACGTGCCGCCTTCCTGCGGGGGCACGCGCAGCGCGAGCCGCTCGTGCTCGTCGTCGAGCTGACGCTGCACGTCGTCGACGATCGTGCGCATCGGCCAACCCGCGCGTGCGATCGCGTCGCGCTGCGCCGGCGATGCGAGCACCGGCATCGCGCCCTTTCGCGGATGGTCGACCCACGGATCGACGCCGAGCTCGAGCAAGCGAGCGAGCTCCGCATCCGAAGCGACGTCGACCGAGACCAGTGACCAGCCCGCGTAGCTGCGGCGCGCAGCGTCGGCCGTGGCCGGCAGCCCGAATGCGATGCATCCCACGAGCGACCCGACGATGGCGATCTGCCGCACGATCCGCAGGCTAGCACCTCGGGTTATGTAAGGTTTGTGAGCACCGTCCGTTCAGGGGGTGCAGTGCAGTCGTCCGGCGGAACCGCAACGATCTCGGGGCACATCGTGGGGGAGCGAGGCGCGCCGCGGATCCGCATCAGCGGCCCGCGCGCCGCCGTTCCGCTCGTGCTCGGCGGTCGTTGGGAGTGCAGTGGTCTGCCGCCGGGCCGATATCGCGTCGAGCTCGTCGATGCGCGTCGCGTGCTCGCGCGCGAGATCGAAGTGTTCGCGCATCGCGAGCACTTCGTCGACTTCGAGCTGCGTTAGTCGTCCGCGGCGCGGGCCCACGACGGCAGCTCGGCACGCACGCGCACCTCGTGACCATCGCGAGGGTGCGCGAGCACGAGCTCGAACGCGTGCAGCTGCAAGCGCTCGGCGTCGTCGCCCGGACCATAGCGACGATCACCGACCACCGCGTGTCCGAGCGTGGCCGCATGCACGCGGATCTGATGGTGTCGCCCGGTCTCGAGCCGCGCCTCGAGCAGTGTGGTGCCGGGCTGATCGAATGCGCCGTCTCTGCGCGTGAAGATCGTGTGCGCGGCGCGTGCGTGCGGGTTGCCCTCGGCGACCTTGCTCGAGCCGCTGTGCAGCTCGAGCAGCGGCAGCGCGCAGTCCATCGTGTCGGGCGCCACGCCGTGCACGCGCAGACGATACCGCCGCGAGATCGAATGCTCGGCGAACTGTTTGTGCACGTTCTTGTTCGCGACCGAACGGATCGTGAAGAGCACGAGCCCCGACGCGCCGCGATCCAGTCGATGCACGATGCCGACGTACGGCCGCACCATGCCTTCGTGCTCGAGCACGCGGCGCAGCGCCTCGGAGAGCGTGCCGCGAGCGCTCTCGCGCGTCGCCGCCACCGGCACACCCGCGGGCTTGTCGAGCACCACGAACGCGTCGTCGCGATGCACGATGCGCACGAGCTCGAGCGGCAGCTCCTCGTCCGCGATCGCCTCGGGATACACGCTGATGCGCTCGCCCGCCGCGACGCGCACGGTCGGCACGCGCACGCGCAAGTGCCCCATGTACACCGCACCCGCACGCACGAGCTCGTGCCCGGCCTCGACCGACGTCTTCGGCAACCGCCGCGCGAGCAGATGCCCGAGCATCATGCCCTCCTCCTGCGGCACCACCCTGAAGCGCACCGGCTTCGCCACGTCGCCGCGATGCTATCGCGTTCCCCGTGCGGAAAATGCACCCGAACCGCGCATCTTCGGCGAGCGAGTGCTCTCGCTCCCGGAGAATGCACGCATCGCGTGCAAGCCCGCGGACGCGACCCACGCCTCCACCTCCGCCGAGGTGGTCGCGCTGCGCAAGCGAAGATCAGCCAGGCAGAGGCGCGCGGCTGCCAGCGCGCGCGTGTCGACGTGCTGACGCATTCGGCGAATCGTGCTCGGCACGCAATCACACAGCTTTGCGATCAAACCGGTGTCGTGCCAGCCTTGATCGTGCGCGAGCGCGGCGAAGAGCGCTCGGCCATCTCCGTGCCCGCGCAGGGTGGCGAGCGGGACACGCAGCGCCGATGCGGAAGCCGCCGCGATCTCGCCGAGCCCCACCATTGGCGCACGCGTGGACTCGACGCCGACGGGAAGTGCGGTGCCCGCGACCGCAGTGCTGGGGTCGGCGCTCACGTAGGCGTGATGTCGTTTCGCGAAGTCGCGGGCGGGTGCACCGAGCGCAGCCGCGAGCCGTTCGGCGGTCACCCAAGGGTCCACGGTCGCGCCCACCACGTCTCGGTGCGTGCTCCAAGTCCACGCCAATGGGCAGCGCACCAGCCCGTCGCGACACGGGTTGAGCGCGATGTATCGTACCTGTCGCGCGAGCACGATGCCCGGGCGGATCACGTCGGGATTCGCGACATCCGCCGCATGCCGTATCTCGAACCGGCGGGCGAGCTGACCCAAGAGCCGTGCGAGTTTCTGCTGCGCGAGCTGGGGTTCTTCCGCTTGCGGCAGAAGGTGCGGATGATCGGGCATGAGCAGCGACGCGATGCTGGTCGGGAACGCGGCCTGCATTCGCGGCCACAGCCACGCGGCCACGTCGGGACGAGTGAGCGCCGGCGCGTCGCGTCCCATCATTGCGGTGAGGTGGATCCACATGTCGACCCACTCGACCGCGGGGCCGACGGCGTTGCATCGCCGAGCTCGAATTCAGCTCCTGTGTTGGCGCATCCCTGCGGCGAGCTTCGAGAGATCTGCGGGCGGGACCGAGTAGCACTGGTTGCAGTAGCTGCAGCGCACTTCGGTGTCGCCGGGCTCGCGCGCGAGCTCGGCGAGATCGTCGGCGCCGCGTGTCGTGAGGATCGCGAGCGCGCGCTCGGGGCTGCAGTTGCAGCGGAAGCGCAGCGGATGTTGGCCCATCGCTTCGAACTCGTCGCCGAGCAGCGCGAAGCCCATCAGCTCGTCGGGCCGGCGATCGCAGAGCATGAGATCCGCGAGCGCGTCGCTGTCGAGCACCTCGCGGATCGGCTCGAGCACCGACGGCGGTGCACCGGGAAAGCTCTGGCACAGCACCGCGGCCGCGCGCACCACTTCACCGCTGCCGTCGAGCACCACCTCGCACGCGAGCGCCGACGGCAGCTGCTCCGAGTCCTCGAGGTAGCGCTCGAGATCGCGATCGACCTCGCCCGACGTCACCGCGATCACGCCTTGGTACTGCTGCTCGAGCCCGAGGTCGCGCGTCACCACCAAGCTGCCCGCGTTGCCGACCCACGGCGCGAGTCGTGCGCGACCGTTCACGGCCTCGGGATGATCGAGCCGCCGCTCGAGACAGCCGCGCACGTCACCGGTGCCGTTCGCGTCGACCAACAACCGGCCGATCGGACCATCGGCATGCATCGCGATGCGCACGCGCTCGCTCTCGTGCTTGGTCAGCGTGACCATCACGCAGCCGGCACACAGCGCGCGCCCGAGCGCGACCGCTTCCACGCCGCGCAGACCATGGCGCCGACAGCCCTCGCGCACGACGTCGGTCGCGATCGCTGCGACGACCCGCACGGTGTGCTCGGCGTTGATCCCGCGCAGCAGGACGTCCATCGTCCGATCGTAGCAGGTCAGCGCAGCGCGAGCTTGATCAGCGCGACGTCGAGCGTGACCACCTTGTTTTCCGGCAGGCGTCGCACCGACACCTTCACGACCTCGCCTTCGTTCTTCTCCTCGAGCGCGCCGTAGAGGTCGTCGAAGCTGCGCACGCGCTTGTCGTCGATGCCGACGATGATGTCGACCGCCGCGACACCGCCGCCCGCATCGGCGATCGAGCGCATGCCCGCCTTCTCCGCCGGCGATCCCCGCGACACCTGCCCCACGATGAAGCCTTCGACGTCGCGCAAGCCCAGCCCGAACGCGAGGCGTTCGTCGAGCGGCGTGATGCCGAACCCGACGCGCTCGGGACCACCGGTGCGGATGATCTGTGGCACCACGCGCTCGATCGTCTTCACCGGCACCGCGAAGCCGATGCCCGCCGCCGATCCGCTGGTGGAGAAGATCATCGTGTTCATGCCGATGAGCCGTCCGCGCGAGTCGAGCAACGGACCACCCGAGTTGCCGGGGTTGATCGCCGCGTCGGTCTGCACCATCCCGCGGATCGTCACTTCACCGATGCCTTTCACCTCGCGACCGAGCGCAGAGATCACGCCGACCGTGAGCGTGTGATCGAGCCCGAACGGATTACCGATCGCCACCGCCTTCTGTCCGACCGCGAGCTCGTGACCCGGTTCCGGTCGCCGGATCGGTACCAACGCCGACGAGCCCGGCTCGATCTTCAACACCGCGATGTCGTGGAACGGATCGAAGCCGACCAGCTTCGCGTCGTAGTCCTTCTTGTCGAGCAGCGTGACCGCGAGGTTGGCCGCCTTCTCGCTGCGCGTGCAGTCCTTGAGCGCCACGTGGCAGTTGGTGACGATGTGGCCTTCGCTGTCCCAGATGAAGCCGGTGCCGCTGCCGGCCGCGACCTCGAGCTCGCGCATCGAGAAGCGATCGACGAGGATCTGCTTCTGCGTCACGAACACCGTCGCGGGCGAGGCCGCGCCGAACACGTCGATGGTGTTGTGCTCGTCTTCGATACGCCCGTCGGCGGTCACCGGTTTGACCTCGGGTGTGGTGCCGGTCTTCGGATCGACCTCGACCTTCTTCGGCGGTTCCACCGGTGGGTCGGGCGCGACCTCGACCTTCTTCTCCTCGACCGGCGCAGGCGCGGGCGCCGACTTGGCCTCGGCGTCGCCACTGCCGATCGACATCCGATCACAGCCGGCGATTGCCACCAGCGCGAGCAAGATTGGGCACCAGAAGCGTCTTGCCATGCGCGCGGAGCTTAGCAAGCACCACCCATCCGCGCCCGCGCGAACGGCCGCGCGTCATGCTATACGTGTGCGCGGACATGGCGAATCCCCCAACGGCAGGCATGATGCCGTGCCCGCACTGCGGCCAGTCGCACGGCGAAGACGTGCTTCTGTGTCCGAACACCGAAAAGCTCGTGCCGCTCGAAGGGCGCATCCTCGACGGCAAGTTCCGCTTCGTGAAGCAGCTCGGCGAAGGCGGCATGGGCGCGGTGTGGATGGCCGAGAACACGCTCGTGCGCAAGCGTGTCGCCATCAAGCTGATGCACATCCAGTTCTCGCGCGACGAAGGCGTGCTCGCGCGCTTCCGCAACGAAGCGACGGCTGCAGGTCGCATCGGCAACAAGCACATCTGCGACATCCTCGATCTCGGTCGGAGCCCGCTCGGGCCCTACATCGTGATGGAGATGTTGAACGGCTCCGACTTCGCCGACTTCATCGTGAAGAAGCACGGTCAGGTGCCGCCCGGCGTGATCGTGATGGTCGTGCGACAGGCGCTCATCGGCCTCGCCGCTGCGCACGATGCCGGCATCGTGCATCGCGATCTCAAACCCGAGAACATCTTCCTGCACGAGCCCGAGCAAGGCCGCTTGCAGGTGAAGCTGATGGACTTCGGCATCTCGAAGTTCACGCAGGGTGAGAACGCGGGCAAGACCGGCATGGGCGTGCTCATGGGCACGCCCGAGTACATGTCGCCCGAGCAGACCGAAGGCGCGGCGCAGACCGATGCGCGCACCGACATCTGGGCGATGGGCGTCATCCTCTACTGGGCGCTCGCCGGTCGCAATCCGTTCGTCGGTGCGACGATGGCTGCGACGCTCATCAACGTCGCGGCGAAAGAACCACCGCCGATCCAGACGCTCGCGGGCCACATCGCGCCCGGGCTCGCCGAAGTGATCGCTCGTTGCTTGCGCAAGAATCCGCTCGAGCGTTGGCCGAGCGCGCAGGCGCTGTCGGATGCGCTCGAGCCGTTCGAGAATGCTGCGGGTGCGCCGTGGATCCCCGCGAGCG
>DASZPU010000819.1:0-11249 GCA_035550195.1 Nannocystaceae bacterium
TCGAACATCATCAGCGCGAGCGGCCGGTCGTAACGGCGTGCACGGCTGAGCTCGCGCTCGAGCGTCTCCGCGAAGTAACGCTTGTTGAAGATCTGCGTGAGCCCGTCGACGGTGGAGAGCCGGTAAATCTCTTCGTGGTACGAGCTCTCGATGTTGTCGCCGGTGAGGAACTTGAAGATCGAACGGCCGACCTTGATGAGGTCGCCGTCCTTCAAGTAGACCTCGTGGATCTTGTGGTCGTTGACGTACGTGCCGTTGGTCGACACGTTGTCGCGGATCTTCACGCCGTGCTCGTCGACCATGATGGTCGCGTGCGTGCGCGACACCGAGTCCTGCGACACGCAGATGTCGTTCATCGTGGCGCGGCCGATCGTCATCTCGCGGCCTTCGATGCTGTACTTGCGGCCCAGCTCGGCGCCGTAGATGACGACGATGCACGCGTCCTTCTTGCGCCGCTGCAGGCCGGTGTCTTCCACCTTGTGGATGACGGTGACGATCGTTTCGTCGCGCATGGATCCCGGGGGCGGGCCGAAAGCTCTGCGGCAAGGTTAGCAGACCGTCCACGTTCGCGAAGTGCTGGACGCACGACGCGCTGGTGCGAGGTTGTGCCCACACCGCGATCGCGGGTGGCCCTCGGCTACCGTGTACGCCCCGGTGTGCGTGACGGCCCGAACGGGCGATGGAAGGGTTCTCACCCGCGTGTGCATGGGCGCAGATGCCCGGCGGGAACGCCATTCGAAGGCAGACCCTGCACGACCGTGCACGCCGGATCGCACGCGCGCAGCGTGGGATTTTGACCGGCGCCCTCGTGAGTTGCTATAGGGCCCTGACGGTGTCGAGCACGAGACCCGACCGTGGTGGGCTTGGCGGCCTCGGCGCGCTGTTCTTCCTCGGCACGCTCGGCGCGATCGCGATCTACGTCCAGCGCCAATCCGAGCCGGACGAGCTCGAGCTGCCGCGCACGAGCGCGACCGCGATCCCCGAGGTCGCGACGCCGTCCGCTCCCCCGCCGCTGCCGTGGGTCGATCGCCTGGATCTCGCCGCCGCGAAGCTCGTGCCGTACACGCGGCCCGGCGCGGCGCCTCCGCCCGACGCGTCCGCGAAGCCAGCCGAGAAGAAGGCCACGGTCGTCGACGGTCGCTTGGTGCAGGACCTCAACGACGGTCACCGCATCATGCTCACGATCGATCCGGTGCTGCAGGACGCGGCGCTGCAGATCTTCCGCAACCGCGAGGTGCCCTACGCCGCCGCGGTGATGCTCGACGTCCGCGACGCGAGCGTGCTGGTGATGGCCGGCCACTCGTCGATGGATCCCCAGGTCGATCCGTTGGAGATCGTCGCCACCGCATGGGCCCCCGCCGCGAGCGTCTTCAAGCTCGTGACCGCCGCGGGGCTCATCGATTCGGGCAAGGCCACGCCCTCGACGCGCGTGTGCTTCAACGGCGGTCTGCACGGCATCACCGACGACGAGCTGCGCGACGACGCGGCCCGCGACACGCAGTGCGAGACGCTCGCCGACGCGGTCGCGCACAGCTACAACCTCGTGATCGGCAAGCTCGCGCTGGCGCACCTCGGCCAAGAAGAGCTCGCCAACATCGCGCGCAAGTTCCTGTTCGAGACCGACATCCCGTTCGAGCTCAACGTCGAGCGCTCGCCTGCGCACATCCCCAGCGATCCGATCGAGCGCGCCAAGGTGGCCGCGGGTTTCTGGAACATCGACATGAGCCCGATCCACGGCGCGGTGCTGGCCGACATCTTCGCGCAAGACGGCATGTATCGTCCGCCGCACGTCATCGCGCAGGTCATCGGGCCCGACGGTGCCGACCTCACGCCCGCGCTGCCGAAGTCGGAGCGCGTGGTGAGCCGCGAGCTCGCCGATGCGATCGGCAGCATGATGGAGTCGACCACCACCGAAGGCACCGCGCGCGCGAGCTTCCGCGACGGTCACGGCAACGACTACATCCAAGGCGTGCCCGTCGCGGGCAAGACCGGCAGTCTCACCGGCAAGCGTGCACCTTCGCTCAACTACAACTGGTTCATCGGCTATGCGCCGGCGGATCGCCCCGAGATCGCGTTCGCGGTGCTGCTCGCCAACGAGCCCGCGTGGCGCATCAAGGCCCACTATGCCGCGCGTCGGCTCGTGCAGCTCTACCTCGAGCGTCGCGATGCGATCGCACGCGCGCGCGATGCCAAGCTCACTCCGAGCGGCGTCGTGTTGCCCGAGCGCGACGCCTCCGGCGTGTTGGTGTCGAGCGCAGCCGCGTTGCCGCCTCCACCCAAGCCCGACGCTGCGAAGCCGAGCGCCGGCAAGCCGAACGATGCGGCGAAGACCGACGCGAAGCCGGCCGATCCCGGCAAGCCGGTGAAGCCACCGAAGCCCGACGCGGCCGAGCCCGCGCCGCAGCCCGCGGTGAAGCCCTCCGACGAGCCTGCGCTTCCGCCTCCGCCCGGCGCCGAGCCGCTGCCGCCCGTGCCCGGGCCGCTGCCGTCCGCTCCCGCGCCTGGACCCATGGGCGGGTGATACGTTGCGGTGACGTGCGGGGCTCGTGTCTTCGCTGGGCGCTGAGCTCGACGATCGCTGCGTCGATCTCCACCGCGATCGCGAGCGTGCACGCGGCCGAGCCACCGACCGCGTCGAGCGAGCCGAGCCAGATCGAGATCGACGCCGCGATCGGTCGCGCGAAGGCGGCCGCGATGAAGCGCGACTACGCGACCGCGCTCGCGGAGTTCGAGAAAGCGCGCGCGATGAAGGCGACCGCGCAGCTGCACTTCAACGTCGCGGTGTGCCACCAGGCGCTCATGCTCGCGGCCGCCGAAGGCACACCCGAACGCGACGCGCAGCGCCAGGCAGCGATCGCGGCGTATCGCGAGTACCTCGCGGCCGCACCCGAGGCCAGCGATCGCGCCGACGTCGAGCGCATCGTGATCGAGCTCGGTGGCACGACCGGTCCCGAGCCGGCGCCCGAGCCCGAGCAGAGCCCGGCCCTGCCCGAGCTGCGCGAGATCGTGACGCGCATCGATCCCGAGGAGCCCGCGCCGAAACCCGAGCCGAAGCCCGTGGTGCCCGATCGTCCGCCGACGCCGGTGTCGAAGGTGCACGGACGCGTCGGTCCGTTCGTGCCGGTCGTGCTCGCGCACATGGGACGGCTCGGCGGTCGCACGCTGGTGTCGCCGCTCATCGGGCTCGGCGTGCGCGGTGGCGTATTCCTCGGCGCGCGCGAGCGCCTCAATCTCGGCGGAGAGCTCGCGGCCTACGGCATGCCGGCCGCACCGTCGGCCAAGCACGTGCTCGTCGGTGCGATGTTCGGCGCGACGCTCGAGTACGGCGACACGGTCGGCAAGAAGAAGCGCTTCGCGATCGCGGGCGGCATCGTGATCGGTCCCGCGTTCGAGTCGCTGCGCTACCACGGCAACGCGGCGAGCAAGGCCACGTGCTCGGTCGACAAGAAGGACGAAGTGTCGTCGCGCGCGGGCGCCGTGCTCGCGCCTCGGCTCGCGCTGATGGTGCTGCTCGGCAAGCGCCGCAACCACGAGATCGGCCTGCGGATCACCCCCGCGCTCGCGCTCTTCGGCAACGGCACCAGCCAGCCACCCGGCACCGCGACGTCGTGCGATCAAACCCCGTTCGCCGAGGTCGGCCTGCCCGGTGGTGCCGCGCTGGTGACCACGATCGATCTTGGCTACGCTCCCCGACTGTGAGCGTGGGAAGGCGCGCTCGTACGAGGAATGGCGGAGGGACACTTCTACGCGCGACTGGTCGATGCGGTCGAGCGCTCGGGCACGCCGCGATCGGTGTACAGCCAGGACACCACGCTGTCGCGCCGCGGGTTGCTGACGCGCGCCGATCGTCGCGCACGCGAGCTCGCCGGCATGGGCATCGGCGCCCGCGATCTCGTCGCGCTGTCGATGGGCAACGTCGCCGAGTTTCTCATCCTCTTGGTCGCGCTCGGCAAGCTCGATGCGATCGCGATGCCGGTCGATCCCGCGAACGGCGATCGCATGCTGCTCGACGCGACGCGACGGCTGCCGATCCGTGCGGTCATCCGTCGCCCGCGCGGGCTCGAGACCACTGCGCTCGACTATCCCGACGGCTACAACGTCCGCTCGCGCAAGCGGCTCGCGAGCTCGCTGCTCACCGTGGACGTGCTCGAGCCGCCGGCCGACCGCGCCGCGATGGCGCTGCCGAAGGACGTCGAGCTGGTGATGGAAGCGCGCGGCATCGGTGGCGTCGTGCGCGACACGCTGCGCACCGCCGAGCACCTGCGCGAGATCGGGCGCGCCGCGATGACGACGCTCGAGCTCGATGCGGGCGCACGCATCCTGTGTGCGCAACCGTTCACGGTGCCGCGCTTCTTCGATCCCGTGGTGCTCGGTTGGCTCGAGTCCGAGGCCCAGCTCGTGATGGCCGAGGGCCCCGCGCTCGAGAGCGTCGTGCCGATCGCGCGCACCACCGAGAACCTCATCGTGGTCGACTCGGTGCGCCAGCTCATCGAGCTCGCACGCAGCGTCCGCACCGCGGGCGCATCGCTGCCGATCGTGCCGGTGATTCCCCAGTCCACCGTGCCGATCGAGAACGGCCGCATGTTCAAGCAGGCGTTCGGCACGAGCCTGCGTCAGCTCTTGCTGCTCGAAGAGGTCGGCGTGCTCGCATCGCGCGTGCTCGAGCGCGGCGAGAGCTTCGAGCCCGCGGCCGGTGTCGAGCTGCGCGCGGGCGCGGCGATGCAGGTCGGTGGCAACGAGGTGTTGGTGCGATCCTCACAGCGCGCAGTGACGCTGCCGCCGGTGCCCGCGGGTCAGCCCGGTGCGATGGCCGACGAAGGCTTCGTGCACACCGGCTACGCGGGTCGCTTCAAGGGCGAGTCACTGCTCGAGATCGTCGGGCGCGACGACGGCCTCGTGAACCTCGATGGTCGGCGCGCGTGCCTCGACAGCATCGAGGAAGCGATGCTCGAGCATCGTCGGCTCACCTGGGTCCGTGCGACGCTCGTGCATGCATCGGACGGCGACCCCGCGGTGCACCTCGAGTACGAAGCGACCGGCGAGACCGACGTCGACGACATCGAAGAGCACGCGGTCGGCCACCTCGCGCCGTTCATGGTGCCGCGCACGTTCCAGCGGAAATGATCTACTGGGGATCTTCGAGCAGCTCGGCTTCGAGCGCGACGCTCGACGGACCGCCGGCTTCGACCTTCACCGTGCGCTGCACCGGGAAGCGACCGCTCTTGCGCACCTCGACGCGGTGAGCACCCGGCGCGAGCTTCAACGGGCCGGTCGCGCGGCCCTGCAGATCGCCGACCGTGCCGACGTAGTTGCCGTCGACCCACACGTCGGCGTCGCGATCCCCGGGCGCGACGGTGAGCTGCAGCGTCGCGCCGGCGTTCGGCGTCTGCTTGGTGCACGCGCCGAGCAACAACATCGCGAGACAGAAGGCCACGCCCCCCGCTCGCGGGGGGCGATCCGCGCCCGCAGGGCGCATACCGCAGAGCCCGTGACGGCTGCGGGGGGAAAGACTACTCGAGCTGGATCGCCAACGCATCGGGGCCCTCGACGGCGAGCACCCGCGCCTTCACGCCGGGTGCCGAGAACGATCCGAGCGCCTGCGCGAGCGCGGGTGCATCGCTCGGACCGTGCACCGACAGTAGCACGTTGCCCTTGCCACCCACGCCTGCGAGCTCGACCTTCGACACGCCCATCACCGACTGCACGAGCGCGCGCTCGAACCGGCGCATGCGCGCGGCGGGCAACGCTCCTTGCACGCGCACCGACACCACACCGCGTCGGTGCAACGCCGCGCTCGCGGCCACCGACTGCGCGGCCTCGGCGATCGCAGCCTGCATCGCGGAGCCCGCATCGCCACCGAACGAGTCGATCGACGCCTGCGCGACCACGCGGCCTTCGCTCTTCGCCTCGAGCACCGCACGCGCCGCGACCACGAACGTGTGCGGCACGGGACCGAGCGGCGTGCATGCGACGCTCACCGTCAGCGGCGCGCCGCCTTTGTCCACCGCATGACCGACGACGAGCTCGTCTTCGACGCGCGCGACCGCGGTGCGATCGCCACAGTTGTCGCCGAGCTCGACGGCTGCGAGCGTGAACAGTGGCTTCGCATCCGAAGCCGGCGCGCCCGCGACCTTCTTGCGCAGCCGCGCGACGTCGATCTCGACCTCGACCTCGATCGCGACGCTCTCGCCTTCGTTCTTCTCGGAGAGCACGCGATACGCACCGGTCCACGCATCGGTCGCCGAGAGCACCGACTTCTTCTCCGCCTTGCCGATCTTCCCGAGCTCGCCCAACGCGAGCTCGAGCGCGGCACGGCGCGCCTTCGACAGCGCGCGTTGACGCACGGCCGCGGGGGTCTTGTCCTTCGGGTCCGGCGCCGAAGCGCCCGTACCACGGAACGGTTGCGCTGCGGCCGCGGGCGCCAGGGCGAGCCATCCCACGCCGAACGCGAGTCCCAGCCCGAGCGGTTGCTGCGATCCGCAAAGGACCGTCAGCGCGGCCGCGAGTACGCGCGAGCCCATCGGCATCCCCCATCTTGGGCAAGCGCGTTAGCTTTGGCAAGTTTCACCATGCGTCGTATTGGCCCGAACGCGTAGGGGTGGGGTGGCAAATCCGAAACGGCTAGGCTACTCGTGGGCCCGTCGATGTTGCGTCCTCCGTTCCCCGGCCACCGCCGTTACAGCATCACGCATCGTGCGGTGCAGCGCTTGCGCGAGCTGGTGCCCAAGCGCGACGACGAGGACGACGAGACGCTGCGCGATCGACTCGATGCCGCGCTCGCGTCGGCCGAAGCGGACGGCAAGGCCATCCGCACGCTCGACGCGATGCTCGGCGAGCCGCAGACGTTGATCCCGATCGCCGACTTCGGCGACGTGCTCTACGCGATCATCAAGGAAGAGACCGTCGTCACCGTGCTGCCGCAGGGTCACGGCGAGGAGATCCTGCAGCGCGGACAAGCGATGGAGCAGCGCGTCGCGGCCGGTCACGTCGCGCCCCGGCCCGGTGATCGTTTGGGTGATCGCTTGGGTGATCGCCCGGTCGCACCCGCGAGCGACGACGATCGTTGGGATCGTGCGCGTCGCTGGCGGAGCCGCGAGATTCCCACGGCGCCGGTCGTCATCGAGAAGACGCCGCTGTCGCGACCGGGCAACGGCGTGCCCGCTGCGCCCGCCGACGATGCTCCTTCCGCGCCCGCGGTGCCGCGTCCCGATGCGCCGCGGCTCGCCGATCTCGCGGTGAGCGCGAAGGTCGTGCCGCTGCCCGAGCGTCCGAAGCTCGAAGGTCCGGTCGGCGAAGCGCTGCGCGACGCACTCGAGAAGGGCAAGCGCAAGGCCGCGGTCGCGGCGTTGCGCGAGGTGCTGTCGACGAGCCACCGCGACGCGTCGCTGTTGCCGCTGTGGAACGAGCTCGCGAAGCACGAGATCCCGCAGACGCTCACCGTCGGCGATCTGCTCGAAGCCCTGCGCGGGCTTTGATCAGGGGCGCGCCATCAACAGCGCGAGCGCGCGGCGCACGAGGCTGTCGAGCGACGCGTGCGATCCGTCGTCGGCCTTCGTGAGCGCGGCGTCGACTTCCTTGGCCTTCCAACCGAGGTTCACCAGCACCTCGCGCGCGTCGTCGCCGAACGACGACGTCGCGGTGGGCTTGCTCGGTGCGCTGCTCGGTGCGAGCGCGCCGACCTTGTCCTTGAGGTCGAGCAGGATGCGCTCGGCGGTGCGCTTGCCGACGCCGGGGATGCGCTCGAGCAACGCGCGGCTGTCGGCTTCGATCGCCGCGAGCAGCTCGGGCAACGGGAAGCCACCGAGCACCGCGATCGCGAGCTTCGGTCCGACCTGCGGCACACCGATGAGCATGCGGAACATCCGACGCTCGGTCGGGTCGCCGAACCCGAAGAGCGCGAGCACGTCCTCGCGCACGTGGGTATGGATCCACAGCTCGCAGGGCTCGCCGATCATCGGCACCGACGCGAGCGTCTGCAACGAGACCGTGAGCTGATAGCCGACGCCACCGACGTCGAGGATCACCTCACCGGCCAGTGGATCGCGAGCACGCACGATGCCGGAGAGCCAACCGATCATGCGCGCGAGGCTGCCATGGTTCGCACGCGTGCGACACCGCGGCACACGCTCGCGCCCACTCGGTGATGCTCGCCACGCACTCTCCTCGTGCGCTGCGCAGGGCGCTGGCGGACGATCTCGGGATGCGCACGACCTCCACGATCGCGATGCTCGTCGTCCCGCTCGTCATCCTCCTCGCGTCGAGCGAAGCGTCGGCGGCGCGGCGACGCGGTGCGGGCATCCACCGCGGCGTGTACCTCTACGGTGCGCCGGGCGTGGTGCAGATCCCGCTCGAGGACGACAACTACGCGGACCTCGATCCCACGTGGGGCTGGGGCTTCGGCGTCGGCTATCTGTGGACGCCGACGCGCTACTTCAAGCTCAGCCTCGGCGGCGCATTCGAGCACACGATCTACAACTGGGACGACATCGATCGCGACGACGTCGACGGCAACATGCTGCGCATGAACGCCGAGTTTCGCATCGGTGGCGGTGGCCGTCGCGTGTGGGGCTACGCCCTCGCGGCGCCGGGCATGTCGCTGTCGCTCGTCGACGTGAACAACGGCGGCGACGACACCGACGCCGGCTTCGGCATGACCGTGGGCGCAGGGATCCAAGGCGCGGTGTGGCGCAGCTTGTTCCTCGGCGGCGAGCTCGCGGGCAACCTCAACTGGTTTCCCGATCAGGACGACTCGCCGTTCGGCTTGGATCGCGACTACCGCATCCACCAGCTGTGGGTGAAGTTCATGGTGGGCTGGTACTTCTGACGCAGGTGATCACGACGTCGTCCTTCGGCTCGTCGACGTCGATCGCCGTCTGGCCGCGACAGTCGGCGTCGGCGAGCCCGCGCGCGCTCACCTCGTAGCGCCCGCGCGGCAGATCGGCGGCTCGCCATGCGCCGTCGCGATCGCGAACGACATGGCCGAGCTCGCCCGCAGCACCGGTCACGGCGAGCGTGAACGTCGTCAACGGTTGCCCCTGCGCATCGACGACGCGGCCGGCGATCGACGTGCGCTCGCCCAGCACGATCGTCGACGGACCACCCGACGTCGTCGCGTGCAGCGAGCCCCACGCGAGTCGTCCGAGCCGCACCTCCAAGGTGTAGTCGCCGTGCGCGAGCTGCTTTGCGACGAAGCGACCGTCGACGTCCGTATGCACGCGCGCGACCTCGCGGAAGATCGGTTCTGCGGATCCCTCGGCACGCACGACCACGAGCGCGTCCGCGACCGGGGCGTCGGTGTCGGTGACGACGCGACCTCCGAGGTGCGCGTTCTGGCGCGGCACGGAGAGCGACACGACCGCCGCAGCATCCGCGGCGACCATCGTCTCGACCGGATCGGCACCGGCGATCGCCACCGACCTTCGCCGCGCGACGAGCTCGTAGCGACCCGGCGGCAGATCGACCATCTCGAAGGTGCCGTCGGGTCGCGTGGTGGTCCCGAGTCCGGTGGCACCGCTCGCGATCACCTGCAGCCCGGACACGCCCGCACCGTCCGCGTCGATCACTGCGCCTTCGATGCGACCGAGTGCAGGGATCGCGAGCTCGCCGACGTCGAGTCGTCGATCCGCGACGACGTCGAACGTGCCGAGCGGCAGCTGCGTGCCCGCCACCGTCGCGCCGTACACGGTGTACGAGCCCGTGCCTGCGACCGCGACGACGAAGTGACCGTCGGCGTCGGCGCGCGTGGTGACGGCACCGGCGGGCCGCATCGGTCCCGTCGGCACCGACGCTGCGGGTGCGACGGTGATGCCGAGGTACGGGCCCAACGTGCCGCTGCCGGCGACGCGGCCCGCGATCGTGGTCGAGGCCGCGACGCGCAGCTCGACGCCGAGATCGGCGCCCGCGATCGCCACCGACTGGTCCACGCTCACGCCGTGGCACTCGAGGCGTAGCGCGTACGCGCCGTCGAGCAACCCGTCGAGGAGCACCTGCCCATCGACGACGCGTGCAGCGTGTCGACTCGCGCCCCAGGCCTCGAGCCACTCGCCGTCGCAGTCCTCGAGCACTTCGTCGGTGACGACGTCGATCTCGAGCGCGTGTGCGGGCTCGACCGTGATCGTGATCGGCGGCGCCGGCTCGTCGAGCGTCGCCAGCACGCCGTACGCAGCTTCACCGTACGCATGCGACGAGCTCGCGATGGGCCGATAGCGTCCGGGTCGCAACCGTCGCAGCACGAAGTTGCCGGCCGCATCCGTGGTGGTCGAGATGTACTGCTCCTCGGAGTTGTGCGCGTCGGAGTTCGCGTTGACGCGCACGCCTTCGACGCCTGCACCCTCGGTATCGACGACGCGCCCCGCGACCGTCACTTCGGGCATGAGCCGCACCTCGAGCCCGCGCTGGGGCGCGACCGCGTCGGCGGTGCCGAGCGAGTAGCCCGCCGCGCTCGCCGTCACCGCGACGCCACCCCGCGGTGCCCACAGCTCGAAGCGCCCTTCGTCGTCCGCGATCGCGGTCGCGGTCCAACCATTGCCGAAGCGCGTGAAGTCCTGCCCGCGTACGAGCGCCGACGGCACGACGCCACCGGTCTCGTCGAGCACGGTGCCCGTGATCGCGACGCCGCCTGCACGCAGCACGATGTCGACGTCGTGGTGCTGCTCCTGCGCGCGCGCGAGCAACGTGCCGACGTGGTTGCGCCCGGCATGATCGCCGGGGATGAAGCCGCGCGCGCTGGCACCGATGCGATGCAAGCCGGGCGCGACCCGGTCGAGCTGGTAGCGACCGTCGGCACCGCTCTTCGTGCACGTGGGATCGAGGTCGTCGACGCGCGTGCGCTGCGAAGGATCGAGCGCCGCGCAGACATGCGCGTCCGCGATCGCGGCGCCGCGCTCGTCGATCACGCGACCGCCGATCGTGATCGCGAGCAGCTCGAGCATCGGCCCGGCGTCGTCGCGAACACGCTTGCGCTCCACCTTCGCGCGCGGTTCTGCGGCCGCCCAGCTCTGCGCGCGCTCGACTCGTGTGGGCTCCGTCGACTCGTCCTGCCCGCGCAGGGCCCCGCGCCCGAGCCACGACGCGATCGCGATCACGGCGAAGATCCACACGAGTCGCGGCATGAGGCGCGCGCTGTGCCACGGCCACAGCCACACCACGATCGCGGGCAGCCGTCGCGGCGATTGCTCGGCCGCGAGCGCTTCGAGCCGCGCACGCGCCACGCGAATGCGCCAGCGCACCGTCGTGACGGAGAGCCCGAG
>DASZPU010000820.1:0-14403 GCA_035550195.1 Nannocystaceae bacterium
CTCAGCTCCGCGAAGCCGTCGGGCAGCGAGACCAGGTGCACTTGGTGCTCGGGCGTCGCGAACAACAAGCGCCGCCCGTCGGGTGCGAGCACGACTCCGACCGCGCCGCTCTGATCGCGCTGCCACCCGAGCAACGGCGGCGCCCACTCGTGCAACAGATACGCTTCGGTGAGCTCCACGAACGCATCGTCGTCGCCGACATCCACGCGCGCACGCGCGAGCGCGACGCGGGCATCGTCGTAGCGACCGGCTTCGATCGACGTGAGCGCCGAGGCCGTCTCCGCGCGCGCGGCCTGGATCTGCGCGTCGGACTCGGCCGCGAGCGCTTGATCGCGCGACACCGCGAGCTCGCGGGCATAGAACGCACCGCCGACCACCAGCGCGATCGTGGCGATCACCGCGGTGACCACCACCGGCCCCACGATGCGACGATTGCGTCGCGCCCACCGCAGCGCGCGACCCACGAGCGAGCGCGGATACGCGACCACGTCGCCGCCTTCGAGATACGCCTGCACGTCGCGGCGCAGCTCGTCGGCGGACGCGTAGCGCTCGGCGACATCCGGCGCCATCGCCTTGCACACGATCGCATCGAGCTCGCGATCGATCGTGGGCTTGCGCTTGCGCGGCGGCACGAACTTCGCGCGGCGCACGTCGAGCAACGCCTTGCTGTCGGTGAACGGCAGCGCGTCGGTGAGCAGCTTGTAGAGCATCACGCCGAGCGCGTAGACGTCGATCCGCGGATCGACCGCGAAGATGCGTCCGGTGAGCAGCTCGGGCGCCATGTACACCGGCGTGCCCATCACCACGCCGGCGCCGGTCAGCGGCGACGCGAGCAGCTCGTCGGAGAGTCGATCGGAAGGCGAGCGCGACGGCGCATCGCTGCCGACACCGGCGACGCGCGCGATGCCCCAGTCGAGCACCATCACCTCGCCGAACTCGCCGACCATCACGTTGCTGGGCTTGAGGTCGCGATGCACGACGCCTTGCGCGTGTGCGAACGCGATCGCGTCGCAGAGCTTGCGGAAGATGTCGAGCCGCTCGACCGCGCCGGGCAGCTTGCCCTCGTCCTCGAGCTGCCAGAGCGAGCGCCCACGGATCCATCGCATCGTGATGAACGGTCGACCATCGGGCGCGATGCCGTAGTCGTGCACCGGCACGATGTTGGGATGCTCGAGCTGCGCGGAGAGTCGCGCTTCGACGCGGAAGCGCTGCGCGAGCGTCTCGTCGTCGAGATCGATGCGCAACGTCTTGAGCGCGACCTCGCGTTGCAGCTCGCGATCCCACGCGAGATGCACCTCGCCCATGCCACCTTGCGCGATGAGCTCGCGGATCTCGTAGCGCTCGGGCTCGAGCGTACCGACGACGTCCGATCGATCGCTCGTGGCCACCGGACCGAGCGGTCGCGTGGGACCGTCGATCTCGGTGATCTCGCCCGTGGGCGGTGGTTGCGACGGGGGCACGCGCTCCCTTCGTCGATCATACCGGCCGGCGCGTCACGCCGCGACGCTGCCTTCGTCTAGCTCCCATGCACACCGCTCTCCTCCCCGCTCTGCTGGTCGCCACGGGCACGCTCGGTTTCGCGGCCGATGCCCACGCCGGTGACCTCTGCACCGTCGAACCCACGATCGTCAGCTACTTCAAGCCCGCCGAGCTACCCAAGCAAGCCGATACGCGCTGCAAGAACGAAGGCGGCAAGTGCAAGAAGCTCGAGCTCAAGGCGCACCTCTACGTGCCGCCGGCTTCGGTCAAGACCAAGGGCCCCTATCCCGTGCTGGTGTTCAACCACGGCAGCGGTGAAGAGGTGAAGGGCTCGTGCGAGATCGGCTCGTACTTCGCGGAGCTCGGCTACGTCGTCGTCATGCCGCATCGCCGCGGCCACGGACAATCGACCGGCGTGTATCTCAGCGAGTACGTGCAGAAGTGGTGCAGCAAGCCCGGGCAGGCCGCGTTCTGCAAGATGGAGTACCTGCACAAGCAGGAGCTCGACGTGAAGGAAGCGGTGAACTGGGCCAAGGCGCGCAAGGACGTCGATCCGAAGCGGCTGGCGATCGGCGGGCACTCCTATGGCGGAATCGCGACGATGTTCACCAACACGCGCGACCTCGGTCAGCGCGCGGTGCTCGACTTCGCGGGCGCGTCGCAGTCGTGGGAAGGCGATCCGGCGATCGCGGCGAAGGAGATGAAGGAAGCCGTGCGCAAGGCAGTCGCGCCGATGTTCTTCTTCGAGCCGCTCAACGACGCATCGATCGAGCCGACGATCCGCCTCGCGAAGGTCGCGGGCATGAACTGCAAGCAGTACCAGTCCGCGATGTATGCCGCGGTCGACATCGACAAAGATGGCTCGATCACGCCCACCGACTACAGCGGCAAGCGCGACGCGGACGGCAATCACAACCGCGACAAGGCCCACGGCATGAGCACGCGGATGGTCAACGTGTGGGGCCCCGCGGCCCACGAGTTCATGCAGCGCTACTTCAAGCGCCCCGCGGAGTCGTTCGACAAGCTGTGCAAGGGCACGTCGCTCATCACCGAAGATGAGGACTAGGTTCTGGTCGCGCCCTCCGGCGCTCTTCCTGGCGCGTTCAATCGTGCTCGCTGTCCGCCGTGGCAAAGCCACGTCGGGCTCGAGGTTCGCTCGTGAGCATTTCGAAGTCGTCGAGCCGCACGTGCGCGGTGCGGCGACGGAACGTGACCGTGAAGCTGGGGAAGATCGTGGTGTTGCGGCCGTGCTCGTCGAGGTACCAGCTGCGACAACCCGACGCCCAGATCGCGGTCGCGTTCTTGCCCTGCAACCACTCGTTGTACGCGCGCTGCACCTGCGGCTTCACCACGAGCGCGACGTCGCGTTCGCGGGCGAGCTGGATCGCTTCGACTGCGTAGTGGGCCTGGCCTTCGATCATCACGATCATCGAGTTGTGACCGAGCCCGCTGTTGGGGCCGACGATCATGAACATGTTGGGGAAGCCCGCGATCGCGGTGCCGAGGTAGGCCTCGGCGCCGTGCGACCAGAGCTCGCCGAGCTCGACGCCGCCCTCGCCGTGGATCCGTACGCCGCCGAGGTAGTCATGCACCGCGAAGCCGGTGCCGTAGACGAGCGCAGCGCGCTCGAGCTCGCGACCATCTTCGAGCTGCAGCACACCGGGCGCGAGCGCGGCGATGGGCGTGTCGACGAGCTCGACGTTGGGCTGCGCGATCGCGGGATAGTAGTCGTTGCTCAGCAGCACGCGCTTGCACCCCGCGCGAAACTTCGGCGTCACGCGCTCGCGCAGCACCGGGTCGGCGATCTGGGCGGCGATGTGGCGGAGGCCCTCCCGCTCCGCGATGCGCAGGAGCTTGGGAAAATCCGTGAATGCGATCGCGCGACCTTCGAGCCGCCAGTAGATCGCCTGGCGATACAGCTCGCGCCAGCCGGGGATCCAGCGGAACGCACGCTTCTCCAGCGACGAGAACTCGCGATCGGGCTTGGGGATGATCCACGGCGGCGTGCGCTGCAAGAGGTAGAGCTTCGCGACGCGCGGTTGGATCTGCGGCACGAACTGGATCGCGCTCGCACCGGTGCCGATCACCGCGACGCGCTTGCCGTCGAGCGGCACCTCGTGATCCCACTGCGCCGAGTGGAACTGCGGCCTGCCGAAGCGCTCGCGCCCGGGCAGCTCGGGGATCGCGGGATTGCTGAGCCCGCCGGCACCGAGCACGAAGAAGCGCGCGACGATCTGCAGACCGGCTGCGGTGCGCAGGTGCCAACGCGAAGTATCGGCGTGCCAGCGCGCTTCGACGAGGCGTTGGCCGAGCTCGATCTTCGCGCGCAGGTTGCGTTCGTCGGTGAAGCGCTCGAGGTACTCGCGGATCTCGTGCCACGGCGCGAACGCGCGCGACCAGTCGTGCTTCGGCGCGAACGAGAACGAGTAGAGGTGCGAAGGGATGTCGCACGCACAGCCGGGATAGTGGTTGTCGCGCCACGTGCCGCCGATGGCGTCGGCACGCTCGAGCAGCACGAAGTCGTCGATGCCCACGCGCTGCAGCTCGGCCGCGACGCCGAGCCCGGCGAATCCGGTCCCGACGATCGCGACCTCGACGTGGCGCAGCGGCCCGGTCATGCGCGAGCGTAGTTTGTCGTTTGCACGCGGCGCTGTCACGCGTCCGCGAAATCGGTTACCCAGTGGACGCGATGCTCTCCCTCGTCGCGTACACCGACGGCGGCTGCCGTGGGAATCCCGGTCCCGGTGGTTGGGGCTTCGTGCTGATCGATCCGCGCGAAGGCAACGCGCTCGAGCGCGCGGGCGGCCTGCCCCACACCACCAACAACCAGATGGAGCTGACCGCCGCGATCGAAGCGTTGACGACGCTGAAGCGCGACGCGAAGGTCCTGTTGCACACCGACAGCTTGTACGTGCTGAAGTCGGCGACGCAGTGGCTGCCGGGTTGGAAGGCGCGAGGCTGGCGACGCAAGGAAGGCCCGCTGCTCAACGTCGAGCTGCTGCAACGCCTCGACGCCTTGATCGCGCAACACGAAGTCGAGTGGCGATGGGTCCGCGGCCACTCCGGCGATCTCGGCAACGAGCACGTCGACCGCCTCGCCAACGAAGCGATGGACCGCCTCGCCCGCAACCAACCGGTCGCCCACGAGCGCCGCTTCATGTGGCCGACGCCAGTGCGCTGAGATTGCGAGCTCGCGAGCGTGCGCGTACCGAGGAACAACGCGCGCACGCCCGCGAGTCGCAGGAGACGGTGCGTGCGGGCCGACTCGCCATGGGCACGCATGCATCGTCGGAGTCGCAGACCGAGCGCGCGGCGGACAGACGCGCGCCCGATCGTCGACGTTGCTAACCCACGCGCGTGATGCCTTCGGGCAACGTCGCGAACTGTGCCGACACGTCGCCGGCTTCGGCGCTCGCGCGACCGTCGGGACCCGGCTGACCCGGCATGCCACCGGTGCCGTCGCTGCCGGCGGTGCCCGCAGTGCCCGCGGTCGCGCCTTCGCCGAGCGCAGAGCCGGCCGAGCCCGCGTAACCACCGGGACCCGGTGCGCCGGCCATGCCCGCATCACCACCCGATGCGTCGAGCGTGATCACGGTGGCGAGCTCGGGGAACGCGGCGTCGTACACGAGCCGAATCGATCCGCCCGCACCACCATTCGCACCGTTGCCGCCTTGGCCACCGGGACCACCGACGCCACCTTTGCCGCCGGGATAGCCCGAGCCACCGGCACCACCGGAGCCACCGGCACCACCGGTGCCACCGGATCCGCCGGAGCCACCACGCGCCGACAGAACGATCGGCGCCTTCGGATCGAAGAGCACGGTGTCGTTCACGTCACCGGTCACTTGCAAGAGCACGAGGTGATCGTGATGCGGCGTCTTCACGACCGTCGCGTACGCGACGATGTTGGGGCCGGCACCGCCGTCGCCACCGTTGCCCGCGACACCACCACCGGTGCCCGAGCCACCGTCGCCGCCGGCCTTCGACGAGTCACCGCCTGCACCCGCAGCGCCGGAGTTGCCGCTCGGGCCCGACTCGCCCATCGGTCCCGACGGACCGCTGCCACCGGCGAACGTGATGCAGTCGTAGCTCGGTGCGTAGTCGACCTTCGCAGGATCGACCTTCGCATCGCGCTTGTACTTCGCGGCGATCGTGAAGCCGCTCGCCGCGGTGGCGAGCACGTCGGGGTTCGGCACGAACATGCCGGTCTTCGGATCGAGCTGTCCGCCACCGATCGTGAACTCGAACTCCTCGAAGCCCATCTTGCCGATGCGGCTCTTGCTCTCGTCGCCCGACCAGGTCTCGAGCTTCTTCGACTTGTTCTTGCGCTTCTTGTGATCGGCTTCGGCGAAGACCGCGAGCTGCACGGAGCGACGCGGGCAGATGCTGGTCTGCTCCCGCAGCCCCAGCGAGATCTTCTTCACCTGCCACTTGTCCATGTTGACGGTGTTCTTCTTCGCCGCGTTGACCGCGAGCTGGATGAGCCCGCAGCCGGTCGACGGCGTGAAGAGGGCCAGCGCGAGCAGGCCGGTGGTGAGATTGCGAACGGTACGGGTGGTGCGAAGGTGCATGGCGTTGTCCTCGGTTTGGCGAGAGGTCGGCCGCGCCATGAGCAGGTCACGTTCCAGCACCCGCACGATTCCGGGATGCCGCGTGATCTTCTCGCGTTGGGCGCTTGCACCACGCCACGGGCCCACCCGCGGCGATTCCCGATCCGTCACATCACCGCGAAAGGCGGTTCTCGATCCGGGTGATCGGTCACCAGGCCCAGGTGCGCAGGCCGATGATCCCGTGCGCACCGAGCCACAGCGTCATGCCGAAGCAAGCGCACGCGGAAAACGTCGGGGGCAGCCGCAACCAGAGGCTCGGGCGATCGTCGCGGACGCTCCAGCGCACCCCGGCGGCCATCGACGCGGCCGAGGCGATCGCGAAGACCAGCGTCGCGGCAAAGAGCGCGATGGTCCACGGGCATGCGAGGCCGAGCAGCTCGCGCGACGCGGCTTCGCCGAGCAGACGCGGCACCAGCGTGAACGTGAACGCTGCGATCGCGGGCCACAGCACGAGGCCGAGCGGCAGCACGAGCTTCCGCCGCACGAGCGAGATCGCGAGCATCGCGAGCGACAACCACGGCGTCAGGCTCATCAGCAGCAGCGCGCCGCCGAGCAGCCACACGCGTGCGTTGACGATCCACCAGCGCGACGCCGCACCGACGGCGCCGTGGTGCACGATGATCTCGTCGCCGTCGCGATCGCGGGTGATGCGGATCGACGTGCCGCTCTGCGCGGGATGACGGAAGCCGCCGTCCTTCGTGGGCACGAGCGCGAGCGCGGGACCGCCGAGCTGCTCGATCGACGCGCGCTGGCCTTCGACCACCAGACGCCACGCCGTGGTCGCGCACTGGATGAATCCGAACAAGCGATGGCGCGGAGCGACGAACGCGAACGCATCCGTCGAAGGGGGCGTCGGCGCGACGTCGGGCACGTCGGGCAACGGCGGCAACGTGCGGCCCTGCACGAGATACGCGAACACCAGCCGTCGGATCGCGATCATGGCGCGCGGCGAGTGCGTCGCGTTGACCAGCACGACGTAGCCGACACCGAGCTCGTCCGAGTAGCGCAGGTTCGAGTGGAAGCCGGGCAAGCCGCCGTCGTGGCCGCGCATGCGCACGGGATGCGCGAGATCGCCGTAGTTGCCGAGCCCGTAGTTGTTCGACAGCGGTAGCCACTCGACGGTCTCGCTGCGCTCGATGCGTGCGAGGCCGGGCTTCGACACGATCGCGGGAAAGCCGTCGCCGCGGCGCAACCAGAAGTGCACGAGCTTGCCGAGATCGTCGGCGGAGGCGAGCAAGGCACCTGCGGGACGATGCGCGATCGGAGTGAAACGCGCGGCGCGATCGGGCGCGCTGTAGCCGATCGCGAGTCGCTCCGCGAGCGCGGGCGTGCGGCGGAAGTCGGCGTCCTTCATGCCCAGCGGCTGCAACACTTCGCGACGCAGCCACGCGTCGAACGGATCGCCGCTGGCGATCTCGATCGCACGACCGGCGACGCCGAAGCCGACGTTCGAGTACGCGAAGCGACTGCCCGGTCGCCAGCGCACGGTGCGTGAGCCGGGGTTGATCGCGAGCGCCTGCGCCGGCGTCATCGCGTCGTCGGCGGTGAAGGTCTCGTTGGGTCGCATGTCGTCGAAGCCCGCGGTGTGCTCGAGCACGTGCGCGAGCGTGACCGGCACGTCGGGCCACGCATTGTCGATCGGCACCTCGGGCATCAGTTCGGCGAGCGGACGGCGAAGGTCGAGCTTGCCCTGCTCGACGAGGCGCATCACACCGAGGCCGATGAAGCTCTTCGTGATCGACGCGACGCGGAAGATGGTGTCGCGCTCGACCGGCGCGCGCGTCTGCAGGTCGCGGACGCCGACGCCACCGCTCCACACGATGCCGTCGCGATCGACGAGCGCGATCGCGGCCCCGGGCACACGCTCGCGGTCGAGCACCTGCTGCACCCGCGCGCGCAGCTCGTCGAGGTCGCGCGGCGGGGCGTCGGCGATCGCGATCTCGTCGACGATCGGTTCGTCGAGCTCGCGCAGCACCGGCGCCTCGATCGGCGCCGACCAGCTCACTTGCGCGAGCACGAGGATCAAGAGCCCGACGAACGCGAGCACCGAGCGCCAAGCGAGCGTGCGCATCGGCGCAGGATATCGAGCCCGACGTGGCTTTGCCACGGCGGACAGCGAGCATGGCTGCTCGCGCCACGAAGAGCGCCGGAGGGCGCGACCAAAATCAGTTCTGCATGAAGTCGATCAGCGTCTGCTGCTCCGCTTCGGGCAACGTCGCGAAGCGATGCGGCGGCATCTGCACCTTG
Organism: Nannocystaceae bacterium; assembly: GCA_035550195.1. GTDB lineage: Bacteria > Myxococcota_A > Polyangia > Nannocystales > Nannocystaceae > Xiheibacterium. The sequence continues at coordinate 8,337 of DASZPU010000820.1, forward strand.
CTGCCCGCCGGCGCGGTGAGGCGCGCGAGCGCGGCAGTCTTCTGATCCGCGGTCAGCTCGGCGGGCCGCTCGGCGTTGAAGCGCGCACGCGACAGCGTCTGATCGAGCTCGTCGTTGTGACAACGCTGGCACACGTGGTGGAGGATCTCTTCGGCGGATGCGCCTGCGCGCGGGCGCATGCCGAGCTCGGCTTCGGTCTGCGGCGCGAGCACGGCGCGGGGATCGACGAGCGACTCCGGCGGTTCGCTGCCCGCGAGCACCGCCGTGTACGACGCCACCGCGGCGTCGCGCAGCGCCGGATCGGTGATGTCGTGGTCGTGCCACGGCACCGGCAGACGATCGCCGGTGAGCGTCTCGGCGTAGTACGCGTCCCACGTCGCCGTGCTGCCGCTCGCGATGTCGGCCTCGATTGCCGCGGAGTCGAACGTGTGCGGCTGACCCTGCGGCGTCATGCCCGACGGCGCACCGCCCTTCAGCACCCAGTAGTTCTCCAGCAGCTGTTGCAGCACGATGCCGCTCGCGTTCGGATTCGGCGGCGTGAGCAGCTCGATGGGGATCCCGCCGTAGCGATCTTCGCCGCCGTGCATCGCGAGAAAGTGCGGCGTGAGCTCGATCGACGACGGGGTGTCGCCCGGCGTGTTGATCGCGAAGCTGGGGAACCAGTGCGTCCACGGCTCGGTGGCCTGGTGCGCGAGCAGCAGCTTCTCGGTGTCCGGCCCTCCGGGCTGATGGCAGGTGTTGCAGTCGAGCGTGGTGTTCTCGAGATCGATGTCCTGGTAGAGGCTCCACTTCGCCCAGCCCGACTCGACGTCGGGCGTGAAGAGATCGGCGAGCATGCAGCCGTCGTCTTCGTCGTTGCAGTCGCGGAAGAACGTGAAGAGGTAGAAGTTGAGGCGATCGGCGGATGGGTCGTAGCCGACCATCTCGACCACCTGCTCGCCGCGCGAGAAGGTCACCGCGCCGATGCCCACTTCGAACGGCACCAGCACCATCACGCGCGGGTTGATGACGGAGACCGAGCGCGCCGCGAGCGACGTGGAGTTGGAGAGGATCGCGTACTGGGCCGGCATGATCTGCAGGCCGAGCACGTCGTAGAGCGACACGAGGTCGGTCACCGTCGGCGCAGGCGAGGTGCAGAGCCGCTGCGCGATCGGATCGTCGTTGCCGCGCGCGCACACCTTCGCGAGCTGATCGGGGTCGTAGGGCAGCTCGGGATCGTCGGGGTCGCCGGTGGATGGTCCGCCGGTCTCGTCGGTCGATCCGCCTTCGGACTCGCCGTGATCGCTCGCACCGGATGTTCCCGAGTCGTCGGGGCCATGCGTCGTCGGTGAATGCGTCGTCGTGCCACCTTCGGTGGTTGCCGCGTCGTCACCCGTGGCTGCGCTGCCGTCGGCAGCCGTCGACGGATCGGAGCAGGAAGCGAGCAGCAGCGCCAACGAAGTGCCATGCAACCGGGTCGCGAAGTCCATGCGCGAGGGAATGTGGGAAGCTCGACGATTCCGTCCGCGAAAATCTCGATCGCGCTGCTACGCTGCGGCGCGACGCGATGTGGCTCGCGCTGTTGTCGATCGTTGCCCGACTCGCCGAAGCGCCGGCGGTCGCTACGCCGCGTTGGGTCGAGCTCGACTGGCGCGCACCCGCGGAGTGTCCGGATGCGGAGGCCGTGCACGTCGCGATCGAAGGCATGCTCACCGCAGAGCCCGAGCGCATCGATCCGCTGCCGCGCGTCACCGCGATCGTCGAGCGCGAGTCCCGAGGCTTCGTCCTGCGTGTGCGGCTCGCGGCCCGCGGCGCCGAGCGGGTCCGCGAGCTGCGGGCCGGCACCTGCACCACGCTCGTCGATGCGGTCGCGGTCGAGGTCAGCCTGCTGATCGCGCGGCGTGACCGACCCGAAGCTCTTACGATCGCGTCTCCCTTCGCGCGCCTCGACTATGCCGCACCGTCGCCGACGGCATCCGTACCTCCGTCGCCGCGACGATCGCTCGCGCTCTCGCTGCGCGCCGGCACGCTCGCCGCAGCCGTGCTGCCTTCGTCGTTCGTCGCACCGATGATCGGCCTCGCAGTCGGTGGTCGCCGCTGGTCGACCGCGATCGAGCTCGCGGTATGGCCCGGCGGCTTCGCACCGCTGCCCGGCCGCACCCGCGAAGGCGCACGACTCGGCCTCGTCACCGCGACGCTCTCCGGTTGTGCACGCTGGCCCGGCACCGCACGCTTCGCGCTCGCGGGCTGCGTGGGCCTCGAGCTCGGCGCGCTCGTCTCGCGCGGGCGCGGCCTGCTCGACGCCACGCGCGCCACCGATCCGTCGCTGGCGATCGCGTTCACACCCGCGATCGAGCGCACGTTGTTCGGCCCCGTGCGCGTCGCGTTCGGCCCCTGGCTCCGCGTCGGCGCGGTGCGGCCCGGCGTGCGCGTCGACGGCATCGGTGAGATCCATCGCTTGCCCGCATGGACGCTGGGCGGCGCGCTGCGGCTCGAGCTGCGGATCTTCTCGCGCAAAGCGGCGAAGATTCCGGGACGGACGCGCCGGGTTCGTGACATCTAGGGATCGGCCATGGGCGCGGACGCGCGGGCACTTCGCAGCATCGAGCCGGACGACCACGCGGCGTTCGAAGCGTTCGTGCGCGCGCATGCCGACGCGGTGTGGCGCTGCCTGCATGCGCTCGGGATCCCGCACGCGAGCATCGACGACGCGGCGCAGGACGTCTTCATCGTCGCCTTTCGTCAGTGGTCGAGCTACGACGAACGTGGGGTCGCGCGCGCGTGGCTCTTCGCGATCGCGCGACGCGTCGCGGCCAACCATCGTCGCCTGCTTCGCCACGAATCGGCGGCGCCGCACGAACCCGCGGTCGCGGAGCTCGACGTCGAAGATGCGCTCGCATGTCGCGAAGCCCGCGAGGTGATCGACGCATTCGTGCAGGCGCTGCCCGAAGAGCGGCGCTTGGTGTTCTTCCTCTCCGACGTCGAGGGTTGGTCGGCGCCCGAGGTGGCCGAGGCGCTCGAGCTCAAGCTCAACACCGTCTACTCGCGACTGCGACGCGCGCGTGCACAGCTCGAACGCTTCTTGGCGAAAAGGGGGATCGCGTGAACGAGCCCAACCAGCGCGCGCGTGATCTCCTGCAGCGCTACCGCGGTGCGATCGGTCCCAGCGACGCGCAGCGCGATGCGTTGGTGCGCTCGGTGATGACGCGCATCGACGGTGTGGTGCCACCGCCCGGCGGTGGTGCACCGAGCAGTGGCGCGCCGTGGCTGACGATCGTGGGCGTGGCGGTGCTCGTCGGTGGCGGGCTCTTGCTGGGCACGCGCGACGCTGCGCAGCGCGACGCGAGCGATCCACCGGCGATCGCACCGACCGCGATCGTCGAGCCTTCCGTCGACGTCCACGCGCCCGCGGTGGCCGCGGTCGCGCCGGCGATCGTGGCGACGCCCTCGCGCACGGCCGCGCCCGTCGTCGCGCCACCGGTCGAGCCCCCGAAGTCGGCGCGACGGGCCCGCGCGAAGCTCGACGCGAGCCGTGATCCCGCGCTGCGCGAGTCCCCCGCGCCGATGCTCGTCGACGAGGAGGTTCGGTTGCTGCGCGAGGCCAATCTCGCGCTGCGCCGAAGCGACGTGCTGGAGGCGCGCGCGCGCTTCGACGAGCACGCGCAGCGCTTCCCCGACGGATCGTTGGTCGAGCTGCGCGAGGTCGGTCGCGCGTTGTTGCGTTGTCGCGACGACGCCTCCGCGATCGACGACTTCGCGCGCCGCTTCCCCGGCTCGCCGCACATCGCTCGGCTCAGGAACGAGTGCGCGCGGTGATACGACGCGCGCTGTGGCTCGCAGCGCCGCTCGCATGCATGCCCGCTGCGTCGACGGTCGGAGGCTGGAGCTCGGGCGACGGCAGCGGCACGACGTCGTCGGCGCCCGGGAGCACGTCGACGTCGAGCGACACGAGCAGCAGCACGTCGAGCGAGTCGAGCAGCACGAGCACGACGAGCACGTCGAGCGCGTCGAGCAGCACGGGCGCGAGCGCACCGCCGCGGTGGGTCGCGACGATCGCTCCGGACTCGACGCTGCGCGCGATCGATCTCGACGACGGCACGGTCGTCGACGTCTGCACGCTCGCCGGCATCGACGACCCCGACGGGCTCGCGTTCCTCCCCGACGATCGCCTGGTGGGCGCGCACGCGAACGAGCTCGCGCTGTGGATCGCGGACCCTTGCGACTGCACGGTCGCGTTCGTGCCCGCGCTCGAGCCTCCGCTCGCCCTGCACGCGATCGCGGAGACCGACGACAACGAGCCGACGATCGTGGGCGCCGACGCGAGCCGCGGCGCGCTGTTCGGCGTACAGGTCGACCTACCGCAGCTGCTCCCACTCGGCGAGCTCCCGATCGCGAGCTCGATCACCGCGCTCGCATCCTCGCCGGATCAGCTCGAGCTCCACGCGCTCGCGGTGCTCGGCGAACCGCAGCTGCTCCGCATCGCGCCCGCGAGCGGAACGGTGACGAGCCAGCTCGCGATCGACATCCCCGCGAGCGCCACCGGGCTCACGCGCGCGCCCGATGGCAGTGCGCTCATCGCCTGCGACGACACCGGTGCGCTGTGGCGCATCGATCCCGACGATGCGAGCGTCACGCTGCTCGACGCAGCGCTGCCCGATCCCTGCCGCACGCTCGCGACGGCGCACGCCGAGGTGGCGTGCATCGTCGAGCTGCTCGACGGCTAGCCGCCGGTGCCGGTACCGGTGCCGCCTGTGCCCGCGCCGGTGCTGTCGGCACCGCCGCTGCTGGTCTCCGGTTCTTCGACCGGATCCATGCGACCGATCGTGATCGTCTCGAACACCGGCACGCAGGGATCCAAGTCGTCCATGCAGTACTGCGTGTGATCGGTGCGCACCAGCAGTGCGGTGACCTTCGTCTTGGCACCGGTCGCCGAAGGGATGTCCACCGGCCCGGTGACCTCGTAGTCCGACGTCGTCGGCGCGAGCACCTTCACGTAGGCGTTGTCGTGGCACTCGGGATCGAGCGCGCACGCGGGGAATTCCTGATCGACGAAGATGTGCGCGTGGCCCTTGCGTCCGGGATCCGGCGTACCGGCTGCGGGCGCGAGCTCGAAGTTGATCGTGCCGATCGTCACCTCGATCACCTGCGCGCCGATGGGGAACTTCTCGCCCGGCAGCGGGCTGTTGAACGCCACGTGCGGGAGCCCGTCGTCGAACCAGAACAGCGAGTTGAAGGACGACTCGGGATTGTCGTAGGGCGTCTCGTCGGACTGCCGCATGAACGCGCGCAGACGATGCGCACCGGCGAGCGCGTCGGTCTCGACCTCGATGGGAATGCCGGCCTCGAGATCGCCGCTCTCGATCACCGCGACCTCGAAGTTGTCGAGCGTGAGCACGACCTGGCCCTCGCCGTTGACGGCCGTGGGATTGTCGGCCGCGGCGACCAGCGTGAGCCCACTGCCCTTCACCGTGACGGTGACCGGCTGCGTCATGCTCGCGGCATCCCACGGCAGCTGCTGCTGATCGATCGGACTCTCGATCGAGATCGTCGGCGCAGGACCGTCGTAGCAGAAACCGTTCAGGCACATCTCGCCCTCTTCGGCGCACGGCATCTCGCGATCACAGGGCGTCGGTGGCGGCTCGCCGGTGGTGCTGCTGCTGCTCGTGGTCTCGGCGTTCGAGGGCGCCGGATCCTTGCAGCTCGGCACGGCAACGCACACGAGCGCAACGAACAACAGCGAGGGGGATCGCGCAACGTCAGGACAGGACATGGGGCACCATGGTACCACGCTGCATGGCGCGCCTCGCTGTACCCTTCACGCGAGCGCGCCCGCCATGCGAGCTTCGAGTCCGTTCGGGCTCGCCGGCGTGAGCGTGAGCGTGTAGTCGTGCAGCGCCGCCGCGCGCAGGGCGATGTGCAGACCGAGGCCCTGCCCCTCGGGCACGCGCGTGCGGGCGAGGTCGCCGCGGGCGCCTCGCGTGACGATGCGATCGAGATCCGCGGCCGCGATCCCGGGGCCATCGTCGATGACGCGCAACGAGAAGCGCGGACCTTCGCGCTCGAGCACCACCGCCACGTGACCGCCGTC
>DASZPU010000821.1:0-2991 GCA_035550195.1 Nannocystaceae bacterium
CGTGCGTGCGTCCACGAGCACGGCGCGCCGCGAGCCCGTCGACGCGGCTCGCGATCGCGGGCATGCTCGCGCTCGCGAGGACGGACACGGAGCAAACCTCGCCGACGCTGCGCCCCGGTCGACTCGCGCTCGCGGCGATGCTGCTGGCCGCATGCGCACTGCTGCCGTTCTCGAGCAGCGAGCCCACCAACGTGCTCATGCTGATCGTGAGGCTGCTGCGCGTGTCGTTGGGGGCGGCCGTCGTCGCGAGCCTCACGCTCGGTGCACCGCACGGCTTCGCGATCGCGGTGTCGCTCGCGGCGCGCAACGGCAGCGCGTTCGGCATCAAGCTCGTGCGCTTCTGGACGCTCGCGCTGCACGTCGCGCTCGTGCTCTTCGCGCTCGAGATCCGCGGGATCGACCAGCGCGGCGGCGACTTCCTCGCTCCGTTCGCGCTCTACGGCTTCGCGGCGGTCGCCACGATCCGCTACGGCATGCTGCTCGCGAGCGGCAAGGGCGATCTCGTCGCCGACGTGCGCCACGGCGCGCTCGCGATCATCGGCGCATTCGCGTGGATGGAGCTGCAGCTGCGCCACCCCGGCGCCAATCCGGACGGCGTCGCGTGGTGGCTGCACGGCACGCTCGTCACCGCTTTCTTCGTGCTGCGCGCGGCCCGTCGACGGGCCCGCTGATCGCGTACTTGATCCCGAACGCGTCGTACCACGCGCGTCGACCCGCGGCGTCGAAGCGCACCATCGTCTCGACCAAGGCACGGCGCGCCGCGACGTCGCACAGCGCGTCGGGCAGCAGCGGATCGAACACGAGATCGTGCAGCGCCGCGCGGCCGAGCGCGAAGGTCTGCCGTGCGGCCGTGCGCGCGTCGACCCGCGCCGCGCGTGCGAGCCACTGCGTGAGCTTCTGCCGCGTGCGCGTGTAGCTGCGCGAGAGCGCATCGCCGTCCCACAGCGCGCGGGCCTTGGCTTCGCGCTTCTCGTCGAGCTGATCGAGGCGCGCCACGATCGCGGCGGGCTCGAGCCCGAGCGCGCGCAGCTCGTCGCGCACCGCCGCGACGCCGCCGACGAGGTTGTCGGGCCGCACGAACAGCCCGTCGGTGAGCTCGCGCAGCCCGAGCATCTTCAGCGCGCGCTCGCGTCGACGCAGCGCCGCGCGATCGCTGCGCCCGAGCCCGGCGGTGTGCACCGCGATCCATCCGCCGTCCCAACGTCGCACGCGGCGCTCGAGCTCGCGCCAGCGCGCGGTCTGGCGCATGAGCGGCGCCGCGGCGGGCCCGATGCGATAGGCCCCGCGCCCGATCGATTGCAGGTGGTCGGTCGCGCGCAGCCGCGTGATCGCGACCCGCATGCTCGCCGACGAGATCCCCAGCAGCTCGCCGGCCTCGCAGATCCCCGCGACCGGGCTCGGCACGCTGCCCATCGCGGAGAGCAGCTCGAGCACCACACGTCGCGCGGTGAGCTTCACGGGCTCGCTTTCTGCGCGCGCGCCAGCTCGGCCAGCTCGATGCGCTCGCCTGCGCCGTCCCACATGCGCGCGAGCACTCCGAGCGGCGCGTTTAGGGCGTCGAGCACGAGCACGCTCGCGGGCGGCGGCGTAGCGTCGACGAAGTTGAGCGGACAGACCTCGACGTGTGCGTGTCCGTCGTCGTCGCGGTGCTGCACCGGCAGACCATGCGAGCGACAGATGAGCGGGCGCTCGTCGTAGACGCTGCAGCGATCGTCGACGAGCAGCGCGCATGCGGTGTGCGAGGGATCGTCGGCCTGCACGCGCACGCGCTCGCGCAGCGTCGCGTCGAGCCGCGCGAGCGCACCGCGGATGCGATCGGCCTCGACCGCGAACACGCCGAAGCGCACGCCGCAGCAGCGTGCGCAGCCTTCACGGCACGCGAACGCGTCGGGGGTGCGCGCCACCGCAGCACCGAAGTGATCGTCGACGCGCCGGCGCAGCTGCACGAGCGCGACCTCGGCGTCGCCCTTGCTCACGACGGTGCGGCCCCGCGCAGCACGCCGGCGATCCACCGCTGCGCCGCGAGGGCCTCGTGCTCCGCATCGCGGGCGAAGCTCGCACCGCCGACGTAGGGATGACCGCCACCGCCGACGCGCTCGCACAACACCGAGATGTCGTGCTCGCGCTCGCCGCGGGGCAGCCATGGGTTGTAGCCCGCGGTGAGCTTGATGCGCCCGTCGGGACCGATCGACAGCCCGACGACGTAGCGGATCGCGGGATGGTGGTAGTAGGGGATGAACTTGTTGTACGCGCGCGGCGGCTGATCGAGCAGGTTGAACACGACCACGCCGCGCTGCGCATCGCAGCGCTGCGCGAGCAGATCGATGTCGCCCTGGTGACGCACGAGCACGGGCGCGAGCGTGTCGGAGACGTACTCGGCCGCGGCCAGCCGTTCGATCGGCTGCGCGACGAGATCACCGATGAAGCGCGCGGCCAAGCCGGCGTCGCGGTTGTGCTCGGCGAAGGTCATCAGCCGCAGGGCAGGGTGGGCGAGCGCCACGGGCATCTGCGGATCGGGAAACGCGGCGCTGTCGATCAGCTCGGCCCAGCGCAGCAGCTCGGCGTGCGGGCGCGGATCGAAGTCGAAGTGCTTCGCCGCAGTCGCGGCGATGAAGCCGGTGCAGCTCGGCGCCGTGGGGTCGTAGAAGCGACGCCCGCTGCGATCCGCGTCGAAGTGCGCGCGCTCGCCGGGCAGCTGGAACGCCGACGCGTGGTGATCGAAGAACCACCCGAGCTTCGGATGTCGCGTGTAGCGGAAGTCGACGACCGCGACGTCGTCGGCCTCGAAGTCGCTGGCTTCGAACGGATCACCGGGACGATGCTGCTTCGCGATGTACGAGAAGCTCGCGTCCACGTCGACGCGCGCGCGATAGAACGCGGTGAAGATCGCCGAGCTCGCGACACCGTCGAAGCAGGCCGCGTGGTGGAGCACGTGCACGCGCATGCGCGTCCGGCAAACCTACCACGGGCCCCGCTCACCGCGAGGCGTCG
>DASZPU010000822.1:0-6321 GCA_035550195.1 Nannocystaceae bacterium
GACTTCATCTCGCGCTACTTCCCGACCGGCGAGCCCGCGACGTTCTGGCGGCAGACGCTGACCGAGCTCGGCTTCAAGCTGCGCGACTAGACGAGCATGGCCAAGGTCGAGCTCAGCACGCTCGCACGCAGCTCGGTGGTCGCCTGGCTGGCCGAAGCGTGGCGCATCGGCTCGCGCCTGATCCTCACGCCGATCGTCTGGTCGCAGCTCGGCAAGGACGGCGCCGGCGTCTGGGTGCTGGTGTTCTCGTTGACCAACCTCGTGTCGATGGTCAACGCGAGCTTCGGCATCGCGTACACGAAGGCCACCGCGGAGTGCTTCCGCACCAACGACAAGGATCGGCTCGAGCGCGTGCTGGGCTCCGGCATGCTCACGATCGGTGGCATCGCGATCTTCGCGATGCTGCTCTTCTGGCTGCTCGGCCCGCGCATCCTCGGCGCGCTCGAAGTCCCGGCCGCGTGGATCCCCGACGCTCACATCGCGCTGCTCTTGGTGATGTTCGCGCTGGTGCTGCGCATGAGCTTCGGCTGCGCCATCGAGGTGCTCGCGGGGCTGCAGCGCGTCGATCTGCAGTACCGGCTCGCGATCCTCGCGTCGGTGATCGAGTTCTGCATCTCGGTGCCGATGCTGCTCACCGGCCACGGCCTGGTCGGCATGGGCATCGCGTTCGCCACCGGTCAGGCGGTCTCGATCGCGCTCGCGTTCATGCTCGCACGCAAGCACGCGCCGGGCCTGCGCATCTCGCCCTTGCGTTGGTCGAAGGCCGGCGTCCACGAGGTGTTCTCGATGGGCGGCCGCTTCCAGCTGCTCGGCATCGTCACCACGCTGGTCACCGAGGGTGTGAAGTTCCTGATGTCGAAGATGCTCGGCGTCAGCTGGGTCGCGATCTACGACGTCTGCGACAAGCTGCTCACGCTCGGCAAGTCGGTGTCGTCGTCGGTGCTCGCGCCGCTCATGCCCGCGTTCGCCGATCTGCAGGCCGGCGGCGAGCAGGCGCGCGAGCGCTCGCTCTTCGCCCAGTCGAGCAAGGCGCTCGCGCTCTTGTCGTGCGGCGCGTTCACGTTCATCGCCGTGCTCGCGAACCCGGTGCTGCTCGCGTGGACTGGCGAGACGGTCGCGGAGGCCGCGCTCGCGGTGCAGATCCTGGTGATCGGCGAGGTCGTGATGCTGCAGACCGGAGTCGTCTCCGCGAACCTGCGCGCGCGCGGCATGGTGCGCATGGAGTTCACGTGCGCGATGGTGTCGATCTCGATCGTGCTCGTCACGGTCTACCCACTCGTGCAGTGGCTCGACTTCCAGGGCATCGTGGTCGCGCGACTGCTGAGCCAGACCATCGCGGCGCTGTGGTACATGCGCGCGTACTTCCGCTGGGCGCAGCTGCCGTGGACGCAGTACGTCAGCGATGCCCAGCTGCCGCGCGTGCTCGCGGTGGTCGGCATCGCCGGCGCGGTGACGCTCGCTGGTCATCTCGTGCTCGCGCCGCTGCTCGACGGTCGCATCGGCGCGCGCGCGGCCGCGGGGCTCGAGGTGATGGTGCTGTCGGTGCCCTACACGCTGGTGCTGTTGCTCGGCATCCTGCGCCACGCGCTCGGCCCCGACGAGAAGGCCAAGCTCGCGGCGCTCGTGCAGCGCAAGCTCGGCAAGCTGCGCAATCGCGGGTGACTCAGCCGGGCTGCTCGAGGCAGTAGACGTGCAGCGGCTGATCGCACGCGAGACCGCCTTCGGAGATCCACGAGCCGGCGCCGAGCGGCCCGGCGGAGCCCCAACGCCCGCTGAGCTCCGGATCGAGCGAGCCCCAGTCGTCGCAATTGTCCCGGCTCGACGTGCCGTCGACGTTGCTGCCCGTCCACGCCGCGGACGACGACGTCATCGGATCGAGCAACGTGCCGTCGGCATGGCGATCGATCGCGTGATCGTGCTCGGCCATCCACCACTTGTCGCCGGTGGCGACGAGCGTGTCGTCGATCACGCCTTCGCCGTCGTCGGCGAGATAGACGTCGCCGCAGATCACGAGGTTGATCGCCGCGGGCTGATCGTCCGACAACACCGCGCCCCAGCTCCCGCCGAGCCCGGCCGCGTCGGCTTCGCCCTGGCACAGCAGGCTCGCGTTCTCGAACGAGCCGAGCTCACCACCCGGTGGCTCGGCCGTGCTGAGGAACACGCGATGACGACACTCGACATCCGTGTCCGCGACGGTCGTCGACGAGTCCGGATCCAGCGTCGTGGTGCCCGTGCTCGCCTCGGCCTCGCTGCTGCCGAGCGTCGTCGATGCATCGCTGCTGCCGTCGGTGGTCGCGGATGCGCTCGACGTCGCCTCGCTGGATGCTGCGGACGCGGACATGCTGGTGTCGGAGGCGCCCTCGCCGAAGCACCCGGTGAGGAGTGCCGCGCCCACGACGATGCTGCTACGCATGCTCGTGCGAGCTTCGCATCGGCATGCGTCGCGCGGCAAGCCCGACCGCGGGCAGCAGCAGCCACCACGTCGCGAGCCCGGGGAACACGAGCAGCTCGAGCGCCTTCTCGCCGCCGTCGCGCGTCCACGCGAGCGCGAGCACCCACGCGACGGCAGTCGTCGCGGCCACGAGCGCGAGCGTGCGACCCAGCGCACTGCGGCTCGATGCGCGGGTGATGCGGTAGAGCGTGAGCGCGGCTGCGATCACGCCGAGCGGGATGCCGAAGATCACCATCATCACGGCGGTGCCGAGCGACTCGAGCCCGCCCGGTCGCACGACCCAGGGCGTGAGCGCGACGACCCACGCGGCGGTCGGCACTGCGCCGGCGATCGCGATCGCGATGCGCTGGCCACGACGCGGCGCCGCGCCGCGCAGCCCGATCCACAGCAACAGGTGCGTGAGCGCGACGACGACCGCCCAGCCTGCGAAGTCGTCGTAGCGCGCGCTCGACCACAGCACCGCGAACGCGACCGTCGACCACGCGAGGATCAGCACGGGTTCGAGCCACGGCGTGCGCACGCGGCAACGATAGCGCTACACGTGCTGATCGACGAGGATCGGGTTGCCGTCGGGATCGACGACCACGAAGCTGCCGGGACCGGACGCGCCGGCTTCCGCACGCGTCGCGAACTGCACGCCTGCGGCTTCGAGCTCGCGCTGCAACGCGCGCACGTCGGTGAACTCCGCCAGCGGCGTGCACACGGCGTCCCAGCCGGGATTGAAGGTCAGCATGTTCTTCTCGAACATCCCCTGGAAGAGTCCGATCGTGGTGATCCCGTTGCGCAGGATCAGCCAGTTCTGCTCGAGCTTGCCGCCCACCGGCTCGAAGCCGAGCTTGCGGTAGAAGTCGCGGGACGCCACCAGATCCTTCACGGAGAGGCTGACGGAGAACGCGCCGAGATCGCTTGCGGGTGTCGTCATGGTGGTGAAGAGGCTACGATCGACGCGGCGTGCCCGACTTGCCAAATCTTGCGAACCTCGACTACGTCGATCGGGTGAATCGAGCGATCGATCACATCCTGCGCAACTTGGCCGATCCGCTGGCATTGGACGACGTCGCGAAGGTCGCCTGCTTCTCGCCCTACCACTTCCATCGCATCTTTCGCAGCATCGTCGGCGAGACGCTCGCCGCGTTCGTGAAGCGCGTGCGACTCGAGCGCGCGGTGGTGGAGCTGTCGCATCGCCCCGACGCGACGCTCACCGAGATCGCGCTCGCATGCGGCTTCTCGTCGAGCTCGGATTTTTCGCGCAGCTTTCGGGCGCACTACGGTGTGCCGCCGCGCACCTTCGACGTCGAGCGCTTCCGTGCGACGCGACGCGAGCAGTTCCAGAACGCGGTGATGCCCCCGGGCGAAGGTCATCGCCTGCAGAAGCTGCCGCCGGGCGAGAACCCCGATGGCTTCGTCGCGGTGGTGCGCAGGCTTCCGCCGCGACGTGTCGCGTACATCCGGGTCGTGAGCTCGTACCAAGGCAACGGCGTGATCGCGGCGATCGATCGCCTGCGCGCGTGGGCCGACGCGCGCGGGCTCGCGGGTGGACAGTGGCTCGGCTACCAGTGGGACGACCCGGAGATCGTGCCGCTCGAGAAGTGTCGCTACGACGTCGGGCTCGAGATCCCCGAGTCGATCGTGGTGGACGGCGAGCCGAGCGTGACGACCTTTCCGGCGATGACGGTCGCGGAGCTCGAGGTGAAGGGATCGATCGAGCTCGAGATGCGCGCGATCGACTGGATGTTCACGACCTGGCTGCCCACCTCCGGATATGCGCCGGCCAACCAGCCCGCGTTCGAAGTGTGGAACGGCGCGCCGTTCGGCCACGGCATGGAGTACTTCGAGCTGTGGATGCACCTGCCGGTGGTCGCGCTCGACGAGCCGCTGTGACCACGTTCGCAGCTCGGCGAGAACCACGCGCACCGCAGCGGTACCACCCGCCGCGGTGAGGACCCCGGGCTTCCGGCGCCGCGCGCCGCACCGTACGATGTGCGGCCGGATGTCTGCGCACGACGACGCGTCGCACGAATCGGCGCGCACGATCGACGAAGCGCTGGGCGCTGCGCCTGCGCTGCTCGACAGCGCGGCCGGGCGGCGACAACAGGCCGAGATCCGCGCGCGCTTGTTCGACACGCCGATCGCGCCCGAGCACATCGGCCGTTTCGAAGTCATCCGACGGCTCGGCGCCGGTGCAGGTGGCGTCGTGTATCTCGCACGCGACGCGCGGCTGCACCGCGAAGTCGCGATCAAGGTGATGCGCGGCCACGTCACCGACGCTGCGCGACTGCGACGTGAAGCGATGACGATGGCGCGGCTCTCCCATCCGAACGTCGCGACCGTGTTCGAGATCGGCACGCACGAGGGCCGCGTGTACCTCGTGATGGAGCTCGTGCAGGGGGTCACGCTGCGCGTGTGGCAGGCCGCGCGGCGCTGGCCCGAGATCGTCGACGCGTATCTGCAGGCGGGTGCGGGCCTCGCCGCCGCGCATCGTGCCGGCGTCGTGCACCGCGACTTCAAGCCCGACAACGTGATGATCAGCAACGAAGCGCGCGTGTGCGTGCTCGACTTCGGGCTCGCGCGCGGCGAAGAGCTCGAGCCTCACGTCGCGAGCACACTCGATCGCGAGCCCGCCACGCTCGCGACGACGCTGACCGGCAGCGGCACGACGCTCGGGACGCCCGCGTACATGCCCCCCGAGCAGCTGCGCAGCGCCGCAGTCGACGCGCGCGCGGATCAGTTCGCGTTCTGCGTCGCGCTCTTCGAGGCCTGCTTCGGCGCGCGACCGTTCGCTGGCGACACGGTGCGCGAGATCTACGAGGCCATCGAAGGCGGTCGCATCCGGGCGCCCCCGCGCGATCGCAGGCTGCCCCGCGGGCTGCGTCAGGCGATCGAGCGCGGGCTCGCAGCGGATCCCGAGGCGCGCTGGCCCGACCTCGACGCGCTGCTGGTTGCGCTCGTGCGTGCACGCCGTCGTCCACGGCGTCGCCTCGCGCTGGCCGGTGGCGCGATCGCATTCGCCTTGCTCGGCGTGGTCGCGCTGCACGACCGCGACGCGTGCGCGACCGCGACGCAGGCGCTCGACGACGCGTGGAGCACGACGCGTGCCGATCGATTGCGTGCGCGCGTGCGAGCCGAGCGCGACGACGGCCAACCATGGCGCACGCGCATCGAAGAGCTCGAGCGCGGCGCGGAAGCGTGGCGTGCCGAGGCGATCGCGCTGTGTCACGGCACCGCCCCCGAGGCCGCGCTGCGCCGCAGCTGCCTCGACGACGTGCGCACCGCGATCGCCAACGGTGGCGACGGGCTCGAAGCTGCGCTCGATCGCGGGGCCGCCTCCCCCGACGCGCGCGGCGTGTTGAGCACGAGCGAGTGCGTCGGCCTGCGCGAGCGCGGCATGCTTCCGGATCTCGCGGCCCACGACGAGCTCGCCGACGTCGCGGCGATCCGGGCCGCGATCACGGCGACGATCGCAGCCGGTGATCGCGGCGACTATGCGGCCGCGGCCGCGGCGATCGAGCCCGCGGTCGCGCGCGCGCGTGCGATCGACGCCCCGGCCTTGCTCGCCGAGGCGCTGCTCCTGCAGGCCGCGACCGCGGGCTATCGCGGCGAGCTGGCGATCGCCGCGCAACAGATCGGCGAGGCCTTCGAGATCGCGCGCGCGGCCGGTGCCGATCGGCTCGCGCTGCGGGCCGCCACCGATGCGCTCGATGTCGTCGGTCACGCGCAACGCCGGCGCGAGGACGGCGAGCGTTGGGCCCGTGAAGGCGAGGCCTTCGCCGCGCGACTGCCGAGCAGGACGCGTCGCGCCTGCGCTTCTTCCTCAACCGTGGGCTCATGCGCGTGACCTTCGGACAGCTCGACGAAGCGCGCGGCGATCT
>DASZPU010000823.1:0-24148 GCA_035550195.1 Nannocystaceae bacterium
GTTCGTCGGGCGCGCGACCATCAACCTCGCGAACGCGGTCGCCCAAGGCCGCGACCCCGCGAACGCGGTGCCCCACTACGAGCACGGCATCGCGATCCTCGAGCGCGTGCGCGGGCCCGAGAGCCCGGCCGTGGGCGCCGCGCTGGGCAACTTCGGGCGGCTGCTCGCGTACCTGCCGATGCCGCAACCGACGCGGGCGATCGCGGTGCTCGAGCGCGCGCGCGCGATCGAGGTGAAGACGCTGGGGCCCGAGCACGCCGATCTCGCGTACGTCGACAACAACCTCGCGGTGGCGTTGCTGAACGCGGGGCGGCTCGACGAGGCGCGCGCGGCCGCGGAGTCGGGGCTGCGCATCGCGACGGCGCGCTTCGGGCCCGAGCACGGCATGGTCGCGGAGCTCCAGCTCAACCTCGCCGACATCGCGATGGCGCGCCACGACACCGCAGCCGCCGTGCAGGCGTTCGAGGCCTCGCTCGCGATCCACGAGCGCGCGCAGTCGCGCCCGGCCCAGCGCGCACAGGTTCGCTTCCATCTCGCCCAAGCGTTGATCGGCACCGGCGAGGTCGAGCGCGCGCTCGCGTTGACGCGCACGGCGAGGGCAGAGTTTCTCGAAGACGGCTCGGACCACGGCACGTACTTGGAGCTGGTCGACGCGTTCCTCGCGACGCACGGCGGCTGACGAGCCCGAATTCGGCACTTTGGCAGGAAAACGCAATCGGGCGCCGCCGCGGTGCATCGGACCGGCCAGGAGCCCTGTCCATGACGTCTGTGCGATCGATCCTCTGTTTGCTTCCGCTCGGCTGTGCGCTCGCGTGTGCCGGTACCTCGGACGATCAGGCCGACGACGGATCTTCGTCGTCCGCGTCGACCGACGCATCCGCGACGATGACGACGACCACCATGTCGACCACCACGATGTCGACGTCGGACGCCACCACCACCTCGCCACCGACCACGTCGTCGACCGAAGAAGGCTCGAGCAGCACCGACGCGGCGAGCAGCAGCAGCAGCGACGAGGCCGACGGGAGCAGCAGCGACGACGACAGCAGCAGCAGCGGCGGTCCGGTGAACGACTGCACCGACGTGAAGGACCCGTGCGTGCTCGACCTCGACGCGCCGCACGACGGTGCCGGCGGTGTCGATCAGTTCTTCCTCTACACCGTCGGCGACGGCAGCGAGCACGTGCAGTTCGACGGCATCGCGAACGACTACGCGAACTGGGACGTGGCGCCGGGCGGCTTCCTGTGCAACCTCATGGGCCCGTGCTGCCTGAGCGAAGGCATGCTGTGTGACAAGGCGCTCAACGGCCAAGGCGTCGAGTTCGCGTCCGGCGATCCGGTGTACCTCTTCGTTTACGCCAACGCACCGTACACGCTGACGATCACGAGCCCGTGACGAGCCCGACGTGGCTTTGCCACGGCGGACAGCGAGCATGGCTGCTCGCGCCAGGAAGAGCGCCGGAGGGCGCGACCAAGACTAAATGAACGCGAGGTGCTGCGGCGCGGCGCCGCTCGGCATGCGCAGCTCGACGAGGCCCTTCTGCGCCGCGTCGAGCGCTTCGTTGACCTTGTGCTGCAGGCACAGCGAGCCGCACATCTTCTGCGCGTTGAACTCCGGCGACGCGAGGTAGCCCATCACTTCCCAGTAGCGATCACTGGACCAGATGTCCTTGAAGCGCGTGCCGCAGATGTTGCCGATGTGGAACTTCTTGTAGCGCTCGTTGAAGAGCATGCCGCACGGCGCGACCAGGCCCGAGCCCGAGAGCTGGATCATGAACGGCGCGCCGTAGCAGCGCTGATAGCTGCGCTTGCCCTTCGCCTCGATCTTCGACCACTTCACCACGACCTTGTAGCTGTCGTCGGAGAGCTGCTCGGCCTGGCGGAAGCGCTCGTACAGCGAGCCGTAGCCGTCGTAGTCGACGCCGAGCTCACCGTCTTCGCTGTCGGAGCAGTGCTTGAGCACGAGGTAGTCGGGACGCAGCTCCTTGCCGAGCTGTGCGAGCGGCAGGATCTGATCGCCGTACTGCGGCATCACCACCATCTGCATGCCGATGGTCACGCCGAGCCCGCGCTGCTGCTTGATCTCGACCATGTCGCGGATGTTCGCGCAGACGCGATCGAACCACTCCTCTTTCACGCCCATGATCTGCGCGTAGCGCTTGCGCTCGCCGGCCGAGATGTTCACGCGCAGATAGGTGAGATGCGGCAGGATCTCCTCGAGCCGCATGCGCGTGAGCGCCAGCCCGTTCGTGCCCACCGCCATCGAGAGCCCGAGCTCGCTGCCGTGGCGGATCGCGTCGGCGAACACCGGCGAGATCGTGCTCTCGCCGTCGGACACGAAGCTGATGCCCTTCACCCCGATCTCGGCGCAGTCGTCGAGGAAGTCGAAGATGACCTTCTTGTCAATGACCTTGCGATCGTTCTCCTGCAGCATCGCGTAGCAGTACTCGCACGCGAAGTTGCACGCGCGCGTGAGCGCCATGTCGATGGTGATCGGCGCAATCCGTTCGCCGCGCTCCCACGCCTGCACCCGATCGAGGTGCCAGGCGATCTTGGTGCCGTCGAGGATCAGCTCGGTGTGATCGGTCATCCCGGTCATCGGTCGTTCTCCACGATCGCGAGGCGGCGCAGCTTGTTCCGGTCGCGGATCTCCTCGAGGTAGACCTCGAGCCGCGGATCGAGCGCGTCGCGAATCGAGCGCTCGAGCGCCATCACGAGCGGCGCGAGCTTGGCGTGCGGCGCTGCGTGCAGCACCAGTCGCACGTCGAACTCGATGGCCACCAGCGCGAACTGGTCGGCCGGCAGCGCGTGGTCCTCGGTGAATCCGGAGATCACCGCAGCGATCGCACCCTTTCGCGCCGCATCGTCCATCGCGCGCCACGCCTCCGCCGGGCCGGCGTCGAACGTGCTCGTGCGATCGAGCGCGCCCACCTGCGTGCGCCACGAGGCGAGCGCGTCGCGGAGCAGCGCGTGCGGAAGGTCGAACGCGGAGCCGGCCGCACGCGGCGTGACGATTCCGGGCACCGGCGCAGCGCCATCGCGCAGCGCGTGCTCGAGTCGGATCGCACCGTGGTCGGCGGCCTCGATCAAGGGCAGACCTTCGATCGCGCAGCACAGCGCCTCGAGCATGCCGGCTTCGCTACGATCGGCTGCGCCCGCGAACGCGGCTTGCGCGATGCGCAACGTCGTCGGGTTGACCGCGAGCGTGAGCACGACGTCGCCGTCGCAGCCCTCGACCACGACGTGTGCGGCGTCGTCGAGCACCGGCACGTCGTGGCTGACGCACGCGGCCGCGCACTCGATGGCCGCGCGGTAGCACTCCGGCAGCACCTCGCGCATGCGCGTCGGCGCAGCCGCGACGCGAGCGACCGGAGCGATGCGCTCGGAAGTCGCGGTCGGCATCGCGATCGCTTGATGCAGCGCGACGATCTCGACCATCGTGCCGCTCTTGCACGGAAAGATGGTGGCGACGCCGAAGCGTGCGGCCATGGCGAGCAGGCGCTCGGCATCGAGCTGCGCGAGGCTGGTGGGTCCGAGCTGCACGCAGATCTCGGACAGCCCGGCGCATGCGGCTGCGTCCCAGAGGTTGCGCAGGCCGATCAGCGGATCCTCGTCGGGCACCCACAACGCGAGGCCGTCGGCGGCGGGGCCGAAGCCACGCAGGCGATCGACGAGACCGCTGGTGTAGTCGGCGACGAGCGCGTCGTAGTCGAGCGTCTCGTGGGGGAGATTGGCGTAGGCGAGGTCGTTCATCGGAGGTGCTCCGCGCCGAAGAAGGCGTTCACGGTGGTGGCGACGCGGACGATGTCGTCGTCGCCGAGGAACTGGTGGATCGGCAGCGAGAGGATGCGGTGGGCCTGACGCTCGACCACCGGGAAGCTGCCGAGGCCGTGGCCGAGCGCGCGCGCAGCCGGCTGCAGGTGGATCGGGATCGGATAGTGGATCGAGGTGCCGATGCCGTGATCGGCGAGGTGGCGCTGCAGCTCGTCGCGACGCTCGACCTGCACGACGAAGGTGTGGAAGCTGTTGAACTGCTCCGCAGCGCACGCGGGATGGAACACGTGCTCGGCGTCGAGCAGCGCACGGTAGCGCGCGGCGTTCTTGCGCCGCGCGGAGATGACGTCGTCGAGCGCGTCGAGACGGTGCGAGAGGATCACCGCCTGCACGGTATCCACGCGCGACACGGTGCCCCACTCGGCGACGGTGTTGCGATCGACGAGGCCGTTGTTGCGCAGCCGTCGCAGGCGCGCGGCCAGCTCGGCGTGCGGCGTGGCGACGAAGCCGGCATCACCCGCGGCGTTGAGGTTCTTCAGCGGATGCGCGGAGAAGCAGCCGATGTCGCCGAACGTGCCGGAGGCGCGGCCGTGCAGCTTGCTGCCGAACGACTGCGCGGCGTCCTCGATGACGAACAAGCCGTGCTTGCGCGCGAGCTCGCCGATCGCATCCATGTCGCACATGCGACCGGTGAGGTGCACCGGCATGATCGCGCGGGTGCGCGGCGTGATGGCGCGTGCGATGGCGGCGGGGTCGATGCTCTGATCGGGCAGCACGTCGGCGAACACCGGCGTCGCGCCGGCCATCACGATGGCGGCCGTGGAGGCGACGAACGAGTTCGGCGGCGTGATCACTTCGTCGCCGGGCCCGAGGCCGAGCGCACGCATGCCGAGCACGAGCGCGTCGGTGCCCGAGCCCACTGCGACGACGTGCGGCGTGCCCAACTTCGCGGCCAGCTTGCGCTCGAGCTGCTCGATCTGCGCGCCGCCGACCCACTGCCCTTCGGACAGCGCGGAGATCACCAGACGCTCGAGCACGGGACGCTCGGCCGCGAACTGGGCAGCGAGATCGACGTAGGGGATCGGCTTCATGACGTTCACTTCGCGCCGTAGAACTCGCGCACCGTCTGGATGACGAAGTCCTGCTCGGCGCGCGAGAGATGTTGATCGCAGGGGAACGTGATCACACTCTCGCAGTGGCGATCGGTGACCGGGAAGTCGCCCTTCGCGTAGCCCAGGTGGGCGAGCGCCTGCTGGCGGTACACCGGGATCGGGTAGTGCACCTTCGCCTCGATGCCTGCCTTCAGGCAGTGCGCGAGCAGCTCGTCGCGACGCTCGGCGAACACGATGTAGAGGTGATAGACGCGACGACGACCTTCCGCGCGCGGCGGGATGCGGATGCCGGGGATATCGGCGAGCGCGGCGTCGTAGTAGCTCGCGTTGTCGATGCGCGCCTGTGCGATCGACTCGGTGGACCCGATGAGCCAGTTGCCGACCACCGCTTGCAGCGTGTCGAGCCGCGAGTTGTAGCCGAGGATCGCGATCTCGTCGCGGTTGAGCATGCCGTGGTTGCGCAAGAGCCGAAGCGACTCGGCCATGCCGTCGTCGTTGGTGACGACGACGCCGCCGTCGCCCCACACGTTGAGGTTCTTCAGCGGATGCAGCGAGAAGCCGCCCGCGATGCCCCACGTGCCCGCGCACTTGCCCCCGATGTCGGCGAGGATGCCTTGGCACGCGTCCTCGACGATCGGCAGGTCGTGGCCCTTCGCGACCTCGATGAGCGCCGGCATCTCGGTCATGTAGCCGGTGTAGTGCACCGGCATGATCGCGGTGGTGTTCTGCGTGATCGCGGCTTCGACCTTCGACACGTCCATGCAGAAGGTGTCGTCGCAGTCGACGAACACCGGCGTCGCGCCGACCTCGGCGATCGCACCGACGGTGGCGATGAACGTGTTCGCCGTGGTGATCACCTCGTCGCCGTGACCGACCCCGAGCGCACGCAGCGGCAGCTTTAGCGCGTCGGTGCCGGAGCCCACGCCGATGGCATGGCGTGCGCCGAGCAGCGCAGCGAAGCTCTGCTCGAAGCGGGCGAGCGGCTCGCCGAGCGTGAAGTCACCGGTCTTCACCAGCGCCTCGATCTCCTTCATGAGCTCGGAGATGTCGGCGAACTGTTGCGGGAGGTAGCTGTACCGGACGTGCATGACTAGAACGGACCCTTGAAGCTGGGATGGGGGATGTCGAGCGGCAGTGCGTCGCGCGACGTCGAGAGCTCGGCGACGACCGACATCGCGACGCTCTCGGGCACACCGATGAGGTCGCACGCAGCGGCGGCGATCTGCGGCGAGCGCGGGTAGTAGGTCTCGGCGAGGCTCTTCGCGCTGGGCGTGGGATGCTCGGGCAGACCGATGCGACGCGGCGCAGCGGCGAGGTGACAGAAGCTCTGCTCGACGACGCGCGCGGCGATCTCGGAGCCGATGCCGAAGCTCGCGTGGCCGGTGTCGACGGTGAGCAAGCGACCGGTGCGCGCGACGGAGTCCGCGATCGCGGAGACGTCGAGCGGTCGCAGCACGCGGAGGTCGAAGAGGTCGACGTTGTAGCCCGCGGCTGCGAGCGCGTCGGCGGCTTGCAGCGCTTCGAGCGTCATGTACGAGGTCGCGACGATGGTGACGTCGTCGCCTTCGCGCAGACGCTTGGGACCATCGAGCGGCATGGCGCGCGCGATGGGATCGACCGCACCGCTCGCGTAGTGCACCCAGCGGTGCTCGATGAAGATGACCGGACCGTCGTCCTCGACTGCACCGAGCAAGAGGCCCTTCGCGTCGGCGGCCGACGACGGCATCACCACCTTGAGTCCGGGCACGTGCGCGAACAGAGCCTCGAGGCTCTGCGAGTGCGCCGGCCCCTGCCCCCAACCGCGGCCGACGATCATGCGGATGACCATCGGTGCGCGATGGCGTCCGCCCGACACGTAGTGGATCTTCGCCGCGGTGTTCACGAGCTGCTCCATCGCGAGCAGCGAGAACTCGACGCGCTGGTGCACGAGGATCGGACGCTGGCCCGCGAGCGCGGCTCCGATCGCGATGCCGGTCCAGCCGTTCTCGGCGATCGGCATCTCCATCACGCGCGCGTCGCCGAAGCGCTCGCGCAGACCGGTGGTGGTGCCGAAGATGCCCTTCGGATCCGTGACACCTTCGCCCATGACGAAGACGCGATCGTCGCGCTCCATCGCTGCGATGGTGGCTTCGTGGATCGCTTGCGCGCAGGTGATGACGCGCGCTGCGACGGCTTTCGCTGCATTAGGCATAGACCATCTCCGTCGCGGTCGCGGCCGCAGGCGCGGGGGCTGCGAGCGCAGCAGTGAACGCCGAGGCGACCTCGGCAGCGATCGAGCGCTCGAACGCAGCGATCATCGCGTCGTTCAGCTCGCCGGCGCCGCGCAGCTCGGCCTCGTAGGTGGCGACCGGGCAGCGCTCTTTCCACGACGCGAGCTCGCCTTCGGGGCGATAGCCGAGCGCATCGTCGTCGGCGGGGCCGCAGTGCTCGAGGAAGCGATAGGTGTCGGCGACGATGAGCGACGGCCCATCGCCGCGGCGCGCACGTGCGACCGCGTTCAGCATCACGCTGCGCACCGCGAGCACGTCGTTGCCGTCGACCGCGGCGGCATCGAGGCCGTGGGCTTCGGCGAACGCGAGCAGCGAGCGCTCGGGCTGGCGCTGCTCGAGCGGCGTGTAGACCGAGTAGCGGTTGTTCTCGAGGAAGAAGACGACCGGCAGGCGATGCGTGCCCGCGAAGTTGGCGCTCTCGTGCACGACGCCTTCTTCGAACGCGCCGTCGCCGAAGAACGCGACCGACACGTCGGGGCGACGCGTCTGCTTCGCGGCCAGCGCGGCACCGACCGCGAGCGGCACGTTGCCGCCGACGATCGGCACGCTGGCCATGATGCCGGCCTGTTGATCGAACAGATGCATCGAGCCACCGCGACCGCTGCAACAGCCGGTCACCTTGCCGTGGATCTCGGCGATCATCGCCGTGAGGTCGCCGCCCTTCGCGAGGTAGTGACCGTGGCAACGGTGGGTCGAGAAGATCGGGTCGGTCGCGCGCAGCACTGCACACGCGCCGACGGCCGCGGCTTCCTGACCGACCGAGAGGTGGACTGGACAGCGCATCTGCTGATCGGCGTAGCGGCGCGCGACCTCTTCCTCGATGCGGCGGATTCGCAGCATCTGGTGGAAGAGCTCGACGCGAGCGTCGGAATCGAGAACGGGGGTGAGCATGGGCATCACGAGAGCTTGGCGGACTGCATGCGCCGGATGTTGTGGTAGACGTCGTCGTTCATCGCCGACACGCGGCCGTCGGCGAACGCCGCACAGAGATCGGTGATGGCATCTTCGATGGTGAAGCGCGGCACGAAGCCGAGCACGTGGCGCATCTTCGCGGCCGACACGTGGTACGAGCGGTTGTCGTCGGTGGGCACCACCTCGACGCTGATCTCGCCTGGCACGTTCTGCTGCACGAGCTGCGCGAGCTCGGACACCGTCTTGTTCTCGTAGCCGGCGTTGAAGATCTCGCCGTCGATGACGTGGTCGGGCTGCGCGAGCAGGTCGAGGTACACACCGACCATGTCGGCGATGTGGATGTTGGGGCGCATCTGATCGCCACCGAACACCTTGATCTTGCGGTTGAACCAGGCGTGGGCCGCGAGGATGTTCACCACGAGATCGAGGCGCAGGCGCTTCGCGTAGCCGCACACGGTGGACGGACGGACGGTCACGGTGACGAAGCCGGGCTCCTGCTCTTCGACGAGCACGGTTTCGCAGAGCGCCTTGAACTTGGAGTAGTCGGTGAGCGGCTCGAGCGGCAGCGACTCGTGCACGTCGCGCTCGGCTTTCACGCCGTACACGGAGGACGACGACGCGTACACGAAGCGCTTCACGCCGGCCGACTTGCACGCTTTCACGAGCGGTCGGAATGCGTCGTAGTTGATCGAACGCCCGAGCGCGGGGTCGAGGTCGTAGGACGGATCGTTGGAGATGCACGCGAGGTGGATCACCGCATCGACGCCTTGCAGCGCGTCGGCGACCGCCTGGGGATCACGGATGTCGCCCTGCACTTCGCGCAGGTTCGGCCCGCGGTGCTCGGCGAAGAGCTCGGTGCCGTACAGGTAGAGGTCGAGCACGGTGACGCGATAGCCGGCCTCGAGCAGCTTGGGGATCAACGCGGAGCCGACGTAGCCGGCGCCACCGGTGACCAGCACGTGTTGGAAGCGGTTCACTGCGCACCTCCGGCGATCGCGAGCTTGGGACGCGGGGTGCCGCGCATCGTGTCGACTGCACGCGTCAGCCAGCTGGTGAGCAGGTGCGAGACGACGCCGTGCGCACCTTCGACGATGCCGTAGTCGTTGCTCGGCACGAGGATCGGGTGGTCGCACAGCGCGAGCGCCTTGCCACCGTCGAAGCCGAGGCAGCCCAGCGTCACCATGCCGAGCTCGCGCGCGGTGTGCAGCGCCGCGATGACGTTGGGCGAGTTTCCGCTCGCACTGATGACCACCAGCATGTCGCCGGGGCTGGCTTGATTGACGAGCGGCTCGGAGAACACGCAGTCGTACGTTTCGTCGTTGGCCCACGCTGTCAAGCGCGCCGTGTTGTCGACCAGCGATTGCACGCGAAATCTCTTCTTCGCGGAGCGCGGATCTTTTCCGCTCACCGTCTTCTCGAGATCGCACGCGAGATGGCTCGCCAACGATGCGCTGCCACCGTTGCCGGCGACGAACACCCACGCGCCCTGCTCGAACGCGTGCAACAACGCCGCGCTCGCGGTGTTGATCTGGTCCTGCGAGACATTGCGCATCACCTCGCCGAATTGGCGCAGGTACTGATCGATGAAGAGGTCGTGGCAACCCTTGGGATCGATGGCATTCCGTTGGTTCATGGCGTCACGTCGGCGGCGAAGGTGGAGCGAGCGAGCGCGAGGCGCTCGGGAGAATCGACGGCAACGCGCGCACCGGCGAGGCGCTGCGCGTGCAGACGACCGGTGCGAGCGAGCAAGGGGAAGACGTCGGCGGGGAGATCGGCGGGCAAGCCGGTGGGGATGGCGGCCATCGCTGCGGCCGTGAGCACGCAGAGACCGGAGAACACGTAGGGCGTGCGGCCGAGCAGATCGACCGGCGCACGCGGACGCTCGTGGAACGCGAGCACGCGGCCGTCGTCGCCGAGCACCGCGACGCTGTTCGATCCGGCGCGCTCGTGGACCAGCATCGTCGCCCACGCGCCGCTCTTGCGATGCGCGCCCACGAGATCCGCGAGCCCGTGATCGGTGACGATGTCGCCGTAGTGCACGAGCAGCTCGTCGCCGACGAGGTCGCGGAGATCGGCGACCGTGCCGGCCGTGCCGCGCGCCTTCGACTCCCACACGTAGTGAATCGCGACGCCGAAGCGGGCACCGTCGCCGAGCACCGGCGGAATCTGCTCGCCCATGTGACGCAGGTTGATCCACACGTCGGTGCAGCCCGCGTGGGCGAGCCGCTCGACGATGTGCTCGACGATGGTGCGGCCACCGACCTGCAACAGCGGCTTCGGCGTGTCGCGGCAGAGCTCGCCGAGCCGCGTGCCTTCGCCGGCGCACAGCACGAGCGCCTTCACGCGGTCACCTCGACGATCCAGCGCGCCGCCGCCAGGAGATCCGCGCAGCGATGATCGGGTTGCACGTCGTCGTGCGCGCCGACGATCGGTGCATCGACGTGACGACCGGTCTCGACCCACACCGTCTTGCAGCCGGCGCGGATGCCCGCGAGCACGTCGGAAGGCCGATCGCCGACCATCACCGCGGACTTCGCGTCGAGCCCACGCTCGTCGCACGCACGTGCGATGAGCCCGGGCGCAGGCTTGCGGCACTCGCAGTCGCAGCGATAGGCCGCGACCTCGGCGTGCGGATGATGCGGACAGAAGTAGAAGCCATCGAGCGCGGGTGCACCGGCTTCGGCGAGCGCGCGCTCGATCTCGCCGTGCAGCGCACGGGTCTGCGCTTCGTCGAGCAGGCCGCGTGCGACCACGGTCTGGTTGCTCACGACCACGAGCTTGTGCCCGGCAGCGCGCAACATCGTGAGCGCCTCGGCCACACCGGGCAGCACGCGGATGTCGCACGCGCGGGTGAGCAGACCGACGTCCTCGACCAACACACCGTCGCGATCGAGGAACACGGTCACCCGCCCTCGCTCGCGATCCGTCGCTGCTCGGCGACCGGCTCGGTCAGCAGATGCCGCACGCTCTCGACCAGACGCGGCTTGCGGATGGAGGAGCTGTTGCCCATCACCGCGACCATCTGCGCGCCGGCGAGATTGCCGAGCAGACTGGTGAGCTCGGGCGGGAGCCCCACCGCGGTCGCGACCGCGGAGATCGCCAGCACCGCATCACCGGCGCCGACGCGCTCGACCACGACCGACGCGAGCGCGGGGCAGTTCACGATGCGACCGCCGTCGGCGTACATCATCGTGCCCTTGCGACCGAGCGTCGCCATCATCGCCTGCGCGCCCATGCGACTCGCGGTCTTCTCCAGCAAGTCGGGCAGCGCCGAGTGCAGATCGCGTGCGTCCATGCGCAGCTCGCCCTCGTGCAAGCACGCGTAGTCGGCCCGCGGGTACTTCGAGAGCACGTGGTAGCCGGAGTTCGCGGCGTTGAGCTGGGTGTTCACCGCGAGGAAGCCGTTCCAGCGCGCGAGCACCTCGACCGCGCGCGGCGTGAGCAACCCGTGGCCGTAGTCCGCGACGATCGCCACGTCGCTGCGCGAGAGCACGTTCTCGAGCGCCGCGACGAACTCTTCCTCGTCCGTGCCGCGCAAGGGCGCGGTGTCCATGTGATAGACGCCCATCATCTTCGCGCGGCTGTACGCGTCGATGTAGCGGCGCTTCACGATGGTGGGTGCACCGTGCTTCGTCGTGAACGTCGGCACGACCTCGGGGCGCAGTCCGCTCTTCACGAACTCTTCGCGGCGATCGATCGCGCCGAGTGCCGACACGACCTCGACGCCCGCACAGAAGTCGGCGAGGTGGTTCGCGACCGCGAGCACGCCGCCCGCCTGCGCGTCGCAGGACAGGAAGCGATTCACGATCATCGGTTCCTTGCCGCTCTTGCCGATCGCGTCGCAGTAGGCGTACTCGTCGATGATCGTCTCGCCGATGCACGCGACCCGCAGCTTGCGGATCGCCGCGAGCCCGGCGTTGACGTGACCCATGCCGAACTGCGTGCGGAGCTCCGCGGCGAAGCGCTGGCGCTCGCGCGTGCCCGGCACGGCGCGCTGCCGCCACTCGACCAGCGTGTCGCCGCGGCGCGAGAGCGTGTAGAGCTCGGCCCCGATCGCCGCGAGCGCATCGAGCTCGTCGGAGGTGGGGCCGTCGCCGAACGCCATGCTCGAGAACGCGTAGAGATCGGGCTCGACGTCCGCGATGGTGGGCGCCGCGCTCGGGCCCTCGACCATCGCGACGAGGTCGGCTTCGGCGATGCCCGCGGCCAGCCACGCGCGCTCGCGGTGCGTGAGTGCGAACGACTCGCCGGCGTGACCGCGCTCGGCGACCGCGACGACGACCAGGTCGGCGCACGCGCGCAGCGATCGCATGAGGTGGCGATCGACGCTCGCTTCGCCGTCGAACGAACCGTGCACGAGCGCGATGCGTTGGCCTTCGCGTCGGCGCGACGAGACTTCGGCGACGACCGCCGAGAGGCCGATGACCTTAGCCGGCATGGCTCTCCTTACCGAGGTGCTGGAACCACGCGCGCGTGGCCGTCGCGATGCTCGCGGGCGTCCACACCGTCGCCTCGCGCCAGTCGTCGATGTGCGCCAGCAGCTTCGCGATGCCTTCTTCGATCGAGACGCGCGCGGTCCAACCGAGCGCCTTCGTGATCGCGGACGCGTCGGCGTGCGTGCAGTCGGGCTCACCCGGCCGCTTGGGCACGTGCACCGCGTCGCCGCCGAGGATCTCGACGATGCGGTTCACGCTGGTGGGCTTGCCGGTGCCGACATTCAGCGCGACACCCGAGACGTCGCTCTCGCCCGCGCGCACGAATGCGTCGACCACGTCGGTGACGAACGTGAAGTCGCGCGTCTGCGTGCCGTCGCCGACGACCGTGAACGGCTTACCCGCGAGCTTCTGCGCGAGGAAGATGCCGAACATCGCACCGTAGGTGCCGTTGGTGCGCGAGCGCGGGCCGTACACGTTGAACAGCCGCAGCGCCATCGCGGACATGCCGTACACCTGCGCCCAGTGCATCACCGCTTGCTCACCGAGGTACTTGGTGAGCGCGTAGGGATACTGCGGCTTGCACGGCGCCGACTCGGAGGTGGGGAACTGCTCGGCGAGGCCGTAGCACGACGACGATGCGGTGTAGACGAAGCGCGCGACGCCGGCGTGGCGCGCCGCTTCGAGCATCGCGATCGTGCCGTCGACGTTCGCGCGGGTGTAGTCGAGCGGGTGCTCGATCGAGGGCACGATGTCGGCGAGCGCCGCGAGGTGATAGATGCGCGACGCACCTTGCACGAGCGGACGCACCGCGTCGAAGCGCGACACATCGACCTCGTGCACGAACAACGCGCCCGTCATCCCGTCGAGGTTGCTCGCGCGACCCGTCGAGAAGTCGTCGAGCACGTGCACCTCGTTGCCCTCTGCGAGCAGGCGCTCGACGAGGTGGCTCCCGATGAACCCCGCGCCTCCCGTTACGACGACCTTGCGATCCGACATGTCCGTGTTGGCCATGTAGCGTCGAGGGCCGCGTCGGCCAGTGTTGGTCCTAAAGACGACGCGCACCTACACCGGCCGGCCCGCGTGGCGGACCGCATCGGGACACCCGCCGAGGCCGCCCGATCGCCATGAGGAGAGGGTGCCGAGACCCTTCGACGCGGCGGCACTCGCCGAGACGGTCGCCGACGGAGCTTCGAGCGCCGCATTCCTGCGCGCGCTGTTCGAGCGCCGCTGCACGCCGTTCGAGCTCGACGACGACGCGCTGTCGCGTTGGCTCACGCTCGCGAGCGCGCCGGACACGGTCGTGCTGGTCGCGCTGCACCACGGCAACTTCCCTTCGCTGGAGTACCTCGCCGAGGTGCTGCGCGGGCGTGGACGCCCGACCGCCGCGCTCTATCTCCAAGGTGATCCACCGGCCAGTACGTTCGACGCGACGCTCGGCTGCAACGGATCGCTCGCGACGCTGACCGACGTGATCGCGCGACTGCCCGCGCGCGCGATCTATCTACAGGCGCACGGGCGCTGGGCGTTCCTCTCGCAGCTGCTCGCGACCGTGCACCCGGGTCTGCGGGTCGTGCAGGAGGTGTGGGACTGGATCGATGCGTACGTCGACCCCGCGAACGAGCAACCGTTCGTCGATGCCGGCCTGTTCGCGCCCGACGAGCTCACGATGATCCGCGCCGCGGAACGACGCGTGCGCTGCTCGACCGCTGCGTTCGTGCAGAAGCACGGCGGCGCGGTCGCGGATGCGCTCGTCGCCGACGCGTGCGTCCCCGAGCTGCGCATCTACCCCGCCCCACCGCGCGCGTGGATGCACCCGCCGGTGCCGCGTATGCCCGGACCGTGGCGCTGCGTGTACGCCGGACAGCTCAAGCCCAGCGATACGTCGCGCGCCGCGTTCGGGTTCCTGCACTACCTGCCGATGATCGGCGCGCTCGTCGAGCAGTCGATCGCGGTCACTGCCTACGGCGGCGCGGGTGGAATCTACGAGGAGTACGAGCGCGCCGCGCAGCACATGTCCGGCTTCACGTACCACCAGCGCATCGAGGTGCGCGCGCTCGTCGAAGCACTGCATGGCCACCAGGACTTCGGCCTGATCCTCTACGACTTCGACGACGAGCTCGTGGTCGGGCGCCGCCATCTGCAGTGCTCGCTCGCGAGCAAGCTGTTCGTGTATCTCGCCGCGGGTCTGCCCGTGCTCGTGAGCTCCGAGCTCGAGTACATGGCCGAGTTCGTGGAGCGCGAAGGTATCGGCTTCGCGATCGCTGCCGACGAGGTGCCGCGCTTGGCGGCACGGCTCGACGCCTGCGACTACGCAGCGCTGCAAGCCAACGTCGCGCGCGCACAACGACGATTCATCGCCGAGCACACCTGCGACGACGTGCTCGCGCTCCTCCAGGAGGTCGCGCCATGACGATCCGCCGCGTTTCCGTGTTCCTGCCCCGCGACACCGAGTTCTATCGCGCACTGCTACCTCAGATGATGCGCGGCTTCGCGGCCGCCGGCGTCGAGGTCGATGGTGGCCTCGGCCATCTCGGCGCCGCGGCGATGCGTGATCACGTCGCGAGCTTCCGGCCCGATCTCGTGGTCGAGATGAACCGCCCGCGCTGCGACGCGGAGTTCCTGCCCGCGGACGTGAAGCACGCCTGCTGGATCGTCGACTTCAACGGCCGTCAGCTCTCGCACTTCGAGGGCAGCGACGCGACCTACATGTTCGCGGAGTCGTGGGTGCCCCACTATCCGCACCGCAGCTTCTCCGCGTGGCTCGGCGCCGGCGCGTGCGAGCACGACTACCCGGTGACGCCGCACGTCCCGAACGCGTCGCTCGGCTTCGCCGGTCACGTGCCCAATCCGTGGAGCGAGGCCGAGCTCGCGCGCGACCTCACCGCGCCGCACGGCGCGATGACGTTCGCGGAGCTGTTGCCGTCGCTCGAGCACATCCTGCGCACGCCCGGTCCCCCGCGCTCGCCCGACGATCTCATCGGTGCGGTCGGCGAGATCGTACGCGCGCACTGCGGCCACGAGCTCGTTCTCGACGACGTGCTGCGCTACGACATCCTCGGTCGCACCGTGCGGCACGTGAACCGTGTCGATCTGATCGACGCGGCGCTGCAACATACCGACAAGCTCGCGATCCACGGCACGCCGAATTGGTCGCGCTGGCCGCGATACGCCCCCTACTACCGCGGTTGGCTGGGCGAGCCCGGCGCGCTGCGCCGCGCATACGCCGACGTCGTCGCGAACCTGCACGAAGGCACCGGCGTGCACTTCCGTTCGATGGACGCGATGTGCAGCGGCCAGCTCGTGCTGTGGCGGAAGACGCGGCACGACCACTCCATCGGTGGCATCGCGCAACAATTCGAGCCGGGCACGCACTACCTCGAGTTCTCGCTCGACACGCTCGGTGAGCAGCTCGACGCGATCGCGCACGACCCCGCGCGCGCCGCGACGATTCGCGCGAACGCAGCCGCTGCGATCCGCAGCGGCCACACCTGGACGCACCGAGCGCAGACGATCCTGCGCGACATCGAGGCGCTATGACGGACGCGATCCTCCGCGACGCGATCGCGGCCACGGGCTTGCCGGCCCACGAGATCGCCGGCGCAGTGATCATCGGCGACGACGTGCCCACGCTCGCAGTGCCGAAGCTGGTGCTCGCGCCCGATCGCCGCGATGCCGGGCTCGTCGTGATGCAGTGGTGCGTGCAGCGTCAGCTCGATCCGTCGCGCGTCGCATGGCTCGCGACCGCACCGGGGCCCGCGACCTACGCCGTCGAGGACGTGCTCTGGTACCACGGGCACACGCTGCTCGCCGGCACCCCGCCGACCGACATCGTGCGCGCGTGGGCGGATCACTGCTTCGAGCGCGGACGATTGCACACCGCGCTGCTCGCCTATCTGTGGATCGAGCGCAGCGCACCGAGCCCATCGCTCTGCACCCGCATCGCGATCGCTTGGGCGAAGCTCGGCTGCCCTGCGCGCGGCCGCGAGTGGTTGAAGCGATGCGACGTTCCCGGCCCGCAGCGTCGGGCCGCGCTCGCCGACTTCGATGCGGCGGCGAGGGACGCCCGCGCGCACGCGGAGCGCCAGCTCGCGACCAATCTCGCACACCTGCGCGGGTGCTTTCCCGAGGTCGCCGAGGCGATCGCGAGCGCGCGCACCGACGACATCGAGTTGCTGTGGTGCTTCGACGTGCCATGGCGTCTGCGCGTGCTCGGCGAGCGCTTCGCCGTGACGCGTACCGAGCTGCCGTTCTTGCTGCGTCGTGAAGCGAGCGGCTGGCATGCGGTGCGCGCGGCCGAGCCACCGCGATCGCTGCGCGCCCAGCTCGATCCACGCACGCCCTTGCCGATGATGCACGCGTGCATCGGCGGCGTGGCCGACTACGCGGCGCTGGTCAACGTCGTGCGCAACCGCGTCGTGTCGCAGCTGCCGTCGTGGAAGCAGTCGGTCGATGCGATCGAGACCGACGCGGGGCTGCTGAAGAAGCTGGCCGAGCACGTCGATCTCACCACGCTCCTGCGGCCGGAGTCGCTGGCGTCGTTGCGCGTCGGGCCCGAGGCCGAGCGCGAGCTGGTCGCCGACTTCGCAGCGCATCCGCGGCGGCTGCCGCCCGGGGTGCGTGCGGCCTGTGCTGCGGGCGTGCACGCCGGTTTCGCCGCGCTCGAGCGCAGCCGCGAGCAGGAGCGCGACCGCACGATCCTCGCGCTCGCGCACCACTACGACAGCGATGCCACCGCGCGCGTGCTCGCGAAGCTCGAGCGCGGCGAGCCGCTGCGGGTGTGGGCGTGGAGCTCGCTGCACACGACCGTGCTGCAGCACGTCGCGCGCGCACTGGTCTCGGGTTTCCGCGCGCTCGGCCACACGGTGGAGCTCGCGATCGAGAGCGAGGCGCGCGAGCGCATCGGGCCCGCGGATGCAGTCGCATCGCTCGCGGCGTTCGAGCCCGATCTCGCGGTGCTCTTCGATCACACGCGCCCCGAGTACGGTCCGGTGTTGCCCGCGGGCCTCCCGGTGGCGGCATGGATCCTCGACGAGCTGCCGGCGCTGTCCGATCCGCGCGTGCTCGCACGGCTCGGCGCGCTCGACCTCGCGTTCGCGTGGAGCGAGCCGCTCACGAAGATGTACGGCGGGCTCGGTTATCCGCACGTCGAGACGCTGCCGTTCGCGGTCGACACCGACGTGTATCGTCCGGATCCGACGATCACGGCTGCGCCTGTGGTCGCGTACGCGACCCACCTCGCCTTCCCCGAGGATCTCCCGTGCGCGCCCGGTCTCTACCGCGCGCTCGAGGAGCAGATGATGGCGATGGCCGAGGTGCCCGCCGGCGTCGAGCCGCTGCGTCCACTGCTCGACGCGACGATCGCCGCGTTGGCGCTCGACATTCCCGCCGACAAGTACGCGGACCTCGCGTACCAGTGCATGATGATCGCGCGCCACGTCGATCGCGTGAAGGTGGCCGACGCGGTGCTCGCCGCGGGCCTACCGATCGCGCTGTTCGGCCGCGGCTGGCCGAAGATCGATCGCTTCAAGGCCCACCATCGCGGCGAGCTCGCGCCGGGTGCCGCGCTGCGCAAGATGTACCAAGAGCACGCGGTGGTGCTGCACATCAACACCCGCTGCAACCTGCACCCGCGCGTGCTCGAGTGCGCCGCGTCGGGCGGCTTCGTGCTCGCGCGCAGCGACGGCGACTACGACTTCGCCCCGGGCGGTGTGAACGAAGCGCTCACGGTCGGCAAAGAGCTCTGCCTCTTCACCGACGAGGCCGACATGATCGCGAAGATCCGCCGCGCGTTCGACGAACCGCAGTGGCGCGAGGGCTTCGTGCAAGCCGGCCACGACCGCGTGCACGCCGAGCACGGCTACGAGGCGCGCGCCTCCGCGATCGTCGCGAGCCTGCATCAGCAGCTCGCGACGTTGCTGCGCCGCGCAGCGTGATCTGGACGCGGGCTCGCTTCGTGCGCGTGCACGGGGCAAGCTTCGCCCATGCGCCTCCGCTTCATCCTCTTCGCCGCGTTCCACTTGGCCTGCACTGCCGACGACGGAGACGCGGCCGACACGAAGACGGACGAATCGAGCTCGAGCTCCGGCGGCGCGCCGTCGGTCGACGTCAGCGGCGACGCGTTCGCGTTCGGCCCCTACACGATGATCGCCGGCGCGACGGTGACGATCCGCGAGCTGCCCGAGCAACAGACCGCCACCGATGCCGATGGTCACTTCGCGTTCACCGGGCTGCCCGCGGGCGCGGCCACGTTCGTGTTCGCGGCCGACGGCTATCCGTTGACCTCGACCAAGACCTTCATGCTCGAGGGCACCGACGCGCCGGTCGAGCGCGTGACCTTCCAGGTGCCCGACGACGCCACCTACGATCTGCTCGCGACCGTCGTCGACGTGATGCCCGATGCCAGCACGTGCCAGATCGCCAGCACGGTCACACGCGTGGGCAAGTCGATCTACGACGAAGGTGCGCACGGCGAGGCCGCGGCCACCGTGACCATCGACCCACCGTTGCCCGCCGAGCACGGCCCGATCTACTTCAACGCGCAGGTGATTCCGCAGCGCGACCTCACCGAGACCTCCGAGGACGGCGGCGTGCTGTTCGTCAACGTGCCCGCGGGCCAGTACACGCTCACCGCGAGCAAGCCCGGCGTCGAGTTCGAAGCCGTCGACATCGCGTGCGAAGGCGGCGTGCTCGTCAACGCGTCGCCGCCCTACGGCCTGCAGGCGCTGTGAGCGTCAGGTGACGCGCTCGCCAGGGCGGCTCTTCGCATCGAGCTCGAGGATCGTGACCGCGTCGTCGCTCGCGCCCGACGCGAGGATCATGCCTTCGCTGACGCCGAATCGCATCTTCCTGGGCTTGAGGTTCGCGTAGAGCACGACGTGCTTGCCGACCAGCGACTCGGGCGCGTAGCTCTTCGCGATGCCCGAGAATACGTTGCGCATGCCGAGCGGACCGACGTCGAGCGTGATCTGCAGCAGCTTGTCCGCGCCTTCGACCTTCTGCGCGTTCACGACCTTCGCGACGCGCAGGTCGACTTTGCCGAAGTCGTCGATGGTGGACTCGGCGGCGAGCGGATCGACTTCGTAGGCGGGCGTGGTCACGGGCGTGGTCTCCTTGCTGGCTTCGACGATCGCCGCGACTTTCGCGGGATCGATGCGCTCGGCGAGCGTCTCGTACTCGGCGATCGCGTGCCCATGCGGCAGCGGCTCGCCCGCGTTGGCGAACGTGAGCGGCGCGGGCAGCTTCAGCATGCGCTCGACCTTCGCGCCCCACCCCGGCATCACCGGCTTGAGAATGGCCGCGATCACCTTGCTCGCATGGATGCCCACCGAACAGATCGCGCGCGCGCGCTCCGGATCGGACGCCGCGAGCTTCCACGGCGCTTGCTCGGTGAGGTAGAGGTTCGCGTCCTCGGCGATCTGCATCGCCAGCCGCATCGCCTTGCTCGACTCGAACGCCGCGAATGCGGCCGGGGCCTCGGCGAGTCGCGCGGCCGCGGCGTCGACGAGCGCTTGCCCATCTGCGGGGATCGCCGCGAGCGTGCCGCCGAGCTTCGACGTGACGAACTTGCAGCAGCGGCTCGCGAGGTTCGCCGCCTTCTTCACGAGGTCGGCGTCGCAGCGCAGCACGAAGTCCTGCAGGTCGAGATCGATGTCGTCCTGCGTCGCGCCCAGCTTCGCCGCGAAGTAGTAGCGCAGGTACTCGGGCTCGACGTGCTCGAGGAACGTCTTCGCGAGGATGAACGTACCCCGCGTCTTGCTCATCTTCTCGCCGGCGACGGTGAGCCAGCCGTGCACGTGCACGCGCGACGGCGTGGTGTAGCCGGCCGCATGCAGCATCGCGGGCCAGAACAAGCAGTGGAAGTAGACGATGTCCTTGCCGATGACGTGGACGATCTCCGCCTTCGTGCGCGACGGGTCGCGCCAGTAGCTCGCGAAGTCGCGCCCGTTTTCCCGGCACCACTTGTCGGTCGCGCCGATGTAGCCGATCGGCGCGTCGAACCACACGTAGAAGAACTTGCCGGCGTGGTTCGGGATCTCGAACCCGAAGTACGGCGGGTCGCGTGAGATGTCCCAGTCGCGCAGACCACCGTCGACCCAGCTCATCACGTAGTTGCGCACGGTCGGCTGCAGCGCGGTGCCCTGCCCGTCCGCGAGCCAGCCGCGCAGGAAGTCCGCGTGACGACCGAGCTGCACGTACAAGTGCTCGCTCGACTTCAACACCGGCGTCGTGCCGCAGATGCTGCAGTGCGGGTCGCCGAGATCCGTCGGCGCGTAGGTGCTGCCGCACACCTCGCACGAGTCGCCGTACTGATCGGGCGACTTGCACTTCGGACAGGTGCCCTTCACGAAGCGA
The DNA here is from genome assembly GCA_035550195.1 of Nannocystaceae bacterium. Classification (GTDB taxonomy): domain Bacteria; phylum Myxococcota_A; class Polyangia; order Nannocystales; family Nannocystaceae; genus Xiheibacterium. Next base: position 20,856 of record DASZPU010000823.1, read on the forward strand.
TCGGGCAGGAACATCGCGTCCTTCGGGCAGTAGAGCTGCTCGACGTCGCGCGACACGATCTCTTTTTCCATCGCCGCGAAGATCGCGTACGCGTGCTGCTTCACCTCGTCGGAGTGCGTAGTGTGGAAGATGTCGTAGCCGATGCCGAACGCGGTGTAGTCGCGCACGTGCTCGTCGTAGGCGCGCGCGATGAGCTGCTCGGGCGTGATGCCTTCGCGACGCGCACGCAGCTCGATCGGCGTGCCGTGCGTGTCGTCGGCCCACATGAACACGCAGTCGTCACCGGCCAGCTTGCGCGCGCGCACGTAGACATCCGTCTGGATCGCCTCGAGCAGGTGGCCGAGATGGATCGATCCGTTCGCGTACGGCAGCGCGGCGGTGACGAGGACTGGCTTGCGATTCATGGGAAGGGCCCGGGGAGTCGTCATGCCACGCGATCACTGCGCCCGCAACCCGCGTGCTACGATGAACGAGCTCATGGCGTTAGCCACCGACATCGATCTGCCGGCGATCGCGGCGGCGGCCGCATCGTGCGACGCGGTCGCGGCCTCATGGCTGTTCGGCTCGCTCGCACGTGGCGAAGGCCGCCCGAGCAGTGACCTCGACCTTGCCGTACTCATCCACGCGGACGCGGGCCCGCGTGTTTCGACGCAGTTGACGGAGCTATCCCTCGCGCTCGAGCGCCACTCACCGTCGGGGCGCGTCGATGTCGTCATCCTCGGACGCCAAGGTCCGGTGTTCCGTCATCGCGTGATCAAGGAAGGCGTGCTCGTCCTCGATCGCGACCCCGCACTTCGTCGTGCATTCGAGGCGCGCACCATCATCGACTACCTCGACTGGAAACCGACCCACGACATCGCGATGGCATCCACGATGGCCGGATTGCGCCGCCGATTCGCAGGAGCCGCGCGGTGATCGATCTGCTCACCGCGATCGGCACGGCTCGCTGACGCTCACCGCGTGCGACCGCGTCCGGACGGCGGCGGCGGCTCGCCGTTGAGATACGGCACCGTCGGTCGCCCCGACGGCGCAGGCGCAATCGTCGGCGCCATCGCAGCCGCCTGCATCGCGGCCGCCTGCATCTCCACCGTCGGTCGGCCGTGCGACGACGCGGCCTGGGCGGCGCGCTGCACTTCACCCGACGGCGGCGCACCGGCCAGCTCTTCGAGCCGACGCGCGAGCGCTTCGGCGGTCGCACAGCGCCGCTCCATCGCATCCGCGACTTCCTCGACCTGCGACGACAGCCCCGCGACGAGCTCGGGCAACACGTCGACGGCCGCATAACGAAGGCGTCGCGGCGCCTGCAACAGCGGCACGAACTCGCCGGGCACACCACCCGCGAGCGCAGCCTTGCTCTCGAGCACCTTCACCGTCTTGATCGCGAGGCCGAACTGCTTGCCGATGCGGCAGTAGCCGACGTACGCGAGCTCGATGACGCGCTTGCCGTCGCGATCGTAGCTGACGTTCTCCGCGAGCGGTCGCGGATGCAGGTAGTCCATCCCGATCCCCAGCCTCGCGAGCAACGCATCGATGCGCGCGATGAGACCGTTGAGTTGTTCGCTCCCGTCGTTGAGTCGACGTGCGGCGTTGCCGAGCGCAAAGAGCTCTTCGGTGATCGGCATTCGAATGGCCTTCCTTCCGGACCCCGTCAGGGGTTTGAGGACCTGCGCCTGGGTGGGACGGTCAGGTCCCGGGCGCTTTCGAGCGATCGCGATGCAAGACTATCTTCGCAGCCTACGTCCCGCGCGCGCGGGTCGCAAGCCCGAGTCGCGACGCAGTCGCGATCGATCACCGGATTAAGCTGCGCTACTCCCAGCGGATGCCCTGCGCGAGCGGGAGCGCGTCGGTGCCGTTGATCGTGCAGCTCTGGCGGCGCATGTAGGCCTTCCAGCTGTCCGACCCGGCCTCGCGTCCGCCACCGGTCGCCTTCTCGCCGCCGAACGCTCCGCCGATCTCCGCGCCGGAGGTGCCGAGGTTCACGTTGGCGATGCCGCAGTCGCTGCCCGCGGGGCTCCAGAAGCGTTCCACCGCGCGCACGCTGTCGGTGAAGAGCGCGGACGACAAGCCCTGCTCGACGCCGTTGTTGAGCGCGATCGCGTGGTCGAGCCGATCGTCGGCGAACGTGCGCAGATAGAGGATCGGCGCGAACGTTTCCTCGGCCATCGGCGAGAACGTGTCGTTCGGCGCGCGCACGATGGTGGGCTCGACGTAGTAGCCCTTGCCCGCGCGTGCGTTGCCACCGACGAGCACCTCGCCGCCTTCGTGCTTGCAGCGCTCGATCATCGCGACGAAGCGATCGCGGGCGCCACCGTCGATGAGCGGACCGACGAGGTTCTTCGCATCGCGCGGATCGCCGATGCGCTCGCCGAGCTGGCGATACGCGGCGATGAGGCGGCGCTCGAGCTCACCGGCGATCGACTGCGCGACGAAGAGGCGCCGCGTCGTGGTGCAGCGCTGACCGGCGGTACCGGCCGCACCGAACGCGATCGCACGCGCGGCGAGATCGAGGTTCGCGGTCTTGTCGACGATGATCGCGTTGTTGCCTCCGAGCTCGAGCAGCGCGCGACCGAGGCGCGCCGCCACCACGGGCCCGACCTTGCGGCCCATGCCACACGACCCGGTCGCGCTGACCAGCGGCAGCCGCGGATCGGCGACGAGCGCAGTCGCGACGTCGGCATCGCCACCGATCACGAGCTGCATCGCATCGCCGACGCCGGCCTCCGCAAGGATCGGCTGCAAGAGCCCGTGCGTCGCGATCGCGGACAGCGGCGCCTTGAGGCTCGGCTTCCACACCACCGGGTCGCCGCATACCAGCGCGATCGCGGCGTTCCACGACCACACCGCGACCGGGAAGTTGAACGCGCTGATACAGAGGATCGGGCCGAGCGGTAGCCACTGCTCGAGCATGCGGTGACCGGGACGCTCCGACAGCATCGTGCGCCCACCGATCGTGCGCGACAGCCCGGTGGCGTAGTCGCAGATGTCGATCATTTCCTGCACTTCGCCGCGCGACTCTTCGATGCCCTTGCCCATCTCCGCAGTGACGATCTTCGCGAGCGACTCCTTGTGCGCGCGCAGCTTCTCGCCCATGCGACGCACGAGCTCACCGCGTCGCGGACCCGGGATGTCGCGCAGCGTCTCGAACGCCGCGCATGCACGCGCGACCGCGGCATCGGCTGCGTCGCGATCGCAAAGCGGCAGCTCGGCGATCGTCTCGCCACACGACGGATCGACGACCGCGAGCCCGCGGCCCTCGACGGGTGCGGGCAGCTCGAGTGCGGAGAACAGTGAAA